>JBLMWU010000112.1:0-51748 GCA_050257395.1 Gemmatimonadota bacterium | reverse complement strand
TCTGGCCCTCGCTCGCCCCCGGGCCGCTCGAGCCCGCCGTCTTCCCTCCCCGCTCCGGCTCCTCCGTCGCCTCGCTCGTCAGTCCAGACGGCGGCGCGGCCCTTTGGCTCGCTCCGGCCTGGGCGCTACCGCGCCCCGTCCGGTTCCGCTCGTCAGTCCAGACGGCGGCGCGGCCCGCTGGGTCGCTCGGGACCGGGTCCGGGGTGATCATGCTGACCACGGTAGGGCCGGGTACCGACAGTGGGGCCGGCGGCGCGCCGGCCGGCCCGGGCGGGGCGCGACACGCCGGCCGCTGGCGGCCCCGCTGGCCGGGCGGGCGCAACTGTCAGTCCCCCCTCTTAACGTGTGGACCGCGACGGAGGCCCGGGTGGCCGCCACCGAAGGGAGGGCTCATGCTGATCGACTGCGATCGCTGTGAGATGCGTGACATCGCCTGTGCCGACTGCGTGGTCACCGCGCTGCTCAGCACCCCGGCGGAGCAGGCCGAGATCGGTGAGGACGAGCAGCGTGCGCTGCGGGTCCTCGCCGACGCCAGGCTGGTGTCGCCGCTGCGGCTGTGCCCGCCAGTGGCGCGTGCCTCCTGATCCGCCCGGGCCGCCGGGCCGCCGCGAGAGTGGCCGAAGTGGTTGAAAGCGCCATCCGGCCTTCACTAATGTCTGCCCCGGCTGGCTTACTTCCCAGTTGCCGCCCCCGGTGACGGTGAGCCGCCACCCCCGCGGCCCGGGCACAGCGACGGCGCCGCGGGAGCCGGAGATCCGCCGCGCGCACCTGCCTGCACCGCGGGGCTGACCGCGCCGGATCGTTCCCGGCGGCCCGTCGGCCGCAGCCGCGGGCCATGGTGCCACCGCCAGGCCCGCGAGCGGGCACGGCGGCGGGGAGCGGGAAAAGGAGCGTGTCACGGCGTGAGTACGCATCCACTGGAGGTACCCGGCCGATTGCGCCGCAGCCTGGCCATCACGACCGCTGTGGTTGCCGCGGGTGTGCTGGCCGGGTCGGCGGGGACGGCCAGTGCCCAGCCCCGGCCGACGATCGGCCAGGTCCAGCAGCGGCTCGCCAAGCTGACCTCCCAGCAGGACCGGGTGGTCCAGCGGTACGACCAGGTCGCCCAGCAGCTGTCCGCCGCCCGGCAGCGGCTGGCCATCGTCGACAGGTCGGTCACCCGGGCGCGGGCGCAGTTCTCGGCGATGCGCGGGCAGATCGCGCAGATCGCCGCGTTCGCCTACGAGAACGGCACCATCAGCTCCCCGGTCGGGCTGCTGACGTCCAGCAACCCCCGGACCGTGCTCGCCCAGGCGTCGATGCTCAGCCAGCTCGCCACCAGCCGCCACGAGCAGCTCACGCAGTACATCAACGCGGCCCGGCAGCTCACCATGGCGCAGCAGACCGCCCAGCGCACCGAGAGCGCGGTGGCCGCGATCAGGAACCAGCTCGCCAGCCAGAAGACCTCCCTGAACAAGGTCATCACCAAGCAGAAGGCCATCCTGGCCACCCTCACCGCCCAGCAGCAGGCGGCGGTCACCACCGGTGTCGGCGGCGCCACCAGCGGGTCCTACACCGGCCCGCCGGTCAGCGGCGCTGCGGGCAAGGCGGTGTCGTTCGCGTTCTACGTCCTGAACGCGCACACCCCGTACGTCTACGGCGGCACCGGCCCGCCCGGGCCGAACGGCGGCTACGACTGCTCAGGCCTGGTCCAGGCGGCGTGGGCGAACGCGGGTGTGTCCATCCCGCGGGACACGTACTCCCAGTGGGCCGCGCTCCCGCACGTGCCGATGTCCAGCATCCAGCCCGGCGACCTGATCTTCTTCGACGGCGAGGGGCACGTGGCGATCTACGTCGGCAACAACATGATCATCGACGCCCCGCAGTCCGGGATGGATGTGGAAGAGGTCAGCCTGTCGTCGTCCTGGTACTCCTCGACGATCGACGGCGCCGCCCGGCCGTAAGCCGCTGACCTGCGGCGGGTACCCGGGCCGGTAGGATCGCCGGGTACCCGCCGGGCGGGCCGCGCCGCCGCGGCCATGACACGCGGCCGCGGGCCGGCGACGCCGGGAGAGGCATGCCCAAGGTCCTGATCGTCACCAACGACTTCCCGCCGCGGCCCGGCGGCATCCAGGCGTTCGTGCACGCGCTGGCGGGCCGGCTGCCCGCGGGCAGCGTGGCGGTGTACGCGCCGGCCTGGGAGGGGGCGGCCGCGTTCGACGCCGCGCAGCCGTTCCCGGTCACCCGCCACCCCACGTCGCTCATGCTGCCCGTGCCGTCGGTGGCACGGCGCGCGAAGCAGATCATGGCCGCCGAAGGCTGCGACACCGTGCTGTTCGGCGCGGCCGCGCCGCTCGGCCTGCTGGGCCCCACCCTCCGCCAGGCCGGGGCGCGGCGGCTGGTCGCCATCACCCACGGCCACGAGGCGGGCTGGGCGGCCCTGCCCGCCGCCCGCACGCTGCTGCGCCGCATTGGCGACTCCGTGGACACCGTCACCTACCTGGGCGAGTACACCCGGGTCCGGCTGGCGAAGGCGCTGTCGCCGGCTGCCGCCGCCCGGATGGCGCGGCTGGCGCCGGGGGTGGACACCAGCGTGTTCCGGCCCGGCGCGGGCGGCCAGGCGGTCCGGGAGCGGCTGGGCCTGGCCGGCCGGCCGGTCGTGGTCTGCGTGTCCCGGCTGGTCCGCCGCAAGGGCCAGGACACCCTGCTCCGGGCCTGGCCGCGGGTGCTGGCCGCGTGCCCGGACGCGGCGCTGCTGATCGTCGGGGGCGGCCCCTATGCGGGTGCGCTGCGGCGGCTGGCGGCCCGGCTGGGGGTGGCGGGCTCGGTGGTGTTCACCGGCGAGGTGCCCTGGGCGGAGCTGCCGGCCCACTACGGCGCGGGTGACGTGTTCGCCATGCCCTGCCGCACCCGGCGGGGCGGGCTGGACGTGGAGGGCCTGGGCATCGTCTACCTGGAAGCCTCCGCGACCGGGCTGCCGGTGGTGGGCGGTGACTCCGGGAACGCGCCGGACGCCATCCGGGAGGGGGAGACCGGGTTCGTGGTGCCCGGCCGCGCGGCCGGGCAGGTCGCGGACCGGATCATCACGCTGCTCAGCGACCCGGCGGCCGCCCGGGCCATGGGCACGAAAGGCATGGCCTGGGTGGAGCAGGAGTGGACCTGGGAGCTGGTCGCCCGCCGCCTGGAGCAGATCCTCGCGGGCTGACAGTCCCCGGTCCCGGCGCCGCCGGCGCGCGCCGGGACCGGGGGACCAGCACTCAGTCAGGCGTAAAGCGCCTCGATCTCCGACGCGAAGTCCTTCACCACGATGGCGCGCCGCACCTTCAGCGAAGGCGTCAGGTAGCCGTCCTGCTCGGTGAAGTCGCTGGGCAGCACCCGGAACCGCTTGATGGCCTCCGCGCGGGACACCGCCTTGTTCGCGTCGTCCACGCACGACTGCAGCTCGGCGAGCAGTTCGGGGTCGGCGGCCAGGTCCGCGGCGGTGGCGCTGTCCGGCTTGGAGTGCCGGGCCTTCCACGGCCCGAGCGCCTCGGGGTCCAGCGTGATCAGGCAGGCCACGTACGGGCGGGCGTCGCCGACCACGACGCACTGGCTCACCAGCGGGTGGGCGCGGATGCGGTCCTCGAGCACCGCGGGTGCCACGTTCTTGCCGCCGGCGGTGACGATCAGGTCCTTCTTGCGCCCGGTCACGCGCAGGAAGCCCTCGTGGTCGAGTTCCCCGATGTCCCCGGTGCGCAGCCAGCCGTCCCCGTCGAGGATGTCGGCGGTGGCGGCCTGGTTCTGCCAGTAGCCGGGGAACACGTTCGGGCCCTTGATGAGGATCTCGCCGTCCTCTTCGGTGCGCACGCTGACCCCGGGCAGCGGCAGCCCGACCGTGCCGATCTTGTTGTGCCCGGGCGGGTTCACGGTGGCGGCCGCGGTGGTCTCGGTCAGCCCGTACCCCTCGATGATGGTGATGCCGGCGCCGCGGAAGAAGTGGCCGAGCCGCTCCCCGAGCGGGGCGCCGCCGGACACCGCGTACTGGACCCTGCCGCCGATGGCGGCGCGCAGCTTGCTGTACACGAGGTGGTCGAACAGGCCGTGCGCCAGCCGCAGGCCGGCCCCGGGACCGCCCGGCCCGCTCTGCGCCTGGCTCCAGGCGATCGCGGTCCTGGCCGCCGACCGGAAGATCGGCCCCTTCGCGCGGCTGGCCAGGGCCTGCTGCTCGGCGCTGTTGTAGACCTTCTCGAACACCCGCGGCACGGCGAGGATGAACGTCGGCCGCATCGAGGCCAGGTCGGGCACCAGCGCGGTCACGTCCGGGGCGTGCCCGAGCACGCAGCCGCCTTCCAGCGCGCCGATCTGGATGACCCGCGCGAACACGTGCGCCAGCGGCAGGAACAGCAGCGTGGAGCAGTCCGGCATCGCGAAGATCTGCGCGAGCGGCCCGGCCAGCGCGTTGCGCACGTCGGCGAGCAGGTTGGCGTGGGTGAGCGCGCAGCCCTTGGGCCGGCCGGTGGTGCCGGAGGTGTAGATGATGGTGGCGAGCTCGCCAGCCTTGCGGGAGAGGCGGCGGTCCTCCAGCATGTCGTCGCCGACCCCGCGGCCGCCCGCCGCCAGGGCGGCCAGGGATGCGGCGGCGCCCGGGGCGCCCGGGGCGCCCACGGGGGCGCCGCCCTCGATCAGCCAGGTCCGCTCGACGGTCGGGAGCCGCCGGAGCACCTCACCGTTGGTCTGCTCGTGCCCCGGGGTCTCCATGATGAAGGCACGGGCGCCGGAGTCACTGAGGATCCACTCGACCTGCTCGGGGGAGGACGTCTCGTAGACCGGCACGGTGACGGCACCGGCCGTCCAGATGGCGTAGTCGAGCAGGGTCCACTCGTAGCGGGTGCGCGACATGAGCGCCACCCGGTCTCCCGCCCCGATCCCGGCCGCGACGAGCCCCTTGGCCATCGCGGCGACCTCGTCGCGGAACAGGCGGGCGGTCACGTCCTGCCAGGTACCGGTGGGCCCGCCGGAGGACTGGGCACCCAGCCGCCAGCCCTGGCCGGCCTTGCGCCGCGCCACGACCGCGTCAGGCTCACGCCCGGCTCGTTCGTGCACGACATCGGTCAGACAAGCGGTGGGGGGCACATCCTCGAGGGCCGGGATGCTGTGTTCACGCATGACTTCTCCTTGCCGGCCATTCTCTGAGCTGACAGACAGGCACCGTACCGCGACTGATTGCTTCTAGCTACCAGCTAGTAGCATAGAGTGCTTTTTTGCGGCGCGTGACGATCTGCGATCAGTCCGTTTCCCTGAGCACCGTGTCCGGAAACTGTCTTTCCGGGCCGCTCGCGGCCTACGGTTTGGGCATGCGGGTTCACGTGGTCAGCGACGTGCACGGCCGGACCGGCGCGCTGCGGGCCGCCGCGGCCGGCTCCGACGCGCTGCTGTGCCTCGGCGACCTGCTGCTGTTCGTCGACTACGCCGACCACGGCCAGGGCATGTTCGCTGACCTCTTCGGCGCGGAGGCGGCCAGCCGGTTCGTGGCCCTGCGGACGGCGAAGAAGTTCGACGAGGCGCGGGCCATGTCGGCCGGGCTGTGGGCGACGCTGGACGGCGACCCCCGGCGGCACGTGGAGACGGCCGCGGCGCGGCAGTACGCGGAGCTGTTCGCGGCCATGCCCGAGCCCGCCTACCTGACCTACGGCAACGTGGACCTGCCGCATCTGTGGCGCGAGCACCTGCGCCCGGGGCACCGGGTGCTCGACGGCGAGCGGGCGGAGCTCGGCGGCTGGACGTTCGGGTTCGTCGGCGGCGGCCTGCGCTCTCCCTACCGGACGCCGAACGAGATCGGCGAGGACGAGTACGGCGCCAAGGTGGCCGCCGTTGGCGACGTGGACGTGCTGTGCAGCCACATCCCGCCCGCGGTGCCGCAGCTGCTGTACGACACGGTCGCCCGGCGGCTGGAACGGGGCTCCGAGGCGCTGCTGGCCGCGGTCCGCCGCAGCCAGCCCCGCTACCTGCTGTACGGTCACGTTCACCAGCCGCTGGCCCGCCGGGTGCGGATCGGCCGGACCGAGTGCGTCAACGTGGGGCATTTCCGCGCGACCGGGCAGCCCTACGTCCTGGAATGGTGACCGGCCCGCGCCGGGCGTGCCCGCTCCCCTGATGGCGGTACGCTCCGAGCATGGCTGACAGCACGACCGCGAGCATCGCCGTCGATGCGCCGCCAGCGGTCATCATGGACGTGATCTCCGACTTCGCCGCTTATCCGGAATGGGCGTCCGGGGTCCGGGCCACGGAGGTGCTCGAACGAGACGGCGCGGGGCTGGCCAGCCGGGTGCGCTTCCATCTCGACGCGGGGCCGATCAAGGACAGCTATGTGCTCGGCTACCGGTGGGACGGGACCGCGGGCGTGCGCTGGGACCTGGCCGAGCCCGGCTCGGTCGTCTCCGGCATGGCCGGCGGCTACCTGCTGGCGGACGCGGACCTGGGCACCCTGGTCACCTACGACCTCGCGGTGGACGTCCGCATCCCGATGCTCGGGATGCTGAAGCGCAGGGCGGAAAAGATGATCATCGATACCGCCCTCAAAGGCCTCAAGGAGCGGGCTGAGGCCCGGGGAGGGGAGCAGCGGTGACAGAGCCCAGGGGATCCGGGCCGGATCCGATCGGTGACTTCCAGCGGTGGCTCGTCCGCACCGGGGCGCGCAGCATGAGCCGGGAACTGGGCGGGCACATCGCCGGGGCGTTCGGCCTCGGCGGCAAGTCCGGCGACGTGTGGCAGACCGCCACCGCGCCGCCGCCGGTGGAGGCGCCGGAGTGCGCCTGGTGCCCGGTGTGCCGGGCCGCGCGGCTGCTGCGGGTGTCCGGCCCCGGCCTGGCCTCGCACGTGGCCGCCGCCAGCGACACCCTCGCCAGCATGATCCAGGACGCCGCGACCGTGGTGGAATCGGCGCTGGCGGCCGCTGGCCGCCGGCCGGGCAGCGGCCAGGCGGCGGGCGGCGCGTGGGACCCGGGGACGCTGGCGGACTGGGACGTGGCCGGGCCGCAGCGGGACACGCCGGGTGCGGCCGGCCAGCAGGCGGGCGCCCCCGCGGACCCGGGCGCGGACGCGGAAGCGGCCGGAACGGTGTGGGCGGAGGCGACCGGCAACGGCGCCGGCCCGGGCGGTCACGCCGCTGGCGGCAACGGGGCCGGCGGCAACGGCCCGGAGAGCAACGGCCCGCAGAGCAACGGCCCGGAGCACCCGGGCTCCCCCTGATGGCCCTGACCATCGGGGTCGACATCGGGGGAACCAAGGTGGCCGCCGGCGTCGTGGACGCCGGCGGCCGGATCATCGAGAAGCTGCGCCGCTCCACCCCGGCCGCGAGCCCGGCCAGGACCGAAGAGGTGATCAGCGCCGCCGTCCGCGAGCTGCTCAGCCGCCACCAGGCGGACGCGGTCGGCCTGGGCGCCGCCGGGTTCGTGAACGAGACCCGGTCCGCGGTGGTGTTCGCGCCGAACCTGGCCTGGCGGGACGAGCCGCTGCGGGCGAAGGTTGAGCAGCTGGTCGGGCGGCCGGTGGTGGTGGAGAACGACGCCAACGCCAGCGCCTGGGCGGAGGTCAGGTTCGGCGCCGCCCGCGGCGAGGAGCACGTGGTGTTCATCTCCGTGGGAACCGGGATCGGCTGCGGCATCGTCCTGAACGGCCAGCTCTACCGGGGCCGGTGGGGGATGGCCGGGGAGCCGGGGCACTACCGGGTGGTGGCGGACGGCCGGCTGTGCGGGTGCGGCAACCGCGGCTGCTGGGAGCAGTACGCGAGCGGCAGCGCGCTGGTGGCCGAGGCGCGCGACTTCGCCCGCCGGATGCCGGGCGCCGCGGTGCGGCTGCTGCAGCTGGCCGGGGGCAGCCCGGAGGGCATCGGCGGCGAGCACGTCACCCGGGCGGCCCGGGAAGGCGACCCGGGCGCGCGGCAGTGCTTCGACGTGGTGGGCGGCTGGCTCGGCCAGGGCCTCGCGGACCTGGCCGCCATCCTCGACCCGGGGTGCTTCATCATCGGCGGCGGGGTCTCGGAAGCGGGCGAGCTGCTGCTCGGCCCCGCCCGGGCCGCCTTCGAGAAGAGCCTGACCGGCGGCCACTACCGGCCCCGCGCGCAGATCAGGCTGGCCCAGCTGGGCGCCGACGCCGGCCTGGTCGGCGCGGCCGACCTGGCCCGGAGGCGCTGAGCGGGCGGCGGGGCGGGGGCGGGGCTAGACGACCGCTCCGTTGTCCGGCCCGGAATCACGCGGCGGCTGGTCGCCCATCCGCACCACCAGGGTGGCGAACCCGCCGACGAACGCCGCGACCGCGATGAAGGCCACCCAGCCCGGGACCTCCCAGCCCACCATGACCGCCACCAGCAGGTAGGCGGGCCCGCCGAACAGCGCCGCCCACGCCCCCTTGGCGACCGGGTCGAGCGCGGGCAGGGGCGGCGGTGGCGGCGGCACGTAGTGGTCGTCGCTGTCCTCGTCGCCCGGCGGCGGAGACCCGGGCTCGGCTGGCCGGACGATCCTGGCCCGCACCCGGCCCGGGCCGGGCCGGGCGGCCCCGGATGCCGTGTCCGGCGGCGCGCCGCGGTCGCCGGCGTCCGGGGCGGCGGGGCGGCCGCCGGGGTCCCCGCCCGCGCCGGCGCCGTCTGGCGGGCCGGCGGCCGGTTCTGCCCCGCCGGCCGGCTCCGGGGCGGTGCCCAGGCCGGGCCCGGCGGGCCGCGTGAGCGGGCCCATCACGGGGTCACCCGGCACGGGTGGCGGCGGTCCGGTCAGGTCCTCCCGGGCCGGCCACGGCGCCGGCTCCCCGCCGTCCGCCGTGGCCGTGCTGAACCGGGCGACCAGTTCCTGCCACGCCGCCTCATCGCCGCTGACGTCGTCCGCCATGCTGCCGGCTCACCCCCTGACGGCCTGTTCCGCCCCTGCCGCTGCTGCCGGGGTCTCCGCCCGCGGCCGGGCCGCTAGGCCAGCCCGTGCCCGGGTGATCCCCTCTCCTCTACTCTGTACCCGCTTGCCTGCCCGCGTGGGTGTGCGCCCGGACAAATTCCAGGCTGCCCTCGAAGATGGCGTCCGCGTCGTTGTCGATGGTTGCGACGTGGTAGCTGTCGGCGAGCTCGCGGATGGTCAGGTTCGCGCCCGGCAGGCGGGCCCGCAGGACAGCCATGTTGGCGGGCCCGATCACGTGGTCGACCGCGCTGTGGTAGATGAGCACCGGCTGGGTGACCTCGCCGAGCCGTTCCCGCGTCAGCCGGAACAGCTGCGGCAGGCTCGCCAGCGCGCGGACCGGGACCCGGTCGTAGGCCTGCTCCTTGACGCCTTCCTTCTTGACGTCGCTGCCGACCCCGGGTACCGACGGCAGCACGAACTTGAGCACCGGCGCCAGCGAGATGAGCCTGGGGTCGGACGCGACGAACGGGTTGACCAGCACCAGCCCGGCCACCCCGTCGCCGCGCAGCTCCGCCAGCCGCAGCGCCAGGCAGCCGCCCATGGACAGCGCCATCACGAAGATCTCCGATGCCCGGGAGCGCAGGTCCTCGTAGGCGCGGTCGATCTCGGCGTACCAGTCCTCCCAGCGGGTGCGCGCCATCTCCTGCCAGGTCGTGCCGTGACCCGGCAGCCGGGGGAGTGCCACGGTCAGCCCGGCCCCGGCCAGGAACTCCGCCCATGGGCGCAGCGACGCGGGGGTGCTCGTGAAGCCGTGGCACAGCAGCACGCCGACGGGGCCGCCGTCGTGAGAGTAGGGCTCCGCGCCCGGCATCACTGGCATCGTCCGCTGTCCTCCCGCCGGGATGTTTCCTCATCTGGTGGCATCGTCGCACGTGCGCCGGGACTGCGCAGCCTCCTCCGGGCCGCTCTAGCCCTTTGGCTCGCTCGGGCGCGGCGGTGCCGCGGGCGGCCGCAGCATGCGACTATGTGGGGGTGTTCTACTGGGTGGTGAAGGCGATACTCGGGCCGTTCCTCACGATCTTCTTCCGGCCGTGGGCGGAGGGGACCGGGAACGTGCCGCGCGAAGGGCCGGCCATCCTCGCCAGCAACCACCTGTCTTTCTCGGACCACTTCTTCGGCCCGCTCCCGCTGCCGCGCAAGGTGACCTTCCTGGCCAAGGCCGAGTACTTCACCGGGCGCGGGCTCAAGGGCCTGGTCAGCCGGGCGTTCTTCCACGGCGTCGGGCAGATCCCGGTGGACCGGTCGGGCGGTGCGGCGAGCGAGCGGGCGCTGAACACCGGCCTGCGGGTGCTGTCCGAGGGGAAGCTGCTCGGCATCTACCCGGAGGGGACCCGCACGCCGGACGGGCGGCTGTACCGGGGCAAGACCGGGGTGGCCAGGCTGGCGCTGGAGTCGGGCGCACCGGTGATCCCCTGCGCCATGGTCGGGACCTTCGAGCTCATGCCGCCCGGCCGGGTGCTGCCGCGGCTGCGGTTCCGGCCCGGGGTGAAGTTCGGCAAGCCGCTGGACTTCTCCCGCTACGCCGGGCTCGAGTCGGACCGGCTGGTCCTGCGCGCCGTCACCGACGAGATCATGTATGCGCTGATGGAGCTGTCCGGCCAGGAGTACGTGGACGAGTACGCCGCCCGCGCCAAGGCCAAGGCCAAGGGCGCGCGCAAGACCCCGGTGCCCACCGGCACCGGCGCCAGCTAGGTGTTCTGGCCGCCCCAGCCGGTGACCCGCTCGACCGCCTGCCGCCAGCGGGTGTAGCCGGCCTCGTCGGCGGGCCCCGGGTCGAACCGGCGGTCCAGCCGCCAGGTCGCGGCGAGCTCCGCCTGCGTGGACCAGACGCCGGTGGCCAGCCCGGCCAGGAAGGCCGCGCCGAGCGCGGTGGTCTCGGCGACCTGCGGCCGCTGCACCGGCACCTGCAGCTGGTCCGCCTGGATCTGCATGAGCAGGTTGTTCGCGGCGGCCCCGCCGTCCGCGCGCAGGATGCACCGCTCCCGCCACCCGCCGGTGACCATCACGTCGAACACGTCGCGCACCTCGAAAGCGATCGCCTCCAGGGTGGCCCGGACCAGGTGCGCCCGGGTGGTGCCGCGGGTGATGCCGAACATGGCGCCGCGGGCGTCCGGGTCCCAGTAGGGCGCGCCGAGGCCGGTCAGCGCGGGCACGAACACCAGCCCGCCCGAGTCCGGCTCGGTGCGGGCCAGCGCCTCGCTCTGGGCGGCGTTGTCGAGCAGGCCGAGCCCGTCCCGCAGCCACTGCACGGCCGCGCCGGTCACGAACACCGACCCTTCCAGGGCGTAGGTGAGGGTCCCGGCCGAGTCCATCCAGGCGACGGTGGACAGCAGCCCCGCGGCACTTCGTTCGATCGAATGACCGGTATTGGTGAGAACGAACGACCCGGTGCCATAGGTGCACTTGGTGTCCCCGGGCTCGAAGCACGCCTGCCCGAACAGGGCGGCCTGCTGGTCACCCGCGATGCCCGCGATGGGCAGGTCCAGGCCCAGGAACGCCGCCGGGTCGGTGCGGCCGCACTCGCCGGTGGACGGCACCACCTCGGGCAGCGCCGCGGGCGGCACCCGCAGCAGCTCGCACAGCTCCGGTGACCAGCGGCCGGCGGTGATGTCGAACAGCAGGGTGCGCGAGGCGTTGGAGGCGTCGGTGACGTGCCGCCGGCCCCCGGTGAGCCGGGCGATCAGGTACGAGTCGACCGTGCCGGCCGCCAGCGACCCGTCGGCCAGCCCCTGCCAGGTCGCGGGCTCGTTCTCGGCCAGCCAGGTCAGCTTGGTGCCGGTGAAGTAGGGGTCGAACCGCAGCCCGGTCAGCTCGGTGACCCGGTCCCCGTGGCCGGCGTCGCGCAGCCGGTCGCACAGCCGGGCGGTCCGCCGGTCCTGCCAGACGATCGCGTGCCGGGGCGCGGCCAGGCTGGACCGGTCCCAGATGACCGCGGTCTCCCGCTGGTTGGTGATGCCGGCGCAGCTGACCGGGCCGGCGCCCGCCCGGCCCGCGGCGGCCAGCGCCTCCCGGCAGGCGGCGAGGGTGGCCTGCCAGATGCTCTCCGGGTTGTGCTCGACCCACCCCGGCTGGGGGTAGAACTGGCGGAACTCCTGGTAGCCGCGGGCCGCGACAGCCCCGTCCGGGGTGATGACCAGCGCCGTCACTCCCGTGGTGCCGGCGTCGATGGCGAGGACACTCATGGGGGCTAATGTTTCACGCCGCCTGCCGGTGCGTCCGGGTGTCCCCGGCGGCGGCACGGCAGATAGCGTTGCGGCTATGAGAGTCGGAGTGCTCACCGGAGGGGGCGACTGCCCCGGGCTGAACGCGGTCATCCGCGCGCTGGTCCGGCGCGGGACGCAGGAGTACGGCTACGAGTTCACCGGGTTCCGCGACGGCTGGCGCGGGCCCCTCGAGGGCGACACGGTCACGCTGGACGTGAACGCGGTCCGCGGCATCCTGCCGCGCGGCGGGACGATCCTCGGTTCCTCGCGCACGAACCCGCTGGGCAAGGGCGCGGCGGACGGCGGCCGGTCCGGCGTGGAGCGGATCAAGGACAACCTGGCCGGCCTCGGCGTCGACGCGCTGGTGGCGATCGGCGGCGAGGACACGCTCGGGGCGGCGGCGGCGCTGCACAGCGGGGGGGTCAAGGTGGTCGGGGTGCCCAAGACCATCGACAACGACCTGGGCGCCACCGACTACACGTTCGGCTTCGACACCGCGGTGAACATCGCGATGGAGGCGATCGACCGGCTGCACACCACCGCGGAGAGCCACCACCGGGCGCTGATCGTCGAGGTGATGGGCAGGCACGCGGGCTGGATCGCGCTGCACGCCGGGATGGCCGGCGGGGCGAACGTGATCCTCATCCCGGAGAACCCGTTCAGCCTGGAAAAGGTCTGCGAGTACGTGGAGCACCGGTTCCAGACCCGGTACGCGCCGATCGTGGTGGTCGCCGAGGGTGCCCGCCCGGCCGAGGAGGAGCTGGCCCTGATCGACCAGAAGATAGACGAGTTCGGCCACGTCCGGCTGGGCGGCATCGGCCAGCTGCTGGCGAGCGAGATCGAGAAGCGGACCGGCAAGGAGGCGCGGGCCACCGTGCTCGGGCACATCCAGCGCGGCGGCACCCCGACCGCGTTCGACCGGGTGCTCGCCACCCGGTTCGGCATCCACGCGGTCGACGCCGTGCACGACGGCGCGTTCGGGCAGATGGTGGCGCTGCGGGGGACGTCGATCGTGCGCGTCCCGCTGGCTGAGGCCACCCGCGAGCTCAAGGTCGTGCCGCCGGAGCGCTACGCCGAAGCCGAGGTCTTCTTCGGCTGACCGGGCGACGGGCCGCACGACTGAGCAGACTGGCATTCGGAGGGGCAGCCATGCCTGAGCTGGACCGCGCCGCGGCCCAGGAGTGGATCAGCCGGTGGGACGCGCAGCAGCAGGCGTACCTGCCCGACCGCGAGCAGCGGTTCGCCGCCCTGATCGAAGCCCTGGCGAAGGGCGCGGGAGAGATGCCGCTGGTGCTCGACCTGGGCTGCGGCCCGGGCTCGCTCGCGGTGCGGCTGCTGGAGCGGATCCCCCGGGCGCAGGTGGTGGCGATCGACTGCGACCCGCTGCTGCTGGCGCTCGGTGAGGCGGCCCACGGCGGGCGGGCCGGGCTGCGCTTCGCCGATCTGGACCTGCGGGAGCCGGGGTGGGCCACGGCGCTCGGCCTGGACCGCCCGGCCGATGCGGCGGTGAGCACCACCGCGCTGCACTGGCTGCCCGCGCCCGCGCTGCATGCCATGTACGCCGAGCTGGCCACGGTGCTGCGGCCCGGCGGGCTGCTGCTGAACGGGGACCACCTGGCCGACGACGGCCGGGTCGCGCCCGTGCTGGCCCGGCTGGAGCGGGCGCTGACCGAGCACGTCGCCCGCGGCGACGCCGCTGCCGAGGGGGTGGAGGACTGGAAGGGCTGGTGGGAGGCGGCGACCGCGGACCCGGTGCTGGCCGGGCCGGCGGCGCAGCGGGGCCGCCGGCGGCTCAGCGAGGACCACCACGGCTCGGAGTCGATGCTGCTCGCCGAGCACGTGGCCGGCCTGCGCGCGGCCGGGTTCACCGAGATCGGCACGCTGTGGCAGCACGGCGAGAACCGCATCCTGTGCGCCGTCCGCGGCGGGTGATCACCGGCCGGGCGCCCGCGGCCGGGGCCCGGCCGCGGGCGGTGGCCCGGAACGGTGCATTGTGGTACTACCGTTCCGACCACGAGGGCCGGTCCCCTGCCGGCCGGATTCCGGACTGAGCTGAGGTTTCCATGGAAGTGCCGCTCACCCCGCTGGAGTTCGCCCGCCGCACCCGCCGCCTGCACGGCCACCGGGACGCGGTGCTCGACGGTGACCTGCGGCTGACGTATGAGCAGTTCTTCGACCGCTGCGACCGCTGGTCCGCGGCGCTGCAGGGCCTGGGGGTCGGCCAGGGCGACCGGGTGGCGACCATCGCCCCGAACACGCACGCGCAGCTGGAGTCGTTCTACGCGGTGCCGCAGGCCGGGGCGGTGCTGGTGCCGATCAACTACCGGCTCACCGCGGACGACTTCGTCTACATCGTCAACCATTCCGGGTCGTCCGTGCTCTGCGCGCACAGCGACTACCTGGACGCGATCGACGGGGTCCGGGACCAGATGCCGGGGGTGCGGCATTTCGTGGCGTTCGAGGGCGCCCGGGACGGCTGGCTGGACTACGAGGCGGCGGTCGCCGGGGCCGGCCCGGACTTCCAGCGCCCGGAGATCGGCGAGCGGGACCTGCTCACCATCAACTACACCAGCGGCACCACGGCCCGCCCCAAGGGCGTCATGATCACGCACCGGAACGCGGCCATGAACGTCATCGGCACCCTGCTGCACCTGCCGCTCGGGGTGGGGGAGCGGTACCTGTGGACGCTGCCGATGTTCCACGCCAACGGCTGGACCTACACCTGGGCCGTGACCGCGGCCGCCGGTGCGCACGTCTGCCTGCGCAAGGTCGACCCGGCCGAGGTGTTCCGGCTGATCCGGGACGAGAAGGTGGGCTCCCTGTGCGCCGCGCCCACGGTGCTGATCTCGCTGGCGAACGCGTCCCCGGAGGTCCGCGGCGAGGTGCCGCCCGGCGTGAAGGTGATCACGGCGGGCGCGCCGCCCGCGGCGGCCACCATCGAGCGGCTGGAGGGCGAGTTCGGCTGGGAGGTCACCCAGGTCTACGGGCTCACCGAGACGGCCCCGTTCATCACCATCTGCGCCCCGCTGCCCGAGCACGAGGCGCTGACCACGGCCGACCGTGCGGTCATCAAGGCGCGCACCGGGGTGGAGCTGATCACCTCCGGTGAGCTGCGGGTGGTGGACGAGAAGGGCGACGAGGTGCCCGCCGACGGCCAGTCGCTCGGGGAGATCGTGGTGCGCGGCAACGTGGTGATGGACGGCTACTACCAGGACCCGGAGGCGACCGAGCGGGCCATGGGCGACGGCTGGTTCCATTCCGGCGACGCCGCCGTGGTCCACCCGGACGGCTACGTGGAGATCCGGGACCGGATCAAGGACGTGATCATCAGCGGCGGCGAGAACATCTCCTCCATCGAGGTGGAAGGCGTGCTGCTGCGCCACCCGGCGGTGGCCGAGGCGGCCATCGTCGGGCTCCCGCACGAGCGGTGGGGTGAGGCGCCGTACGCGTTCGTGGTCCTGCGGGCCGGCGGGCAGGCCACCGAGCGGGAGCTGATCGACTTCACCCGGGACCGGCTGGCGCACTTCAAGGCGCCGCACGGGGTGTCGTTCGTGGATGAGCTCCCGAAGACCGCGACCGGCAAGATCCAGAAGTTCGTGCTGCGCTCGGGCGCGCCCAACCTGGCCCGCCAGTAACCGGCCCCGGGTGCTCAGGGCGGCGGCCTGTGACGGCAGGTCACGCCGGCTTCTTCCGTGCCGCGACCGCGGCGACCCGCCGCGCCAGCTCCAGCGGGCTGAACGGCTTGACCACATAGTCGTCGGCTCCCATGCCGAACCCCCGGTCCACATCCGTTTCCTGCGCCTTGGCGGTCAGCAGGATGACCGGGAGCTCAGCGGTGACCGGGTCGGCCCGCAGCAGCTCGAGCACCCTCAGCCCGGACATGCCCGGCATCATGATGTCCAGGATCAGCACGTCCGGCTGGCTTCCAGCCACCGCGCGCAGTGCTTCTTCGCCGTTGGCGGCCGTGCGCACCTGGCAGTCCTCCAGGGTGTACTCGACGAGGTCGCGCACTTCCGCGTCGTCGTCCACGACCAGGACACTGGTTCACGGGGCAGCCTCCTTTTGGTCCGCAGGCCCGGGGGTCTGCGGTGATGCGGGCAGGCGCACGATGAAGGCGCTCCCCTCGCCGGGCGCGGACTGCGCGCTGACGCCGCCGCCGTGGCCCTCGGCCACCTGCTTGACGATGTACAGCCCCAGGCCGGTGCCCCTCGCCTCCAGCGCGGACGAGATGGACGAACGGAAGAACCTGGTGAACAGCCTCTCCTGCTCATCGGGGGGGATGCCGATGCCGGAGTCGCGGACCTCCAGCACGACGTCCGGGCCGTCCCGCACGCAGCTGACCCTGAGCTGGCCGCCGGGCGGGGTGAACTTCACCGCGTTCGAGATCAGGTTGGCCACCACCCGTTCGAACTGGGCCGCGTCGGCCTGCATGGTGATGCCGCGGTCCAGGTCGAGCCGCAGCCTGAGCCGCTTGTCCTGGATGGCGGGCAGGAACGACTCGCGCACCTCCTCGATGACCGCGGCCGGCCGCACCTCGGCCAGCTCGATCCGCAGGGTGCCCGCCTCGATGCGGGACAGCAGCAGCAGGTCCTCGATGAGCGCGAGCAGGCGCTGGCCGCTGCGCTGGACGATGCCGATCACCCGCTCCTGCTCGGGGTTCAGCCGCCCGGCGCGGCCGCCATCGAGCATTTCCAGGTAGCCGAGGATGCTGGTGAGCGGGCTGCGCAGCTCGTGGGAGACCTGCGACACGAAGTCGGCCCTGGTCTGGTCGAGCGCCTGCGCCTGGTCCAGCATCCGGCGCTGGAGTTCCTCCAGCTGCTTGCGCTCGGTGATGTCGCGGCCCGCCGCGATGATCCCCTGCAGCTTGCCGCCGCTGTCGGTGAAGGTGGATGCGTTGATGGAGAGCACGGTGGTGCTCCCGTCGGGGCGAAGCGCGGGGATCTCCATGTTGGCGTGGCCGTCGCGGAGCGTCTGGCTCACCCCGTCCGCCACGGCGGCCGGTTCGGGGCTGTAGTCGGTGATCTGCGTCCCGATGAGTTCTTCCCGGGGCCGTCCGACCAGGGACTCCATCGCCGAGTTGGTGTCCGCGATCAGGCCCGCCAGGTCGACGACGACGAGTGCGTCGGTGTTGGCCTCGATCAGCGACCGGGTGTAGTACTGCTGGCTGCGCAGCCGGTCCTCGAGCTGCTTCTGGGCGGTGATGTCGCGCGCCGCGGCGAGCAGGCCCTGGGTCTGCCCGGCCGGATCGCGGTACACGCCGGCGTTGAAGCTGACCACGGTGCCGCCGCCGCCCGCGACGAGGGTCAGCTCGTGCCCGGTTACCTGCCCGTTCTCAAACGCCTCGGACACCACCCGCTTGGCAGCCGCCGGGTCGACGAACAGGTCGCCGAACGGCCGTCCGACAAGATGCTGGCGTGAGTACCCGGTCAGGCTGGACGCGAGGGCGTTCACGTCGCTGATCACCCCGTCCTGGGAGATGGCGAAGAATGCCTCGGCCGAGGATTCGATCAGGGCCCGGTTGTAGGCCTCCTGCCCCGCCAGGGTGTGCTGCAGCCGTGACTGCTCCGAGACGTCCCGCGCGGACACGAACACACCGGCCACCTCGCCCGCGGAGTCACGGAACAGCGAGGCATTGACGGACAGGGCGACGCCGGGGTGGCCGGCGTGCCGGAGCTCGTAGTTGGTGGCCTTCCCGTCCACCAGCGCGCGGTTCATCACCTCGGCGGCGTCGCCGGGGTCGGTGAAGCAGCTGGTGAACGAGGAGCCGACAAGGTCCTCGCGTGCCTGGCCCATCAGCTCGCACATCCGCGCGTTGACGTCGGAGATGTAGCCGCGGAAGTCGACGGTGGCCAGCCCGTCCACGGACGCCTCGATGAGGCCGCGGTTGTAGGCCGTTTCGCGGGCGGTGCGCTCCCGCGCCGCTATCCGCTCGGTGACGTCCCTGATCAGCAGGAACATGCGGCGGGTGTGCCGGGTGCCGGCGGCCCAGGTCTGGGCGAGGAGCTGGCGGACCGCGCCGTCGCTGGTGGTCAGGGCGAGCCGGTGGTCGCGGAGGGACCCGGCCCGGAAGGTCCCGTCGATCATCCCCTGCACCTGGCCGGGGTCGGGCGCGTAGTCGGTGAGCCGGGAGCCGACGAGCTCGTCCTTCGCGTACCCGGAGATGCGGGTGGCGTGCTCGCTGACCCCGGTGATGACGCCGGCCGGGTCGAGGGTGAGCAGGCCGTCGGAGGCTGCGTCGATCACCTGCCGGCTGAACTCCCTGGTCTCGTCCAGCTCCCGCCGCAGGCGGCGGATATCCGTCAGGTCCCGCAGGCGCAGCGCGATCCCGCTGGGCCTGCCCTGCGGGTCCAGCAGCAGGGTGCCGTCGCCGGTGACGCCGTCCGGGCGGCCGTCCGGCACCCGCAGGGGCAGCTCGAAGCCTGTGACGTCGTGTTCGCGCAGCAGCTGGCGCTGGAGCTCCCGCAGCGGCCGCTGGTCGCTGAACCAGCCGGCCAGCTTGCTGCCGGCCAGCTGCTCGCGGGGCTGCCCGGTCAGGTTCTCCGCCGCGGCGTTGACCTGCTCGACGGTGCCGGACAGGTCGGCGATCACCAGCGGCAGCCGGCTCGACTCCAGGATGGCGTGCTGCCGGAGGTTGTCCTCGGTCAGCCGCTGGCTGTCGCCGATCTCCTCGGAGACGTCCCGGCTCGCGACGAGGAAGCCGAGCAGGCCGCTGCCCGGATGGTGGCGGACCGGCGTGATCAGGGTGTCCGCCTGGAACCGGGTGCCGTCCTTGCGCACATGCGTGCTGGTGCCGTGCCAGGTGCCCTGCTTGAGCGCGGCGTCGAGGCATTCCCGCCAGCCGGGGCGGCGGTCCTGGCCGTCGCTGATGTCCGCCAGCGACCTGGTCCCCAGCATCTCCCGGGCGCTGTATCCGTACATGTCCGCGGAGCCGGCGCTCCACAGCAGGAACCGGCCCTCCGGATTGATGCCCGCCAGCGAGAATCCGATCGGCGCGCCCAGCGCGTCGGCGATCAGCTCGAGCAGGCTCGCCTGGTCGGGGACCTGCTCCGGGTCCACGATCCGCAGCCAGGGCGGCGGCAGGTCGCGGGCAGGCTGCGCTGGCTGCGGCTGGGCCCCGCCGCGCGCGCCGCCGCCGCGCTTGGATGCGGCCATCTGGCATGCCCCCCGCGAGCCAGGCGGTCTGACCTACCTATATATCAGATAGTAGCGGTCACATCACTATTCGTGACTTCGGGGGATTGGCCCGGTGCTCAGGCCAGGGCGGGGGAGGGGACCGCGCGCCGCGGGTCCAGCAGGCCCGGGGCGGTCGCCATGAACAGGTCGAGGTAGCCGTTGCGCCAGCCCGCGGCCAGCAGCGGCCGGACCGCCGGGTGCGGGCCCGGCAGGCATACCTGCGCCCGGCCGCCGGGCGGCTGCAGGGCGGCCAGCACCGCCAGCACGGCGTCACGGGCCCCGGCCGGGCCGGCCGTGGGCGCCACCGCCAGGTGCACCAGGCCGTACTCCGCTCCCGCGCCGGCCACGGTGCCCGCCGCCGCCGGCTGGCCGCTGGCCCGCGCGATGACCGGCTGCCCGGCGGGGCGGGCGGCCCAGGCCCGGTGATCCGCGGAGCGGTCGATCCCGGTCCATTCCCGCTCCAGCTCCGCCACCTGGCCGGCGGTCGCGTCGCTGACGGCCCAGCCGGCCGGCCGGGTCAGCGCCCGGACCGGGCCGGACAGGTACAGCAGCGGCCACCAGGCGTCCAGGCCGAAGCGCGTGTACAGCGGCAGCGCGTGCGCGTGCGTGCTGCTGAACGTCATCCGGGGCGCGTCCGTGTGCCACAGCGCGGCCAGCATGGCCTGCCCGAGGCCGCGGCCGTGCGCCCGGGGGTCCACGAACAGGTCGCACAGCATCTCCACCGCGCCCGGGCCCGTCCCGATCCGGCGGGTGGCGCCGAACCCGGTCACCGTGCCGTGCTGCTCCGCGACCACCACCCGCCCGTGCGCCAGCAGATGGCGCACGTAGGCCGGGTCCGAGCCCGACCACTCCTCGTCCTGCCCGGCCGCGACCGCGACCTTGGCGATGGCGTCCAGGTCGGCGGGGCCGGCCTCCCTGATGCTGGTATCGGTCACCGGCCCACCCTGCCATCCGCTGCCAGCGGGCCGCCACCGGAATAGTGCCTGGCCGGCTGCCCCGCCCGGGCGGGCGGGCCGGTCAGCTGGCCGGCAGGCTGGCCAGGCGGCTGGCGATGAAGGCATGTTCCGGGGTGGGTGGCTCCAGGGCCAGGGCGGCCTGGTAGGCGGCGGCGGCCTCGGCGGTGCGCCCCAGCCGCCGCAGCAGCTCCGCCCGCGCGATGGGCAGCTGCGGCCAGCGGGCGAGCCGCGGGTCCTGGCGGAGGGTGTCCAGGATGGCCAGGCCCGCCGCGGGCCCTTCCGCCATGGCCACCGCGACCGCCCGGTTGGCCTCGACCACCGGGGTCGGCTCGTAGCGGAGCAGTTCCGCATAGAGCAGGGCGATCTGCCGCCAGTCGGTCGCGGCGGCTGACGGCGCCGCCGAGTGGCAGGCGGCAATGGCCGCGTGCAGCTGGTAGGGGCCGGGCCTGCCCTGCCGCAGGGCCTGTTCGGTGAGCACCTCGCCTTCCGCGATCATCGCCCGGTCCCAGCAGCCGCGGTCCTGGCCGGCCAGCAGCACCAGGTCGCCGCTGGGGTTCAGCCGCGCAGCCCGCCGGGCGTCGGTGAGCAGCAGCAGCGCAAGCAACCCGGTGACCTCGGGTTCGCCCGGCAGCAGGGCCGCGAGCGCGCGGGCCAGCCGGATGGCCTGCTCGCACAGATCGCCGCGGATGAGCTGGTCGCCCCGGCTCGCGGTGTGCCCTGCCGTGAACACCAGGTAGACCACCCGCAGCACCGCACTCAGCCGGGCGGGGAGGTCGGCAGGCGCGGGCACCCGGAAGGCGATGCCTGCCTGGCGGATCTTGCGCTTGGCCCGGACCAGGCGCTGGGCCATGGTCGGCTCCGGGACCAGGAAGGCCGCGGCGATCTCGGCGGTGCTCAGCCCGCAGACCGAGCGCAGGGTCAGGGGCACCCGGGCCGCCTGCTCCAGGGCCGGGTGGCAGCAGGCGAAGATGAGCCCGAGCTCGTCGTCACCGCCGGGGGCCCCGCCCGCCGGGGCCGGCGGGTCCGCCTCGCGCATCGCGGCGGCCTCCTTGCCCGGCCGCCGGCTCTCCCGCCGCAGCCGGTCCAGCGCCTTGTGCCGGGCGGTGCCGATCAGCCACGACCGGGGGCTGTCCGGGGTGCCCGCGGCCGGCCACTGGGTGAGCGCGGCGAGGCAGGCATCCTGGACCGCGTCCTCCGCTATCTCCAGGTCACCCACCTGGCGGGCGACGGATGCCACCGCCGCCCACCAGTGGGCCCGGAACACCTCCTCGAACATGCCGCCGGCCGGGGCAGGGCTCAGGACGGCACCTGGACGACCGGCCGCACTTCCACCGCCCCGTCGGCCGCGGTGGGGATGGCTGCCGCCCACCTCAGCGCCGCGTCGAGGTCCTCGCACTCGATGAGGGTGAAGCCCCCGAACTGCTCCTTGATCTCCGCGGCCGGGCCGTCGGTGATCAGGGTCTCGCCGTCCCGCACCCGGACGGTGGTGGAGGCGGAGGCGGGCTGCACCGGCGCGCAGTCGATCAGCACGCCCGCGGCCCGCATCTTCCCGGTGGCCTCACCCCAGGTCGCCAGCAGCCCGGCCGCCTCCGGGGTGCCGGGCTCCGGCAGCGGCTTGCCGTACAGCAGGAACAGGTACTTCATGGTCCACCACCTTTCAGGCCGGCCTGGATGCCGGCTTCCCGTCTGTAGTCGAACGGCCGGCCAGCCGGTCGACACCCGGGGGAGGTGAATCTGCCAGGGCGGGGCGGGGGCCGCGGCGGCGCTCAGTCGTCCAGCACTTCGACGAACATCCGCGAGCCGGGCGGCGCGATCTGCTGGTAGTCGGCGGCGGTGGCCTTCCCCTCGTCCGAGGCGAAGGCCGCGCCCATCGCGTCCTGGTCGGCGAAGTAGAGCTCGGCGACCCGGTAGTAGGGCTGCTCGCCGCCGTCCAGGGCAGCGGTGAAGACCCCCGTCTCGGCCCGCTGCAGGCCGGGGAGCTGGCGGGCGAGCGGCATGTGGACGTCCAGGTAGTGCTTGTCGAACTCCGCGGTGTCGGCGGGCTGGGTGTACATGACCACGAGTTTGATCGTCATAGCGGTGACGCTACGGGGATCGGCCCGGCGGTGCCAGTACCGCCCGCTGGCTGGCAGCGGGGACCATCGCGGCGTTGCTGGCACACTAGAAAGATGGCCGCGACCCCCCTCGCCGACTACGCACCCCCTGCCGCCGCTACCAGCGAAGAGCCGTGTGTGCTGCTCAAGCTGGGCGAAATCGTCCTCAAGGGCGGGAACAGGCAGCAGTTCGAGCGGATGCTGCAGGCGAACATCCGCCGGGCGGTACGGCCCCTCGGCTTCCCGGTCCGGATCTGGCAGCGCGACGGTGTGCTGGTGCTGCGGGTCCCGCCCGGCCCGGAGGCGGGCCAGGCGGCTGACCGGGTAGCGGACGTGACCGCTGATGTGATGGGGGTGGCCAGGGTCTGCCGTGTTGCCCGGGTCGCCAAGGACCCGGAGGCGGCCGTGGCGGCCGCCGTCGCGATCATGGCCGGCCGCGAGGGCTCCTTCGCCGTCCGCCCCCGCCGCCGTGACAAGCGCTTCGCCATGACGTCGGCGGAGCTCGCGGTGCTGATCGGCGCCCGGGTGCAGGAAGCGCACGGGCTGCCGGTCAACCTGCGGCACCCGGACACGGCGCTGTTCGTCGAGGTGGACCAGCAGGAGGTCTTCGTCTACGCCGATGCCCGTCCCGGCCAGGGCGGGCTGCCGGTCGGCATGAGCGGCCGGGGGCTGGCGCTCATGTCCGGCGGCATCGACTCCCCGGTGGCGGCCTACCGGATGATGCGGCGCGGCCTGCGCTGTGACTTCCTGCACTTCTCCGGGATGCCGCTGACCGGGCCGGAGTCGGTCTACAAGGCGTACGGGCTGGCCCGCCAGCTCGACCGGTTCCAGGGCGGGACCCGGCTATTCGTGGTGGCGTTCGGCAAGGCGCAGCAGAAGCTCGCGTCGTCGGGCGCCAGCCGGCTGCAGATCGTCGCCCAGCGGCGGCTGATGCTCAAGACCGGGGAGGCCCTCGCCCGGCGGCTGGGTGCCGCGGCGCTGGTCACCGGCGACTCGCTGGGCCAGGTCAGCAGCCAGACGCTGACCAATCTCACCGCCCTGGACGACGCGGTGTCGCTGCCGATCCTGCGGCCCCTGATCGGCAGCGACAAGGTGGAGATCATGGCCGAGGCCCGCCGCCTGCGCACGCTGGCCCTGTCCGAGCTGCCGGATCAGGACTGCTGCACGCTGCTCACGCCGCGTCACGTGGAGACCCGCGCCCGGATCGAGGACCTGCGCCGCATCGAGGCGCGGCTGGACGCCGCCGACCTGGCGGAGGAGCTCGCCGGCGTGGCCCAGCTGTACCGCCCGGATGGCAGTTAGCGGTACTCGGTCAGCTGACCGGGGCTGGCTCCCGGGCGGGGGCGCGGTCGGCCGGCGGGGTGAGGGTGCGGCCCACCAGCGGGGGCAGGTGCGCGGCGACGCTGGCGATCTCCCGGATGTCCGTGTCCACCAGGGCCTGGTCGCCGTCGCACAGCGCCAGCTTCGGCTCGGGGTGGATGTCCACGATCACCCCGTCAGCGCCGACCGCGATCGCGGCCCGGGTCAGCGGGACGACCAGGTCCCGGCGCCCGCCCGAGTGTGACGGGTCCACGATCACCGGCAGGTGGGACAGCCGCTGGGCGACCGGGACGGCGCTGATGTCCAGGGTGTTGCGGGTGGCGGTCTCGAAGGTGCGGATGCCGCGCTCGCACAGGACGATGTCGAGGTTGCCGCGCTGGGCGATGTACTCCGCCGCCATCAGCCACTCCTCGATGGTGGCGCTCATGCCGCGCTTGAGCAGGACCGGCTTGGACGCCGAGCCGACCGCCTGCAGCAACGCGAAGTTCTGCATGTTCCTGGTGCCGACCTGCAGCATGTCGGCGTACGAGGCGACCAGCTCGACACTGCCCGGGTCGATGACCTCGGTGACCACCGGCAGCCCGGTCTCCTCCCGGACCTCCGCGAGGATCTTCAGGCCGGCTTCGCCCAGGCCCTGGTACGCGTAGGGGGACGTGCGCGGCTTGAACGCCCCGCCGCGCAGCAGCGACGCGCCGGCGGCCTTGGCCATCCGGGCGGCGGTGAGGGTCTGCTCGGGGGTCTCGACGGCGCACGGGCCGGCGATGAGGGTCATCGTGTCCGGGCCGATCGGGACCCCGCCGACCCGGATGACCGAGCGGTGGGGGTGGTGCTCCCGGCTGACCAGCTTGTAGGGCACGGAGATCCGGACGACGTCAAGGACCCCGGCCCGGCTGCGCAGGTTCAGCGCGCCGAATTCGTCCACGTCGCCGACCAGGCCGACGATGGTGCGGGACACCCCGCGGCTCACGAACGCTTCCCCGCCCGCAGCCCGGACGAGATCCACGATCGCGGTCACGTCCGTCTCGGTAGCTTCGGGGGTCATCACGACCACCATTGGTCTTCCTCCTAGAGCCGGTCAGCAAAAAAGCCCCGGGCCGTCGGCCCGGGGCTCTGGTGAGGTCGCTTCGCGTCAGCGCATGGTCTGGCGGGCGACCGTCCGGATGCCGGGCCGGTAGCCATACCAAAACCAGAACTGCTCACGCACGGGGCAAGCGTACCGCATGCCTGGGTGGGGGGCGGCACGCGGGCGGTTCCCGGCCGCGTGCAAAAGTGGCACCATGACGGCACCTGTTCACGAGGGGGCCGGCTCGCCCGGCCGGCCCGGGGTCAGCAGCAGGAGGGACCGGATTATCCAGACATGGGCCAGGCGGGCGTGACCCGCGGGAACAGCGGCCGGCCAGCGGCAGCGCCAGACCTGCCGCTGCCCGGCGTGCCCGCGCAGGCGGGGGAGCCCCGGCAGGCCCCGCCGCCGCGGCCAGCCGCCCGCGGGCAGGCCGGTGAGGGGGCGGGCCAGCCCGGCGCCGCCGGGGGCGACCGGGTGCCACCGGGCCAGCACCTCGCCCGGATCTGGCCGGTCATGCACTACGGCCCGGTGCCGAAGTTCCGGCCCGAGCGCTGGGACCTGCGGGTGTTCGGGGCCACCGAGTCCGGCGCCGACGAGCGGTGGGACTGGGCGGGCCTGGCCGCGCTGCCGCGGTGCCGGGTGACCGCCGACTTCCATTGCGTCACCAAGTTCACCATCCCGGATGTCACCTGGGAGGGCATCGCGGCCACCGAGATCCTGCGGGTGGTGCCGCCGGCCCCGGAGGTGACCCACGTCATGGCGTGGGCGGACTACGGCTACAGCGCGAACCTCCGGATCGGCGATTTCGCGGACGACCGGACCCTGCTGGCCACCCACCGGGACGGCGCCGAGCTCGCACCCGAGCACGGTTTCCCGCTCCGGCTGATCGTGCCCTGCCTCTACGGCTGGAAGAGCGTCAAGTGGCTGCGGGCGCTCGAGTACATGACCGCCGACCGCCGCGGTTTCTGGGAGGAGCGCGGCTATCACAACCGCGCCGACCCCTGGCAGGAGCAGCGGTACTCCTATCAGGAATGCGACGGGGACGGCCCGCCGCTGTGACCCGGGCGGGAGCGGCTCAGCCCGCGGCCGCCGCCTCCGCCGGGCTCGCCAGCCGCCTGAGTTCCGCCACGTCCGCCGCATGTGCCGCCTGCGTGCCCGGCGTCTCCACCACGAACGGCACGCCCGCGGTCGCCGGATGGGTGAGCAGGTCCGCGAACAGGGCCGCGCCGATCTGCCCGGCGCCGATGTTCTGGTGCCGGTCCCGCCTGGACCCGCAGGGATCCTTCGAGTCGTTGGCGTGGATGAGCTTGAGGCGGCCGGCCGGCGCGGCCCCGGCGGCTGCGGGATCGCGGCCGGCCAGCCCGGCGAACTCGGCCAGCAGCGCCCCGGCCGCGCCGGGGGCCGCCAGGTCGTGCCCGGCCGCGAACAGATGGCAGGTGTCCAGGCAGATTCCTGCCCGCGGGTGCCAGTCCAGCGCGTCCAGGTAGGGCACCAGGTCAGCGAGGACGGCGCACAGCATGCCGCCCTTCCCGGCAGTCGGTTCCAGCAGCAGATCCGGCGCCCGCCCGCCCAGTGAGTCCAGCAGCGGCAGCAGCGCGTCCCGCACCCGCCGCAGGGCCCCGTCGCGGTCGCTGCCGACCGCCGACCCGGTGTGGACCACCACCCCGCGGGCGCCGATGGCCGCGCCGCGGGCGAGCGAGTGCGTGAGGGAGTCCACCGACCGCTGCCAGACCGCCGGGTCGGGTGACGCCACATTCACGAGGTAGGGCGCGTGCACGAAGACCGGCACGCCCGCGGCGGCCGCCTGCCCGCGGAAGGCGGCGTCCGCAGCCGCGTCAGCGGCCGGCCGCGCCCATCCGCGCGGGTTGGCCGCGAACACCTGGATGACCTGCGCGCCGATGCCGGCCGCGTATCGCAGGCCGCTGGCCAGCCCGCCGGCCACCGGCACGTGCGCGCCGATCCCGCGGCCCGGGGCGGGTGCCGCGCCTGCCGGCTCAGCCTCGGCGGACATACAGCACATCATTCCTGGGGTCGCTCAGCACCGGGCGGAAATGCGCGCGGAAGTAGGCGCGCAGGGCAGGTGTCCAGGCGATCCGGCGGGCGCTGACCTGGCCTGACAGCCACGCGTACCGCGCATGGGTGAACATGTCCCGCCAGGCGGCCGCCACCGCCGGCACCCGGCCAGCCCCCGTCTGCCCGTTCCTGCCGTGGCTGAGCGCGTAGTCAGTAGCCAGCCCGTCCACCATCGGCGAGCAGCCGGGCAGGCCGGGGCTGAAGCGATCCGCGGCGATCAGGATGGACACCTCGTCGGTGGCGATGCAGGCACCCGGCGGAATGATCCGGCGGGCGGCGGCGATGTAGGACGGCTTCATCCGTGCGCCCAGCGATGCGACCAGCCCTGCCTGCGTGGCTGCGCCCAGGCCGATCACCAGCAGGGCCACACCCGCGGGCGCCCATGTCCGGGCCGCCGGGGGCGGCCGGCCCCGATCCGGCGGGCCGGCCCGGCTGCGCCGCCGGGCACCCTCCGCCAGCCGGGCCGCGGGCAGCGCGAGGGCCGTCGCCAGGAAGGGCGCGAGGAACGCGGGAAAGTGCGGGAAGAACTGCGGGTACCACAGAAACGCCGCCACCACGAGTGCGGCGGTGGCCAGGGCGAAGGTCTCCAGCGGCGGCGGGGGGCGGCGGCTGGCCAGCGAGGCAGCCAGCACGAGCGCGGCGATCAGGGCCGCCAGTGCGATGGCGATGACCGTCACCGCCAGGTGGCTGAGCCCCGGCAGCTGACCGGTGGCCGTCATCAGGCGCAGCCGGAACGACAGGGGGACGGGCACGGTGACCCGGCCGACCTGGGATGTCACCAGGCTGCGGTAGATGCCGCGGGGCGCCACCGCGGCGAACGGCAGCACCGGCACGCAGAACCCGGCGGCGGTCCCGGCGGCGAATGCCGCCGCCCGGCGGCGCCGCAGGCACCCGGGGGTGCCCGGCAGCGCCAGCACGAGTGCCAGCGCGACCGCGAACGGGAACACCGCCCACGCCTCGGTGGCACCCGCGACACCGAGGGCGGCCCCGCCGGCGGCCAGCCGCCGGCAGCCGGTGGCCAGCACGTCCCCGTCGACCAGGATGACCGCGCCAGCCAGGCAGAACAGCACCAGCCACGGCTCGACGAAGACGGTATGCGCGGCTTCCAGGTTGCCCGGGTAGACGGCCATGATGCCGCAGGCCGCGGCCACGGCGAGCAGGCCCCGGTGGCGGACCAGCAGGCCGGTCAGGGTGACACTGGCCGTGCTGGCGAGTACGGTCAGCACCCGGCCGGCGGCCATGCCCCACGCGGTGCCCACCACCTTGGACGCCAGCGCGGCCGGGGCCATCAGCAGGGTGATCACGGGCGGCTGGACCAGGTAGAAATCCCGGTAGGGGAGGATGCCGTGCACCAGCCGCACCGCGCTGCCGAAATACACCCCGTCGTCGTACTGGGTCACCCCGAGCAGGTTCGGCCCGGCCAGCTCCGCCAGCCGCAGCCCCAGGGCCACCAGGGTCGCGGCCCCGATGACTCCCGCCACCCGGCCGGGCACCGCCCGGTCCCGCGGGCGGCCTGGCATGTGCTCGCTCCGGCCGCGGGCCGGCACCGCTGTCGTTCCGCTCACCCGCGGTTACTTCCCGTATCCGGACAGTGTGAAGCCCGGGGCACCGGGGACCGGTAAGGCCGGTGCGCGGCTCCGGGATGCGCAGCTGTCAGCGTCCGGTGAGGCCGCCGGCCCGCGGCGGGGTGTCCAGCCGCCAGCCCGCCACCGGGCCGGCCTGCACGGCTGGGCGGCCGAAGAGCCTGGTGAGGAACATCCACAGCCGCGTGCGGCGGCCGGCCACCGCGATCACAGCCGCAGGCCGCCAGTAACGCAGGCCGGTCCTGATCCGGGCAGTGGGCCCGGCGGGCAGCGGGCCCGCGGGAGGCGAGCTGAGGTAAGCACCCATGCCCTTCCGGACAGAGGGGCAGAGCTTTGCCTTCCCGGACCTGCCAGGTGCGATGCAGTACCCGCCGATGATTGAGATGGGCTCGCCGGTCTGCGCCTGCCAGAGCATCGTCTGGGCGGGGTTGACCGGGATGACGAGCACCCTTGCCATCGGGGGCAGCCGGAGACCGGACAGTGCCGCCTGCCAGCCGGGCGGGGCCGCGGATACGGCGCCAGCCTGCAGCGGCAGGGGGATGAGGGGCGCCACGGCGAGCACCGCCACACCGGCCACGGCGGGCCGCCACCATCGCCTGCCTTCCGGCGCTTTCCGGAGCGCTGCCTGAATGGCGAATGCCAGCACCGCGGCCGCGGCCCCGTCCGCGAGGATCGAGAACCGGTTCGGGAGCACCTCACCGAACAGGGGCAGGCGGCTCAGCCAGTGCCACGGGAGCAGCGGAGCCGGGTAGCTGACGCCCCGGAGCACCACTGTCCGGGCGCCGAGGCTGAACGTCTCCAGTACCGCGAATGTCAGGGCCATCACCCGGACCCTCGGGTCCCGCCACAACCAGACAGCCGCCACCAGCAGCAGGACCAGCACCGGCCAGCCCAGGTAGGCGACGTACTCGGGGCGCATCGCACGGAGCCCCACCGCCCGCACGGCAGCCTGGCTATGCCAGAGCAGCCCGCCGGGTGCCCTCACGAAGTCGCCGGGGCGGTTCCAGAAGTGGCCCCGCCACGGGTTGCCGTGCGACGCCAGCGGGCCATGGAACTGCACCCACAGCGGGTACCCGCAGATCACCAGCGTGACCCCGGCTGCCATCGCCAGCCCGCCCACGGACGCTTTCAGCCGCGCTGGCACCGCCCGCGGCTGGCCCCCTGCCAGCACAGCGAGGATGACAGCGGCTGCCACAGCGGTCAGGACCAGCAGCTCTTCGCCGGTGAGGAACTGAGCGGCCACCAGCAGGCCCAGCCAGGACCCCGTCCGCAAGGCGCTTCCCCGGCCGGTGACGATCCGGAGCAGCGCGTCGATAATCAGCGGCGGCAGCACCGCGAACTGCAGGTGGTAGTGCCCCACTGCCGACATGCGCAGGGCCGGTGAGAAGCCGTAGACCGCGCCGCACAGGGCCGCCACGCCAAGGCCAGCCCCCCACCTGCGCAGCACGAGGAACATGGCAGCCGCTGAACCGGCAAAGCCGAGGGTCAGCATGATCGTAAGGCTGACGAGCGGCCCGGCCAGCAGCGTCACCGGGGAAAGCGCCACAGCGGGCAGCAGGAAAGACGTGTTCCACATCAGGTTGATGCCCTGCGGCGCGTTCACCGCCGTCGTGACCAGGGCCGGGAGATGCCCGTGGGCGACCGCGGCCGCCGCGTAGCGCATGAACCAGGCGAAGAGCCCGATGTCGGGGGAGCTGCCGATACTGGGGACGATGACCTGGGCGCGGCCCGCGGGATCGAGCCACAGCTGCCAGGTGACCGCCACGGCGCCAGCCAGGTAGCAGAGCAGGACAGCGGGCACCCAGCCCCTGCGGGCACGGGCTGGCCAGCGCGGTGTCCCGCCGTCCGCACCGCGGGCCTGGGCCGTGCCGGGACGGCTGCCGGCAGCGGGAGGCAGAACGCCGCGGGAGCCAGCTAGTGCCGCCCCGTCCGGCCGGCCATCCTGCTGCTGCATCCCACTACCTCCGGGTGGCTGAGAGCCATGCTTCGCGGCGCGGCTGGCGTGGGCGACTGTGAGCCTGCTGGCCACCTGCGGGTACCCGCTGGCGGGCGCTGTGGACGCCCCGGCGGCTAGGTTACCGAAGGCGCGGGCCGCCGCTGCCGCCGCTGGGAAGAGCCGGCCGCGATGAGGGTCCGCCTTCCGGTGCGGCGGCCCGTGACCGCCTGCGGGTTGTCCTCTGCCAGTTGCCTGCACTAGCCTTCGGCGGTGACCGGGCAGCCCCGTGTGCCGGAGAAGCCGATGCCATGGAGTTGCCGGCGATGACCACAGTGCCTGAGGCTCGGACACGGGGGCGGCACAAGGCCAGCGCCGGCGGCCGATGGCCGGTGCGCCTGACCTCCCTGCTGCGGGCCGGCCTGCGGCGCTGGCCGGTCATCCTCCTGCTCCTGGTGGCTGCCGCTTTTTCCGCTGCCTGTCTGCGCGAGGCATGGCTGGACTCTCCCACCGTTGATGAACCGGTTTACGTAGCCTCAGGGGTCCTGATCGCGGTCCATCAGGACCTGAGTTACAACCAGGAGCATCAGCCGCTGCCGAAGGCGATCGCCGCGCTGCCCGTGCTGGCGGCCAGGCCTGCCATGCCGGCGGGCTGGTCCCACGTCCGGGGCAAGCAGGAAGGTCCTTACGCTGCCCGGTTCACCAAGGCCCAGCTGGCAGCCGGCAAGCTGCGGATGGTGACCTTCCTGTCCCGGCTGGTGCCCATCCTGGAGGCGCTGGCTACCGGCCTGGTGCTCTACCGGCTCGGCGCGCTCCTGTTCGGCCCCGCCGCCGGCGCCGTTGCCGGTGTCCTGTGGCTCGCCAGCCCGGTCTCGATGGGGCTGGGGCACATCGACGGGGTTGATCTGCCGATTGCGCTGGCGGCGGCGTTGACCTCACTGGCGTTGCTGCGCTGGTACCGCAGGCGTGACCGCGTGTCGCTGGTGCTCACCGGGCTGGCGGCTGGCCTGGCCGCTGCGGCCGGGCTGTCCGGGCTGCTGGCGGTCGCCTGCGCCGGAGCCGTGGTGGTGGGCGTGACCTGGCGGGGGCGCGGCGCCCTGCGGGCGCTGGGCAGCGGCGCGGCGGTAGCACTGGCCGCATTCGCCGTCCTGTGGGCAAGCTACGCAATGTTCGACCCGCTGCTGCTGCTTCATCCTGCCGGCTTCCTCCCGCAGCCCTACGCGGGCGGCCTGCGTTTCCTGCAGCTGCATGACAGCAAGAACAACGGGTGGGCTTATCTGTGGGGCATCCAGTGGCAGGGCCGCCGATGGTGGTACTGGCCTGGCAGCGTGCTGGTGAAAACGCCAGCCCCGACACTGCTCTTGCTGATCGCCAGCCCGCTGGCCCTGCTGGCCGTGCCCCGGGCCGCCCGCCGCGAAGCCCTGCTGACCGTCGGCCTGCCTGCTGCGGCACTGACCATTTTCACGATCTTCGTGCCCCCCGACACCGGCATCCGTTACCTGCTCCCCGCCATCGCCCTGCTCCTGGTGCTGGCATCGGCGGTGGTCTTCCTCGCCCGGCGGTACGCCACCCGTGCTGTTCTCGCAGTGCTCGTGACCATCAGCATCGCCCTGGGCGCGAGCTCATTCCCTCATTCGATCGCCTGGACGCAGCCGCCCTTCACCCCCGGTTACCGGTATGCCAGCGGCTCGAACCTCGACTGGGGCCAGGACTACTCGCCGCTCCTGCAGTGGAGCCGCGGCCGTCACGCCTACGTGGCGTTCCACGCCGGCCATGGCCTGGGCACGATCCCCGGCACGCGTTCACTGACCGCTGCCAGCCCCCGCAGCATCGTCGGCTGGGTTGCGGTGTCGGCCACCCTCCTCACCGCCCGGGGCAATGCCGCGCCCGCATGGCTGCGCCACTACTGCCCGGTCACCACCATCGCCGGCACCATCCTCGTCTACCGCTTTGCCCGTCCCCCGGCCGCCACGACGCCGGGCCCGCCATTCCCGGCCGGCCTGTGCCGCGACTCCCGCTACAGCCGCCTGTCCGCAGCCGGCTCCCGGGGGTGAAAGCGTGCGCGCCGAAGGCTCCCGGCAGCGCCGCGGGACGCCCGCCCGGGTGACGCGCAGCAGGCCTGCGGCCTAGGCTCCGCTTGAGGTGAGCCCGGCGTGCGCGCTGCCGACCATCACCCCGAGGCCGCCAGGCCGCATGCGGACAGTAACCTGCGGTATCTGCTGCCCGCGGAAGGTGAAGGCAGGCCCGAGCTGCCAGGCATACTTCTGCGCGACCAGCGGCCGGTACCCCATCGTGTCCAGCGCGTAGGTGAGGGCGAAGGTCAGCCTGCGCCGGAAGTGCTTGTCCCGGCCCTCGATGCGGAGGGCGATCGGCTGGCCGGGGATCCTGGCCTCGATCTGCTTCGCTGCCACCCTCACGTAGTAGTTCACCGAGGCGTTCGCATCGGGCTGGGAGAACCGTTCCCGGCTGATGACCATCAGCGAGGTGATCATGATCACCCCCACCGAGGCCAGCGCGCAGGCGGGCAGGGCCCACGGCGCACGCAGCAGGCCGGCGGCGCGCTGGGCCGCCGCCGTTGCGCCCTGCGCCGCGCCGCCCCCGGCCGGCGCCGCCGCCGCGGCGGCCGCGGGCCGGCGCACCCGCCTGACCACCATCACCACGCCCGCGATGAGGGTGATCCACGCCAGCACGCCCAGCGGGAGGAGCGGGGCCAGCAGGTAGGTAACGCTGTTGAAGGTGTAGCTCCACTGCGCGATGCTGGCCGCCGGGACCGCGGCGTAGGTGTACATCGCGGCCACGCTGATGAGCAGGCTGACCGCGGCCACCGCCGCGGTCAGGCGGGACCGCAGCGGCCAGATCGCTGCCACCAGCACCACAGCCATGATCACCAGTGCCGCCACCCCGACCGCGGCTGACCGATGGTCGGCCATTGCGATGGTCTTGATCTTCGGGAACGAAGTCCACCACAGGGGTGGCGGCTGAACCGAGGCGGCCAAGGCCTTGAGCCCGAAGGTGGTGCCGCCGGTCTGGCCGGTGCCGCCGGGGTTGCTGAGCAGGTTGCCCAGGTTGCCGCTCTTACCGGTGAACTGCTGCACCAGCGGCGCGCTCCAGCAGACGAGACCGGCGGCGATGCCGTAGGCCACCCACTGGAAGTCCGCCCACACCGAGCCCGCCCGATGCCGGAAGGTGTCGGTCAGGCCCACGATCAGCGCCAGCAGCACGAGGCCGCCGGAGGCGATGGCGTACATCAGGTGTGCCTGCGCGGCGACCGAGGCGGTCACCATGAGCACTGGCCACCAGCCGCGCCGCCCGGCCATGACGGCCCATCCGGCCGCGAGTGCCGCCATGAAGAACATCAGCCCGAACCACGGGTTCCACAGCGGCTGCCGGGTGATGCCCGGGATCCACAGGGTGGCGCTGAGGACCGCCGCGCCCGCCAGCAGGCCGCCGGCGGCGCCCGCTGCGGACCGGGCGGCCTCGATGGTGAGTGAGGCGACGAGCATGCACCACAGGGCCGCGCCCCACAGGACCCCCGTCCGCGCGTCGATGTGCGCCGGCACGGTGAGCAGCCAGTACTGCAGCGGGCCGGGGTCATACACCCCGCGGGCCAGCCGGGAGGGCTGCCCGAGCACGGGGCCGTAGCTGGTGAGCACATCCCACGCGCGGATGGCGATGCCGGCGTTGTCGGAGATGGGGCGCCAGCCGTGCCGGACCGCACTCACCGCACCGTAAAGGAAGGGCAGCCAGGTCGCCAGGTGCGTCGCGGCCCGGAAGGCGAGAGATCGGTTAAATGCCATCCTGTGTTCCCATGCGCAGAGTGTGGGCATGCCTCAGCCGGTGTCCGCTGATGGCTGAGCCACACCATAGTCCCCCCTTAGACCCGGTGTGGTGCGGTGACGGCACGGCCGCGGGCTAGACGTTCCGCCGTCCGGCGGGGCCGGCCCGCCCGGCTCACCACTGGTAGCGGCATTGCTCCTGGTAGTAGCGGCAGTGCCCGGGAGCGGCCCGGCCTGACCGCCTTCTGCCGGGTAACGGCGCCATGCCGTCATCGGGCCCTGTAGCCTGATCCGCGGCGGGCCCGCAGCGCGCAGGCGCGTGGCGCGGCAGGCATGACTCTCCCGGCCTTGGCTGGCCCCGCGTGCCATTCCCTCCGACGGCTGCAGGAGTGACCGACACAGTGAGCGGGACCATCGTGACGCCTGCCTCCGGCGGGGTGCTCGAGTCGGGGGCGCCGGCGGCCCGGCGGCTGCACCTCAGCGCCACCGGCGCGGTCGTCCTCGGCGCCGTGGTGGTGGCGCTGGCGCTGCGGATCTTCCAGCTCACCCGGCCGGCCTACCTGCTCGGGGTGACCGAGTACGACGACGGCCCGTACTTCGGCAGTGCGGTGCGGCTGCTGTCCGGCAGCCTGCCCTACCGGGACTTCGTCCTGGTCCAGCCGCCCGGGATCACGCTGCTGATGCTGCCGGCGGCGCTGCTCGGCAAGCTGACCGGGACGGCCGCGGGCATGGCGGCCGGGCGCATCCTGACCGCCCTGGCCAGCGCGGCCGGAGTGGCCCTGGTGGGGCTGCTGGTGCGGCACCGCGGCGTGCTGGCGACCCTGCTCGCCTGCGGCATCCTCGCTTTCTACCCCAACAGCGTGGCGGCGGCGCACACGGTCCTGGTCGAGCCGTGGCTCACGCTCTTCTGCCTGATCGGGGCGGTCGCGATCTTCGATCGCGACCAGCTCACCGCCAGCCGCAGGCGGCTGGTGTGGGGAGGCGTAGCGTTCGGCTTCGCGGGCGCGGTCGAACTGTGGGCGATCATGCCGGTGCTCGCCGCCTTCGGGCTGTGCCTGGCAGCCGCCGCCCCCGCGGCCGGGCTCGTGCCCCGGGTCCGCCGGGCCGCCCTTCTCACCGCCGGCGCCGCGGCCGGGTTCCTGGTGCCGGTGGTCCCGTTCGCGGCCCTGGGGCCGAAGGGCTTCTACCAGAGCCTGATCGTCGCGCAGGTGGGAAAGCGGGCTCATCCGTACCGGGTGCCGCAGTGGGTCCGCTTCCGCACCATGCTCGACTTGCCCGGGCTGCACCCGCCGCTGCTCGGCGAGGTGGCTGCCGTGGTGGGCTTCGTGGCGGTTGCCCTGGTGGTGACCTGGCTGCTCACCCGCAGGCTGCCCGCCACCCTGGAATGGTTCGCGCTGGTAAGCAGCGTCCTGGTGACGCTCATGTTCATGTGGCCCGACCAGTTCCACTACCACTTCGTGGCGTTCCTCGGCCCGTTCCTCGGGCTGTCCATCGGCATGGTGGCCGGCCGGCTCGCCGACGCCGTCCTGGCCACCCGGCTGCTGCGGGGCGAGGCGTGGCTGCGCTGGTTCGTGCCGGGCGTGGCGGGCGTGCTGCTGGCAGGCTGCACCGCCGTGGTGGCCCGGGGAGAGATGGACACGGCCCGTTACGTGCAGAGCACGCCGGGAACGATCGCGGCGATCCAGCGGCTGCAGCAGATCGTGCCTGCCGGCGCCTGCATGCTCACCGACCAGGAGTCTTATCTGATCATCGCCAACCGGGCCACCTCGGACGTCCGCGGCTGCTCGCAGATGATCGACACCCTGGGAACCGACCTGGGCGTGTCCGGGGGGCTCCGGCCGGGGACCGGCGCGGGCCACGACCCCGCGGTCGGGAGGGTGTGGCGCAGCGCGTTCAGCCACGCGCAGTATCTCTGGCTCACCTACCAGAACACCGCCCGGGTGCCGTGGAACCACGAGCTGTGGACCTATTTCAAGGCCAACTTCGTCAGGGTCCTGCACGACGACCGGGGCGACGCGCTGTACCGGCGTATCAGCCGCTAGCGCGTTCGCAGGCCCGGCCGGCCGGGCCTGCCCAGTCCTGGCAGGTCCGGCGTTTCCGCTGATCACCGGCATAGAACGGGCATCAGTAACAACAAAGTCATGACGGCGCAATGCACTCGGAGGCCACGGTAGGGTTACCGGCGGACAAGTCCGGCGGCTGTATCGAGCATGGGGAGCCCGGGTTCAATGCACAGCGTCGTCCTGCTGGCCCTCGTCGCCTGCCTGCTCGCGGTTCCCGGGATCGGTGCCGCCCTGGCGGTGTTCGGGCCGGGTGAAATCTCGGTCCTCACCCGGGCGGCAGCGGCATTCGGGCTGGGCTTCGCGGCCGCTGGCGGATGTGCTTTCGTGCTGTCGTCTGCGCACCTTTTCCGGCTCGCCATTTTCCTGCCGCTGTGGGCGGCGGTCTCGGCGGCCCTCTGGGTGCTCGCCGTGCGCCGTGCGCCCCTGCGTGAGCAGGGCCGGGCGCTGCTCACCGACCTGCGCGGCAACGCGTTCCCGCTGGTGGTGGGGGCGGCGGTGCTGCTGGCCGTGCTGGTCATCCATCTCCCGTTTCTGCACTACCTGGGTGGCCCGCACTACGTCTATTACCTGAACGGCGTGGAGATCGCCAACGCCCACGGGGTGCCGGCCGCCACGCTGGAGTACAACCAGTCGTGGCCGCCCGCCACGGACAAGATCTTCCTGGACGCCTTCACCGGCGTCCTGGTCCTGTTCAGCCAGAACCCGCTGCTCGCCCCCGGGGTGCTGCTGTGGCTGTCCGTCCTGGGCTGCGGGATCGGGCTGTGGGCCGCAGCGTGGGAGCTCGGCCTGCGCCGCACCGGCGGCCTGCTGCCGCTGCTGCTGCTGGGCAACGGGCTCATCTTCAACACCAACATGAGCGACGGGTTCAGCGAGTACCGGGCCGAGGACTTCGGCCGGGCGGTGGCCTTCTGCGCGCTCGCGCTGGGCATCGTGGCCATCCGGGAGGGCGGCTGGCGGCTCGCGGTCATGGCGGGGATCATGCTGGCGGCGGCCAGCGGCAGCCATCTCATCGCGGCGCTCATCGTGGTGCTGGCCCTCACCTGCGTCGGCCTGGCCCGGCTGCTGTACGACGCGGGCTGGCGGGCCCGGCTGGCGACCTTGCGCAGCGGGCTGCTCGTCGGCGCTTCCGCTGGCGTGCTCGGGCTGGCCATCCGGGTCTTCGCGGGCGGCGCCTTCGGCCTGGGCGGGGCCAGCAACCAGGCCAGCTACGCCGCCATCCATACGCCGTTCGACCCGACGGAGTACCTGTACTACGGCCACTTCGTGCCCCGGGACCCGGCCAGCACGGGCCTGCACCCGTACATGTCCGCCCGGCACCTGTTCAGCGGCTTCCTCAGCAGCGGGCTGGGGATCTACCTGCCCCTGTGGCAGGCGCTGCTGCTGCTCGCGGCGGGGCTGGCCGCCTCGCTCGCGCTGTTCTTCTTCGTCCGGACCGACCTGCGGATCGCCGGCCTGGTGGGGCTCGGCATCTTCGCCGGGATCATCCTGGTGTCCCTGGCTTTCGACTACCGGTACCACGTCTTCATCGACGCGACCTTCGGCCAGCGCCGGCTCGGGAACTACTCGTCGGTGGGCTTCATCCTGGTCGGCCTGGCCGTGCTCGAGGGCCTGATCCTGCTGCTGGAGCGCACCCCGGCGCCGCTCCTGATCGCCGGCGCCGTGCTGCCGGTGGTCTTCCTGACCGCCTGGCTGCTGCCGAGCAGCGGCCTGTCGCACAGCCTGCGGGCCGCCAGCCATCAGCGGCTGAGCCTGGTCAACTGGATCCGCGGCCACACCCCGTGCGGCGCCCGGTTCCTGGTCAACCAGCGCAGCGAGGGCACCCTCGCCTCGCTCACCGGGCGGAACGCGGTGTCCGAGGGCATGGGCCCGTTCCTGCGCCCGGACAAGCTGCCTTACGTCATCAGCCTCATGCTGGGCGCCCGCAGCTTCTACCAGCACCCCCGGGCCAACGAGGCGTTCCTGCGGCAGTACGGCATCACCTACGTCATCGCCGCCCGGACCGGAACGCTGATCGGCTACGGCGGCCCGGAGGGCACCGCCAACTTCCGCGCGCTGCGGTCCACGCCCTTCCTGCACCTGGTGTACTCCACCCGGGCGGTGCGGGTCTTCCAGGTGACCGGTGCCCGCGCGCCCGCGGTCACCCCGCTGCTGCAGGGCCCCTACCTGCACTGCCTCACCTCGCCGGCGCACTTCTAGACCGCCCGCGGGCCTGGCCCGCGCCGCCACCGTGAATTGCGTTGTGTAATTGCTTAGTCACCTTGGGTAATATCCCTCAGGTGACGACGCTGCGGGGGAGCGCGCGGCCTGCCGGGCCGGGCACGCCGGTGCCGGGCGCACCGGCGCACCCGCCACCGCGGCCCGCCGGGACCCCCGCAGCCAGGCTGCGCGGGCTGGCCGCCCGCCACCGGGTGCTGCTGGCGGCGCTCGCGCTGGCGCTGCCGCCGCGGCTGCTGGCGCTGGCGGGCTACCGGCCGGCCGTGCTGTTCCGGCTGGACACCTTCGACTACCTGTGGGGCGCCGTTCACGTGGCCCCCAACCCCGTCAACCCGGGCGGCTACTCGCTGTTCCTGTGGCTGCTGCGGCCGCTGCACTCGCTGGTGCTCATCACCACGGCGCAGCAGCTGGCGGGCCTGGGCGCCGCGGCCGCCATGTACGCGCTGCTGCGGCGGCGCGGGCTGCCGGGCTGGGGCGCCACCCTGGCCGTGACGCCGGTGCTGTTCCTGCCAGCGGAGCTGCTGCTGGAGCGGCTGATCATGGGGGACTCGCTCGCCATCGCGCTCACGGCGGCCGGGTTCGCGATGCTGCTGTGGCGGGACCCGCCGCCTGCCCGGCGGGCGGCCGCGGCCGGGCTGCTGCTGGGGCTGTCGGCGGTGGTCCGCCCGACCGCCGTGGTCTTCCTCGCCCTGGTGCCCGCCTGGCTGCTGGCCCGGCGGGCCGGCTGGCGCCGGGCGGCCGCGGCGCTGGCCGCCGGCGCGCTGCCGCTGGCCGGGTACATGGCCTGGTTCGCGGTCAGCTGCGGCCCGCTGAACCTGACCAGCAGCAACGGCCTGTTCCTCTGGTCGCGCACCATGTCGTTCGCGGACTGCGCGGTCATCAGGCCGCCGCGCAGCCTGCAGGCGCTGTGCCCGGGCCGGCAGCCGGGCAGGCTGGCGGCGGCGGACCCGGCCCGGCGGCCGCTGCCCCGCGCCTACCTGTGGAACCGCGGCGGCTGGCAGTGGCGGCCGCGCAGCCACGGCCCGGTGCCGGACACGTCCGCCTTCACCCCGGCGAAGAACTCCCGGGCGCTGGCGTTCGCGTTCCGGGCGATCGAAGCCCAGCCGCTCGACTACGCCCGGCTGGTGCTGTCGGAGAGCCTGCTGCCGCTGCGCCAGCCCGGCCTGCTGCGCTTCCCGGGCTCGCAGATGCACTCGGCCAGCCTGGCCCCGCGCGAGCGCGCCTACGCGCTCGCGGCGATCCGCGCCTACACCGGCTCGGCCCAGGGGCTGGCACCGTATCTCGGGTACCGGTACGGGACCCGGGTGCGGCAGCCGTTCGCCGGCCTGATGCAGGACTACCAGCGGCTGGTCTACCTTCCCGGCCCGGTGTTCGCCGTGGTGGCCGCGATCGGGCTGGGCGGGCTGGTGCTGCCGCGGCGGCGGACCGGCGCGGGGGCCCTGCTCTGGGTGTGCGCGCTGCTCGCCCTCGTGCTGCCCGTCGCCGAGCACGAGTACGTCTACCGGTACGCGTTCCCGGCCGTCCCGCTGGCCTGCCTCGCCGCCGCCCTGGCCCTGCGCGACCAGCCCGGGCGAGCCGAAGGACCCGAACTGACGACCGGTACCCGAAGGGGCGCGGTGCGCCCCGGAAAATTACGGCAGGCCCACCCACAGGGTGATCGTGCTGCCCTGCGGCGCCTGGCCGTTCGGGCTGTAGTTGAAGACCGTGTCCAGGGGCCCGACCTTGTTCACCGTGACCTGGAAGCCGAGCTGCTCCAGCTGCTTCTGGGCCTGGTCCGCCGGCATGCCGTCCACGTTCGGGATGGCGACCGTCGGCGGCCCGTTCGAGAAGCTGACGGTGATGACCTCACCCTGGGTGAACGCATCGCCCGCGGGTGGCGACTGGTGGGTGATGGTGCCGGCGGGCTGGTTGCTGTTGACCGCCACCTCGTTCAGGGACACGCCGTTGGCCTGGGCCCACTGCTCGGCCACGTCCTTCTGCTGGCCGACGAAGTCGGGCAGCGGCGGCCCCGCGCTCACCGTGAGCCTGACCGGCCTGGGCTGCGGCCAGGACACGCCCGCGAGCGGGTCGGTGCTGATGACGATGCCGGCCGGGATGGTGGCGGAGGTCTGCCTGGTGACGGTGCCCGGGACCAGGCCGGCCTGCCGGATCGCGGTCTGGGCGGCGGCCAGCGCCTGCCCGGTGACCTCCGGCATGCTGATCATGCGGGGCCCGGCGGACACGATGAGGGTCACCGTGCCGCCCCGGCCGACCTTGCTGCCGCCGCCCGGGTTGGTGCGGATGACGTCGCCCCTGGGCACCGTGTTGCTGATCTGCGCCCGGCGGCTGACCTGCCCGGTCAGGCCGACCGCCTGCAGGCCGGACTGAGCGGTGGCCACCGGCTGCCCGGTGAGCTGCGGGACGGTCGTGTACCGGCCGGCGGCCGCCCACCACAGGGCCAGGGCCGCCGCGCCGGCCAATACCAGCCCGCCGGCCAGGTAGGCCAGCCTCCGGCTGAACAGCAGCCGCTGCAGGCCCGGCTCGCGCGGTCCGCGGTGCCGGGGCGGCGGGCCGTACGCGTCGGGCGGGCCGCCGTGCCCGGAGTGGTCGGGCAGGCCGCCGGGGGCGACGACGAGGGTCTGGTTGGGCGGCTCCTGGGCGTCCGGGTGGTAGCGCTCGGTGGCCGCGGGCAGGGTGGCGGCTGGCGCGCCGTAGGACTGGCGGGCGGGCGGCGCCATCCCGGGGATGAGGTCGGTGGCGCCGCCGTCCGGCTCCGCTGGCGGGGCCGCGGGCAGGGCGGGCGCGCCCGCCCTGCCCGGCCCGCCGCCGGGCACGGTCCAGGGGCCGCCCGGGACCGGGGCGGCCGCGGTGGCCGCGGGCAGGCTGCGGCGGACGCCGGCGATCGCGCTGAGGAACTGCCCGGCGTCGCCGGGCCGCAGCTCCGGGTCACGGCTGGTGGCCATCGCCACCAGCATGTCCAGCGCGGGCGGCAGCCCGGGCGCTGCGCTGGAAGGCGCCGGGACCATCTCGTTGACGTGCTTGTAGGCGACCGCCAGCGGCGTCTCGCCGGTGTGCGGCTGCCTGCCGGTCAGCAGCTCGAACAGCATGATCCCGGCGGCGTACACGTCGCTGCGGGCATCGGCGGCGCCGTGGGCGACCTGCTCCGGGGCCAGGTAGGCGGCGGTGCCGATGATCATGCCGGTCTTGGTGTGGCTGGCCGCCGCCACCAGCCTGGCCAGGCCGAAGTCCACCACCTTGATCGCGCCGGACTGGGTGAGCAGCACGTTCTCGGGCTTCACGTCCCGGTGCGCCAGCCCGGCGTCGTGGGCGGCGGCCAGCGCGGCCAGCACGCCCTCCATGATGTCCAGCGCCTCGGCGGGCGCGAGGCGGCCGCGGCCGTCCAGCAGGGCCCGCAGGCTCTGGCCGCGGACGTACTCCATCGCCAGGTACAGGGTGCGCCCGTCAGCGCCCTGGTCGTACACGGCCACCACGTTCGGGTGCGAGAGCCGCGCCACCGACCGCGCCTCACCGATGAAACGCCGGACGAAGTCCTCGTCGTTGGCGAGCTCGGCGCGCATGATCTTCAGGGCGACCGGCCGGTCCAGCCGGGTGTCCGTGCCCACGTAGACGTCGGCCATCCCGCCCCGGGCAATGTGGGACTCCACCCGGTAGCGGCCATTGAGCAGGTGGCCGATGGGTGAGCGGGCAACGGTCGTGTCCATCGGGATGATTGTAGGGGCTCGCTGGCGGCCCGCGGCGGCGCAAGTTGACAACGGGCGGCGCCGGGCGTATCGGGCCTAGCTGCCCACCGGCGGCGATGACGCCTGGGCGGACCAGCGGCGCGGCACCCGCCCGGCCCGGCGGGCGAGCCGTCCCGCGGTCACAGCCGAGCGCATCGCCGCGGCCATCAGCTCGGGGTCGTGCGCCCGGGTCACCGCCGTCGCCAGCAGCACGGCGTCACAGCCCAGCTCCATCGCGATCGCGGCGTCGCTGGCCGTGCCGACGCCGGCGTCCAGCACCACCGGCACCCCGGCGGCCGCCACGATCAGCTCGATGTTGTGCGGGTTCCGGATGCCCAGGCCCGAGCCGATGGGCGCGCCGAGCGGCATCACCGCCGCGCAGCCCGCCTGCTCCAGCCGCCGGGCCAGCACCGGGTCGTCGCTGGTGTAGGGCAGCACCGTGAACCCGTCGGCGGCCAGCTGCTCGGCGGCGTCCAGCAGCTCCAGCGGGTCGGGGAGCAAGGTCTGCTCGTCGGCGATCACCTCCAGCTTCACCCAGGTGGTGCCGAGCGCTTCGGCCGCCAGCCGGGCGGTGCGGACCGCCTCGGCGGCGGTGTGGCAGCCGGCGGTGTTGGGCAGCACCCGGATGCCCAGCTCGGACAGCAGGCCGAGCACGGAGCCGCCCGCGGCCGGGTCCACCCGGCGCATGGCCACCGTGGTCAGCTCGGTGCCGGACGCCGTGAGTGCCCGGCCGAGCACGTCCAGGCTGGGCGCGCCGCCGGTGCCCATGATCAGGCGGGAGCTGAACTCCTCCCCAGCGATCACCAGTGGGTCGTCCATGTCAGCCTCCCTGTACCGCGGTGAGGATCTCGATCACGTCGCCGTCCGCCAGCGCGGCCGTGTCCCAGGCCGCCCGCCGCAGCACCTCATCGTTCACCGCCACCGCCAGCCCGGTGGTGGCCTCGGTGATGAGCCGGACCGCGTCGGCGGCAGTGGCGCCGGCGGGCAGGTCCCGCGGCGTCCCGTTGATGATCACGGTCATGGCCGGCCTCCAGGCACCGCGGTGCTGCCGTCCTGGCTGGCAGGCCGCACCGGGCCGTCCCCGGCCGGGCGCCCCGGGGACGGGGACCCGGGACCGAACCGGGCTGCTGTGAACGGGCCGGCCAGCGCGGGCAGCTGCCCGGTGACCAGGTAGTCCGCGATCAGTTCGGCGGTGACGGGGGAGAGCAGCACCCCGCCACGGAAGTGCCCGGTGGCGAGCACCAGGCCGGGCAGCCCGGACGGGCCCAGCACCGGCGCGTTGTCCGGGGTGCCGGGCCGCAGCCCCGCGACGGCCTCGGTGAACTCGAACTCGGTGATGCCGGGCACCAGCGTGCGGGCGTCGCGCAGCAGCTCCCAGATGCCGCCCGCGGTGACCCGGGTGTCGGCGCCCATCTCCTCCTGGGTGGCGCCGACCACCAGCTCGCCGTCCTGCCGCGGCACGAGGTAGACGGGGTGGCCGCGGACCAGCCCCCGTACGCACAGGCTGAGCTGAGGGGAGCCGGCCGGGACCCGCAGCCGCAGGATCTGGCCCTTCACCGGCCGCACCGGCGGCACCGTGGCGGGCGGCAGCCCGCCGATCGCCGGGCTGTCCCAGCCGGCCGCCAGCACCACGCGATCGGCGGGTATCTCGGTCCCATCCGCCAGCCGCACGCCGGCCGCCCGGTCACCGGCCGTCCCGCCGCCCGGCGCTGTCCCGCCGCGGGTGACCAGCACCTCGGTGACGGCCTGCCGCGCCAGGGTCACCCCCGCCTGCGCCGCCGCCGCCAGCAGCGCCCGGGTGAGCCGCCGCGGGTCCACCGAGCCGTCACCGCTGGTGCGCAGCCCGCCCCGGACGGACGGGTCCAGCAGCGGCTCGGCGGCCCGGCACTGCCGCGCAGTCAGCCGCTCGGCCGCCACCCCGAACGCCTCCTGCAGCGCGTGCATCTCCTCGATGACCGCCAGGTCATCGGCGTCGTAGGCCACCTGGAGGGTGCCGTCGTGGCGGAACCCGGTGCCCTCGCCGGTCAGCCCGGCCAGCTCGGCCGCGAACCCCGGCCACCGGCGCAGCGACTCACTGCCGAGCGTGAGCAGGTCTTTTTCCGCGTACGCGGCCTCCGCCACCGGGGTGAGCATGCCCGCCGCCGCCCGGGTCGCCCCGGTGCCCGGTGCCGGGTCGGCCAGGGTCACCGTGAGGCCCCGCTGCGCGCAGCGCCAGGCCACGCTGAGGCCGATCACACCGCCGCCGATGATGACCGCTGATGCCATCGCCCGCTCCCTTCGCCGGCATGATCCGGATCAGGTTCCTGCGGTCGGAGGCTCGGCAGCCTCCCTCTCAGCCCGGTCCGCACCGGGCTCCCGCGCGTCGATTCAGAGCGTACGCGAACCAGGGCGCTCCCGGCGTCGCCGGCCGGCGGTGCGCTGGGCGCGGCCTCTACCCTAGGTCGCCATGACGATCGAGCGCGTGGTCATCGTGGGCGGCGGGCTGGCCGGGCTGCGGACCGCGGAGGAACTGCGGGGCAGGGGCTACCCGGGCGGCATCACCCTGCTCGGGGCGGAGTGGCGGCCGCCGTATGACCGGCCGCCGCTGACCAAGAAGCTCATGACCGGTGAGCTGGACGACACCACCCTGGCCGCCGACTTCGGCAAGCTCGGCGTGACCGCCCGGCTCGGCGAGCCCGCCACCGGGCTGACCGGCGGCGCGGTGCAGGCCGGCCACGCGGAGCACCCGTTCGACATCCTGGTGCTCGCCACCGGCGCGGAGCCGGTCCGGCTGCCCGGCGACGGCCCGCAGCGGGTGCTGCGGACGCTCGACGACGCGCTGGCGGTGCGCGCGGCGCTGCGGCCGGGGACCCGGCTGGCGATCGTGGGGGCCGGCTGGATCGGCGCCGAGCTGGCCACCGCGGCGGCCCGGCTGGGCTGCCAGGTGACGGTGGTCGAGGCGGCCGGCGCGCCGCTGGCCGGGGCGCTCGGGGCGGAGACCGGCGCGGTCACCGCGGCCTGGTACGCCGCGGCCGGGGTCGACCTGCGGCTCGGCCAGGCGGTGGCGTCGGTGGAGCCCGGCGGCCTGGCCCTGCCCGGCGGCGGCTGGCTGCCCGCCGACGAGGTCGTCACCGCGGTCGGGGTCCGGCCGCAGACCGGCTGGCTGGCCGGCACCGGCCTGCAGCTGGACAACGGCGTCGCCGTGGACGGCCACCTGCGCGCCTCGCTGCCGGGCGTGTACGCGGTGGGGGACTGCGCGGCGTTCAGCTCCCGCCGTTACGGCCGCCGGCTGCGGGTCGAGCACTGGGACAACGCGCTGCACGGGCCGGCCGCCGCGGCCGCGAACATCCTCGGCGGCGACACGGAGTACGACCCGGTGCCGTACTTCTGGTCCGAGCAGTTCGGCCGGATGGTGCAGTACGCCGGGCACCACGGCGCCGGCGACCGGCTGGTGTGGCGGGGCGACCCGGCCGCGGAGAAGTGGACCGCCTGCTGGCTGGCGGACGGCGGGCCCGGCGGCGGGCCGCGGCTGGTCGCGCTGCTCACCGTCGGCCGCCCCCGGGACCTGGTCCAGGGACGCCGCGTGATCGAGGCGCAGCAGCCCGTCGATCAGGCGCTGCTCGCCGACCCCGAGGTGCCGCTGCGGGCGGTGGCACCCGGCTGACAGGGGTGTTTGGTATGCCTGCTGATGTGGCACATTCGGGGTGTGGCACAGATAGACCCCCCTGCCGACTCCCTCGTCGGCGACTGGCTCAGCCTTCCCGAAGTAGCCGACCGGCTCGGGCTCACGCTCAGCCGGGTCCGGCAGCTGCTCCGCGACCGCAAGCTGCTGGCGGTCCGGAGGCCCGACGGCGCGACTGCCGTGCCAGCGGCGTTCCTGGACGGCAACCAGGTGGTGAAAGGGCTCGCGGGCACGCTGACCCTGCTGTTCGACTGCGGGTTCGACGAGCAGGATGCGGTGCGGTGGCTGTTCACCGCCGACGACACGCTCCCGGGCACGCCGGTGCAGGCGATGGCTGAGCACCGCTGCCGGGAAGTGAACCGGCGGGCGCAGGCGCTCGCCTTCTGACCGGGGCGGGGCCAGGGCGGGTCCGGGGCCGGGTGAACCGCGTGCCGCGCCGTGTGCGATGGTGAGCGGCGTGCGAGGTGATCCGCGTGCCGGCTGACCTGAGAGAGCGGCTGGCCTCGGCCCGGCTGTACCTGTGCACCGACGCCCGCGAGCGGCAGGGGGACCTGCCGGGGTTCCTCGACGCGGTGCTCGGCGCCGGGGTGGACATCGTCCAGCTGCGGCAGAAGGGGCTGGAGGCCCGCCAGGAGCTCGCCTTCCTGGAGGTCTTCCGGGCGGCCTGCGACAAGCACGGCGCGCTGCTGGCCGTCAACGACCGGGCGGACGTCGCGTACGCGGCCGGCGCCGACGTGCTCCACCTCGGGCAGGACGACCTGCCGGTGCCGGTGGCCCGCCAGCTCATCGGGCCGGGACCGCTGGTCGGGCTGTCCAGCCACGCCGAGGCCGAGACGTCCGCGGCGGCCACCGCGGACGGGGTGGACTACTACTGCGCCGGGCCGGTCTGGCCGACGCCGACCAAACCCGGCCGGCCCGCGCCCGGCCTGCCGCTGCTGCGCTACGCCGCGGGCCTGCCCGCGCCGCGGCCGTGGTTCGCCATCGGCGGCATCGGCCCGGACACGCTGGACGAGGTGCTGGCCGCCGGGGCGCGGCGGGTCGTCGTGGTCCGGGCCCTCACCGGCGCACCCGACCCGGCCGCCGCGGCCGCCGCGCTCGCGGCCCGGCTCGCGGCCGCCTGCTGACGCCGGCCGGCCCGTCAGGCCCCCCGGGCACGCTGACGTTAGCCCCGGTGCGCCGCTGCCCCGGCCACCCTGGCGGCGTCGCGGTACTTGCGGTGGCTGCCTTCGCGGAAACGAGGGCCGGCGGCCCGGTGGGGGGCGTGATTTCCTGGCCGCGTCCGCCCGGATTGGCGCTGGCGGCGGGCGCCCGGACCGGTGAAGCTGGGACAGATGCGGCGCGGTAACAGCCGCTCCTGACCAGGAACGGGGATTCAGCGTGCAGCGAGCGTTCCGCCAGATCGATGTCTTTACCACCAAGCCCTACCGTGGCAACCCGGTCGCCGTGGTGCTGGACGCTGGCGGGCTCACCGGCGCGCAGATGCAGCAGTTCGCGAACTGGACCAACCTGTCCGAGACCACGTTCGTGCTGCCGCCGTCCGAACCTGGCGCGGACTACCGGGTGCGGATCTTCACGCCCAGCGTGGAGCTGCCCTTCGCCGGGCACCCCACCCTCGGCACCTGCCACGCGTGGCTGGCCGCGGGCGGGGTTCCGCAGCAGCCCGATGCCATCGTCCAGGAGTGCGGGGCCGGGCTGGTGCGGATCCGCCGGGGCCCGGAAGGACTGGCGTTCGCGGCGCCGCCGCTGCTGCGCGACGGGCCTGTGGACGGGCCGCTGCTGGACCGGATCGCGGGGGTGCTCGGCATCGGCCGGGCGGGCATCGTGGACGCCACCTGGGCCGACAACGGGCCCGGCTGGGTCGCCGTCCTGCTGGCGAGCGCGGAGGCGGTGCTGGCGCTGCGGCCCGGCCCGGTCGGCTTCGACCTGGGGGTGGTGGGGCCCTACCCGCCTGGGTCGCCGTGCGCGTTCGAGGTGCGGGCGTTCGCGGGGCCCGTGGACGACCCGGTGGAAGACCCGGTGACCGGCAGCCTCAACGCGGCCATCGCGCCCTGGCTGCTGCGCACGGGCCGGGCCAGCGCGCCGTATGTGGTGAGCCAGGGCACCGTGCTCGGCCGGGCCGGCCGGGTGCACGTGTCCCGGGACGGCGAGGGCACCATCTGGGTAGGCGGCGGCACCGTCACCTGCGTGGCCGGCGAGGTGGACCTTTAGCGGGCCGGGTGCGCGCGGCCGGCGGCGCCGGGCGCGGGTTCAGTCGTGCCGGGCGGTGGCGGCGACGGCCAGGCCGGCCAGGGCATCCCGCGCCTCACCGGTGACCGGCGCCTGCCCGAGCGCGGCGAGCGCCTGCGCGACGTTCCGGTCGATCATCTGCTCGCACTCGGCGAGCGCCCCGGTCTCGGCGATCACGGTGCGGACCTCGGCCGTGCCCGCCGGGTCCAGCAGCGGGTCGCCCAGCCGCCTGCTGATCACCGCCGCCTGCCGCTCGTCCGCGCGGGCCAGGGTCATCGCGAGCAGCACCGTGCGCTTGCCCTCCCGCACGTCGTCACCGGCGGGCTTGCCGGTCTGCGCGGGGTCGCCGAACACGCCGAGGATGTCGTCGCGCAGCTGGAAAGCCACGCCGAGCGGCAGCCCGTAGGCGCTGAGCGCGGCCAGGGTCTGCTCCGGGCGGTCCGGCCGCGCCATGGCGGCGCCGAGGTGCAGCGGCCGCTCGATGGTGTACTTGGCCGACTTGTGCTCGGCGACCCGCAGCGCGCTCGCAACGGTCGTGTCCCCGGTGGCCTGGGCCAGCATGTCCAGGTACTGGCCGGCCATGACCTCGGTGCGCATCCGGTCCAGCACCGGCTGGCCGCGGGCGAGCGCCGCGGCGGGCAGGCCGCTGTCCCGGAACATCTGATCCGACCAGCACAGCAGCAGATCGCCGAGGAGGATCGCGGCCCCGGTGCCGAAGGCCTGGGCCGAGCCGTGCCAGTGCCGGCTGGTGTGGGTGGCCGCGAACTGGCGGTGCACCGACGGCTGGCCGCGCCGGGTGTCGCTGCCGTCCATCACGTCGTCGTGCACCAGCGCGCTGGCGTGCAGCAGCTCCAGCGCGGCCGCGGCGGCCAGGATCTCCGGGCAGTCGCCGCCGCCCGCCCCGCGCCACCCCCAGTAGCAGAACGCGGGCCGCAGCCGCTTGCCGCCCGTCAGCAGGCCGTCGATGGCGTCCAGGCCGGGCAGCAGCTCGTCGCCCGCGGCGAGCAGCACCTCCCGCTGCCGCCGCAGGAACGCCTGCAGGGCCTCGCCGACCTGACCGCGGACGTGATCCAGGCGGGCGGGGTTGGCGGTCATGGGGCCGAGACTAGGGCATGCCCGGGATGTCCCAGGCCAGCCGCCCGGCCGGGCACAGTCCGGCGCCAGCCGCTACCCTGGGCGCATGCCGGCCCTTCCGCCCCGCGCGCCTGCCATCCGCGAGCTGCTGGCCGCGGGCGGCCGCTCGTTCTCCTTCGAGTTCATGCCCGCCAAGACCGAGGACGACGAGAGGAAGCTGTGGCTGGCGATCCGCCGGCTGGAGCCGCTGCAGCCGACGTTCGTGTCGGTCACCTACGGCGCCGGCGGGTCCACCCGCGACCGGACCGTCCGGGTGACCGGCCGCATCGCCGCGGAGACCACGCTGACCCCGGTCGGGCACTTCACCGCGGTGAACCACTCGCTCGCGGAGCTGCGGCACGTCATCGGGTCCTACGCCGCGGTGGGGGTGCGCAACGTGCTGGCGCTGCGCGGCGACCCGCCCGGGGACCCGAACGGCGAGTGGGTGCCGCACCCCGACGGCGTCCGGCACGCCGAGGAGCTGGTCCGGCTCATCAAGGGGGCCGGGGACTTCTGCGTCGGGGTGGCCGCCTTCCCGGAAGGCCACCCCCGCTCGCCTGACCTGGACTCCGACACCGGCTACTTCGTCCGCAAGTGCCGGGCGGGGGCGGACTTCGCGATCACCCAGATGTTCTTCTACGTGGAGGACTACCTGCGGCTGCGGGACCGGGTGGCGGCCGCGGGCTGCGAGGTGCCGATCATCGCCGGGATCATGCCGGTCACCAGCGTGCGCACGCTGGAGCGGATCGTGGAGCTGTCGGGGGCTGCGTTCCCGCCCGCGCTGGCGGACGCGCTGCGCGCCGCGGCCGCCGCGGGGGACCCGGCGGCGGCCCGCGAGATCGGGGTCGAGCACGCCGCCTCGATGTCCGAGCGGCTGCTCGCCGAGGGCGCCCCGGGCCTGCACTTCTACACCCTGAACGGGTCGCGCGCGACGCTGGAGATCTACCAGCGGCTGGGCCTGGCGGACCGGCAGGAGCGGCTGGCGGCGGCCCGGCGGGCGGGGTTACCGGCCGGCTAGGGGGCCGCTGAACAACGGCGCCCACTCTGCTCGTCGGCGCGCCTCCGGCACGACGCTGAGCGGGTTCCCGCGCCCGGATGGCAAGGCGGAGGAGGAGCCGATAGCGGAGCTATCGGCGACGACGACAACGCCGCCAGCCGGGATGCGGGGACACGCGAACCGGGTGGCCGTTGTTCAGGGGCCCCCTGGGGGCGGGTCCGGCGGCTGGTCGTCCTGCAGCGGCAGGACCGTGCCCATCACCGCGTAGGGGGGCCCGGCGCCCGCGAAGCTGAAGCCCGTCAGCAGGTCATGGAAGCCCAGCCGGTGGTACAGCCGCCGGGCGCGGGTGTCGGCGTCCGGGGTGGACAGCAGCGAGGTCCGCTCGGGCCGGCCGGCGGCGAGCCGCAGCATCATCTCGCGGCCGATCCCGTGGCCCTGGTAGTCCGGGTGCACGTGAACCTCGGCGATCTCGAACGAGTCGGCCGTCCAGGCCTCTGCCTCCGGGCCGCCGCGGGTCACGGTCAGGGCGCTGCGCACCAGGTCGTGCCACCACTGGCCGTGGGCGCCGTGGAAGCCGTAGGCGAAGGCGATCACCGGGTGGCCGTGCGGGCGCCAGGGTGCGGGCCGGCCGCCGGCCCGGGCCGCGATGGCGCGGAACGAGGGATACCCGGTGTGCTGTTCCATGATCGACCGGCGGCCCGGCAGCTGGATCCTGGGTGCGCCCATGGCTGCCGCGTAGACCTCGAGGCAGCCGTCGAGCTCCACGGTGAACTGATGCGGGCCGAGCTCACGCAGCTCGGGTCCAAAGCGCACGCGGGTAGCGTACGCGAGCCGTGCTCCCGGCCCGTTCCCGGTCCCCGGCCCGGTCTGGCGGCCGCGGAATGTCGTACCCGGCCGATACGTTCGAACGCAGGTTCCAAGAGCTGGACTTCTTGCCGAATCTGTGTTCGAATAAGAAGCGGAGCCGCCCGGCTATCCTCCCCCCGGGACGGCTGGCACGGAGCCGGGCGGGCATGGGGAAGTGTTCCGCCCGGCTCCCGGCTCCGCCGATGGAAGGAGCGGCCATGAACACGGTTGTCCAGGTTCGCCCGGCACAGCGGTGCCGGGTCGCGCCCGGCGCGCTGGCACTGCTCGAGTCCGCCCGCCAGGGCCTGATCGGGGCGGCCAGCGAGACCGGGGCCGGTGCGCGCTACGTGGCGGCGCACCTGGCGGCGCTGCGCGCCGCCGCGGCGATCGTCGCCGCCCGGTCCGCGCCGGGATCGGGCCCGCGCCGCCGGTCACAGCCGCGCAGCGTCTGGGAGCTGCTGCCGCGGGTGGAGCCGGCGCTGGCGGAGTGGGCCGCGTTCTTCGCCGCTGGCGCGGGCAAGCGGGCGGCGGCCGAGGCGGGCCTGCTGCGCGCCGTGTCCGCCCGGGAGGCTGACGACCTGCTGCGTGATGCCGAGACGTTCGTGTCCCTGGCCGAGCAGGCGCTCGGGATGGCCAGCCCCGGGCAGACCCCGCTGCCCCTGCGCACCGCGGGGTAGCCCCGGGCGAGCCCAAGGCCCGCGCCGCTGTCCAGAGGGACGGGCGGCAACCCGAAAGGGGGCGCGGTGCGCCCCAGGCCGGAGCGAGCCGAAGGGCCGCGCCGCCGTCTGGACTGACGAGCGAGGCGGCGAAGGAGCCGGAGCGAGGAGGGAAGACGGCGG
>JBLMWU010000111.1:0-2808 GCA_050257395.1 Gemmatimonadota bacterium | reverse complement strand
AGAACAGCAGTCCCGGCTGACCCGCAGTCGGCATGACCAGCACCGAGTCGTCTTGCGGCATGTCGCCGGGCCGGATCTCGCGCTCCAGCAGCGCGGCCCAGAACGCGGCCAGCGCGTGCGGGTCCCGCGCGTCGAAGGTGATCTCGTGAATCTCCAGGGCAGCCCCGTGCCCGCTGTCCGTCACCAGACCCATGAAACCATGCGCAGCGCGCCCTGTGTGGCAGCCGGGGTCGCTGAGGAACTGTCACTCCTGCCGGATCGGGGTGGTGAGCAGCCACAGGGGCGGCGCCAGGATCGCGAGGATCGTCAGTCCGATCACGGTGGCGCTGATCATGGGCCATCGTTAGCCCTGTCAGGTACGGCATCCAGGTACCTGCCAACTGCTTGGAGACAACGACGGAGGCGGCGCCCGTTGCCGCGCCGATGATGAGGCCGGTCAGCGGCTGCTGGAAATGATCGCCTGCGTCGCCATTGCCACGACGGTCCGGGCCGGCATCACGATCTTCACCTATTGCGATGACATCACGTTCGGGATCGCCGGCGATTACACGTCAAATCCAGATCTCCAGATCCTGGCCGATGGCATCGAGAACGCCATGGCCGAGTTGCTGACGGCCGCCAAGCGGCGGCCAGCTTGATCTTCCTCAGCCGCCCCGCTTGCCGCGCCGTGGGGCACGGTCGCGAACAGGACAGAATGTTCCTTGTGGACGGCGTCGATCACCAGATGGACCTCGCTCTCAGCGCACAGAACGTGCGCCGGTCGGCCGGCACCATCACGCCGGACGGCGGGTCGCTTACCACCGTCGGCTGGCGGCGGATCCGGACGTGGCGGCAGGACTGGCTGGCCTTCCCCAGCCAGGTCATGCCCGCGCTTCGCTACCTGGCAGGCCTCGCCGGGGCCATGAGCGTGCCAGCACGTTTGCCCGGACGGCGCGGAGCCGGGCACCGGCCGCCAAGCTCGGGCGGCGTGACCGGCCGAAGGCACGGCACATGAGAACGCCGAAGGCACGGCACATGAGAACACGGCGACCCCGGGCCGCCTGGCACGCCGCCACCGGGACGGTGGTGGCCGCCTACCTGCTGGCGGCGGTCATCGTAGTTGCCGCGCACCGGCTGGTGCCGGCACCGGAATGGCTGGCGCTGCACCTGCTGGTGCTGGGCGCGGCCACGAACGCGGTATTCGTGTGGAGCCGTTTTTTCGCGGAGGCGCTGCTGCACGCCCGCCCCGGGTCGGCCCGGCCAGCAGTGGTGCGGCTGGTGATCCTCAACACTGGCGTGGCCGCGGTGCTGTCTGGTATCTCAGGTGGCCTGGCGCCACTGGCCGTGGCTGGAGCCGTGCTGGTGGTGAGCGCGGTGCTCGCGCACGCGGCCAGCCTGCTGGCAATGGCCAGGTCGTCGCCGCTGGCCGGGCCGCTTGCCATCATCGTCTGGTACTACGTCGCCGCTGGTGCCGCACTCGCCGTCGGCGGCACGCTGGGAGCGGTCCTGGCGGCCGGTCCGCAGCACTCGCCGGCGATGGATGCAGCCCTGGTCCTCGCGCACGCGCAGCTGAACCTGCTTGGCTGGCTCGGGCTTGCGATCATCGGCACCCAGTTCATGCTCTGGCCGATGGTGCTGCGCACTCGGGCGAGCCGGGATGCTCCCCGGGCCGCTCGCCGCACACTCGTGCTGACAGCCGGAGGGCTCGCCGTCGCGGCGGCTGCCCTGCTCGCCAGCCCCCGTCTCGGCGGGGCGAGGTGGCTGGCCGCCGCCGGGATGGCCGCATATCTGGCTGGGGCTATCCTCTCACTGGCGCCAGCGGCTCGGGAGATGCGGGCCAGGCCCCCGCGCACGGCCGCCGCGTGGGCACTGCTGGCCGGCAATGCCTGGCTGATCGCCGCACTGGCCGCCGACACCGCGGGACTGGCCGCCGGGCTGCATGAGGCCGACCACATGCTCGACCGGCTGATGATCCCTGTCCTCGGGGTGGGGGTGGTCGCTCAGATCCTGGCCGGCGCGCTGACGTTCCTGCTGCCGGTGACGGTCGGCGGCGGTCCGGCCGGGAACCGGCGGCTTACCGCGATACTCGAACGCGGCTGGCGCACCCGGGCGCTTGCGGGCAACGCCGGGGTGGCTGCCCTGGCTGCGCTGCCCGGTGAGGGCTGGCCTCGGTTCGCGGCGTGGACGGCGGTGCTGGCCGGGTTCGGCGCATTCCCCTTCCTGGCCGGGAGCGCGCTGGCGGCCGGACGCGCCCGGAAGCGCAAGCCGGAACCCGCCGCGAACGCTTCGTCGCCGTCCGGTCCGGCTCGCCCGGGAAACAGCGAGTCGGCCGGTGGCGATCACCACACCGGGTTTCACGAAGGTTAGTTCAGCTATCAATATTGGCGGGCGCTCCTAACTCCTGCTGCCACGTCCCCGCCGGCGCGCGGCCGGATGGCCCTACCTGAAGCGCCGAAGGTCCTAGCGGGGCATCTCCCTAGTGCCGCACTTTGGGGAACCCAACAGGCCCGCACCTGCCGGCACACTGCCCGGAGTTGTCGCGGCAGCCAGCTAGCAGTCCATCACCTCGACCGCGAACTCGACCTCGAACCACCCGCGAGCGGCGCTTTGCGTCTGGCCGGCTCACGGTGGAATCGCCGGCTGGCTGTGCGTCGCCGGCCTCATGGACCGATGACACCCGGCGTCTTGCTCGGCACCGGGCGGCTCCGGCCTGACCCGGAGCTGCGGGGCGCCGAGGTTCGAGGCCGGACTTAAGAAACTGTCGCCGTTCACGTCTCGGAGCGGGGCGGGAACGGCGGGGAGAGGAAGGCCAGCAAGGTGAGGCCGGCC
>JBLMWU010000110.1:0-2707 GCA_050257395.1 Gemmatimonadota bacterium | reverse complement strand
CTAGGACGCCTCTGAACAAGCCGGTGGCGGGGTGACCCGCTGGGTGGGGTTACCTGGCCGGTCCGTGGTGCGGTGGCTCTGCCAGGACCGGATGCCGACGCGGCCGGGGCCGGCGGGGGCCTGGACGGGGTCCCTCAGGGCGCCTGCGAAGGCCGGCCGGGGGTCTGGTGGGTCAGGCCAGCACCCAGGCCCCGCTGGAGTGGGCCAGGCCGGCGTTTAGCAGGGTGCGCAGGTTGATCGCGGCGCACCGGGTGTGCAGCCAGGCGCCGTTTTTGGCGGTGCCGATGTAGCGGAGCCTGATGCGGCGGCCGTTGCAGGTGGCGGTCCAGGCGATGATCCGCTCGATCACTGACCGGGTGGGGCAGGCCTGCTTGAACTGCGGTGTGCGTGCCTGGGCGCGGGCGGCGCGCAGCAGGTCTTCGTGCGGGTGGATGGTCATCGACCGGCCATCTTTGGCGGTGGTGCACCGATGGCGCAGCGGGCAGCTGGCGCAAGCCACGCCGAAGGTTACCGTCCGGGTCTTGCTCATCATCTGGGTGATGCCGGCCGGGCAGGTGACCGTGCCCGCATCCTCGTCGATGGTGAAGTCATCAAGGGTGAACCCGCCGGGCACGGCGGGCTGCACTGGCTTGGGCTTGATGATGGTGTCGTGCCCGGCGTCGCGGTAGGCGGCGCGGGCTTCCCCGCTGCCGTAGGCTGAATCCCCGTAAATCTCCAGGCCATCGGCCTGAGCCTGGGCGCCGGCGGCGTCCCGCCCCGGTTCCGGCTCCGGCGGGGGCTCAGGTCCTGGTTCCGGATCGGCTCCAGATCCCGGCGCCGCCGGGCCGCCGCCGGCGCCATGGAACCGGCCGCGGCCGGCCATCTTCACGCCATTGCCCGCATCGGTGCTGCCTTCCCCGGCGGCCACCGTCATCTCGCAGCCGGTGACCAGCCCGGTCTCCGGCTCAGCAGCCACATGCCCGCGGAACCCGTCCCGCCGCTTCGACTTCGACTTGCGGGTATGGCGGGCCTGGGTGTCCACGGTGCTGATCACCCGGTCCGGGGCCACCTTCCGGGCGATCCGCCACCGCCCGTCGGTGCCATCGGAGTCTTCCGCGGGTTCCACGTCCTGCCCCGCCACCAGCGCCAGCAGCCCCAAAGCGTCCGCAGCCGGCCCGTCCCGCTCCGGCGCACCCGGGCCCGCCAGCGCATCCAGCACCGCCAGCGCATCATTCACCAGATCGCTGACCAGCCCATCCTTAGCGGCTGGATCGTCCCAGTCGATCGGCGGCTTGCCCGGCCTGGAGTAATCCAGCCGGCACACCCCGCTGATCACCCCGCCGGCCCCCGGCACCACCCGCGCCACCTTCCGGATCGCGGCCACTAGCTGGGTGACCGTGTCCTAAGTGGCCACCGCGTCATCGAACACCGTCGAGTCCACGCACCGCTTCCGCCGCCCCCGCAAGATGCCCGTCGCCGCGATCACCTCCGCGACCGCGTCGAACACCCGGTCCGGGCGGGAAGACTTCGCGATCCGCTTGCGCCAGTACACCAGTGTTGACGGGTCAAAGCTCACCTGATCCAGCGACCGCCCGCAGGCCACCTTCCACCGCAGGTCATATGTCAGCGCGTCCGCCGTCCGCGGATCAGACAGGTCATACAGCTCCTTGAGCACCAGCACCGACCCCACCAGGTCCGCCGGCAGCGACGGCCGCCCCGTCCGGGACGGGAACAAGTCAGCGGTAAACGAGTCCGGGAACAACTCGCGGCGATGCTCAGCCAGGAACGCGAACACGCTGCCCGGCGGCACCAGGTGCCCGGCCATCTCACCCGCATCCAGCAGTTCCCGGTCTACCCTGGAGCGACCTTGCATAAAAAGATCATCCCAGATGATCGAACACACTGCCGGCAGAACCGCCGGAGCGGTCACGGGTTATTCAGAGGCGTCCTAGAAGGCGAGCCCAAGCGATATCGGACCGCACCGCCCCGCAACCTCATGGTCAGGGAGACGTGGGCCATGGAACATGCGGCGGCATTTCCCGCCCGGCATGGCTCATGGCCCCGCCTGACCTGGTGGCTTTGGCAGGCAGCGCCATGCCACTCAGGCTTTAATCAAGCTTGGATGGCCTGTGAGGCAAGCCGGGGGTTCCCGGGCCGCCCGCCCGAAGGGCGGACAGGCTGGGAACCCTCGCCAGTCCGGCCTACCGCCACCTGCTCAACCACAGCCATCGACGCCACCGTGGGGCACGCACGACGACCGGCACACCACCCGCCCAGCAGCCTCCAGCACCCGCGCCGAATGCCGCGACGCGATGCCCAGATCGATCCCGACCAGCCGCCGGGCCATCCGCTCTGCCTCGCCAACTGCTGCCTCCACAAGATCAGCTATTCATCAGCTCCGACGGCGCGGCAGGCAGCAACCTCCCATCAGGCCACGGCCCCAAGGCGCAAGAGCCCGGCAACGGCTCCCACTCATGTGCTGCAAACGGGCCAGAACCCTCAGCCGGGCTGGCCCACTTCCCTCATCCGGGTCATCCGTGACCAGGCCAGCAGTGGCAATCAAATCCACGAGACACGACACCCAGCGCCGCCCTCAGAACCCAACGCGTCTGGGCCGCCCCGCGTTTTCCGGACAGCTGAATTGACGCTATTTCATGCTGCGAGCTGCCGGTTCAGGTACTCGTCGAGGGCCTCTTGCGGAGTCCGGTACCCGATCGCTGAGTGAAGA
>JBLMWU010000109.1:0-33919 GCA_050257395.1 Gemmatimonadota bacterium | reverse complement strand
GGGGGGGGCGCCCGGGGGGGGGGGGCAGGGGGGGCCCGGGCCGGCGGGGCCGGCGGGGGGGCGGCGGCCGCCGGGCGGCTGCGCCACGGCCGGCCCGGGAGGCTGGCGCTGCGGGTGGCGGTGGCGGCGGCCGTCAGCGCGGTATCGATCGCGGCCGCCGGGGCCCGCCCGGCCGTCCCGGCGGTGATCACCGGTGCCCTCACCTGGCTGGCCCTTACCGGCCGCCGCGACCTGGCTCCTCCGCCCTGACGGGAACGCCCCGCGCCCGCTGCCCGGCCAGGCCGGACCCGGCTGCGGCCGGCGGCCGGGGCAGCGGCAGCCGCACCCGGACCGTGGTGCCCGCTCCCGGGCTGCTGTCCACCGCGATCGTGCCGCCGTGCGCGTCCACGATGGCCTTGCAGATGGTCAGGCCCAGCCCCGTGCCGGGGATCGCCTGGTCGGTGGCGGTCGCGGTGCGGAAAAACCGTTCGAAAATATGCTGCTGATCTTCGGCCGGGATGCCGATGCCGGTGTCAGCCACGTCGAGCGCCGCCCGCTCACCCTTCACCCCCACGGTGACGATCACCTGGCCGCCCGGCGGGGTGAACTTGATGGCGTTGGACAGCAGGTTGTCCACCAGCTGGGCCAGCCGCAGCTCGTCCCCGGCGACCGCGGGTGCCGGCCGGGCCACCAGGGACATCGCGACCTGCCGGGACTCGGCCTTCGCCTGCAGCTCCGCCACCCGCTGAGCGGCCAGGGCGGCCAGGTCCACCTCGCCGTGCTCCACCGCCAGGGCTCCTGTCTGCAGGCCGGCCAGGAACAGCAGGTCGCCGACCAGGTGCAGCAGCCGCTGGGCGTTGCGGTGCATCACGCCGACGAACCGGCGCTGGCCTTCGCTCAGGTCCCCGGCCTCCTCGTCCTCCAGCAGCTCGAGGAACCCGATGATCGAGGTGAGGGGGGTCCGCAGCTCATGCGAGACCAGGGCGATGAACTCGTCCTTCATCTGGTCGAGGGCGCGCAGCTGCTCGTTCTGCTCGGCCAGCTTCGCCTGCTGCGCCTGCGACTCCTCGTACAGCTCGGCGTTGCCGACGGCGTGGCCGGCGTTGGTGACCAGCAGGGTCACCAGGGTCTCGTCCTCCTCGTCGAACCCGCCCGGCTTCCCGGTCAGGTACAGCGCGCCCTGCCGGCCGGGGCCGATCGGCATCGGCACCCCCAGGAAGGTGTCGAAGCCCGGGTGCCCGGGCGGAAAGATCGCCGCCTCGGGGCGCTCAGCCAGGTTGCCGAACCGCACTGGGCGCCCGCCCCGCAGCAGCGACCGCATCAGCGCCGCTCCCTCGGGCATCTCCAGCATCTTGGCCCGGGCGCCGTTCCCCATGCCGGACACCACCAGCCGGTCGAATTCGGCCCGGCCGCCGCCGGTCAGCCCGAACGCGGCGAACCGGGCGCCCGCCACCTCGCGGGCGGTGTCGCAGATGGCCTGCATCAGCTCGTCGACCCGCAGGCTGCTCAGCCGGGAGGTGACGTCCGCGAGCACCCGCAGCCGCCGCGCGCTGCGCTGGGACCGCTCCGCTGCCACCTCGGCCGCCGCCCGCGACTGGGCGAGCTCCGCCAGCAGGTGGACGTCCTCCCGGCGCATCAGGTAGAGGCGGCAGAACAGGTCAGCGGCGGCGGCCACCACGAACGCCTGGATCAGCAGCCGGTCGGCGGGCCCGGCCACGGCCAGCATCACGATCAGGCCGAGCAGCGCCGCCGCGGGCGGCATGGCGTGCGGGCCGCTCTCCTGCTCGCGAAGGGGCAGGTCCAGATAACCGGCCGGGGTGTAGGCGCGTTCCAGGCCCGCCCACGCCAGCCCGATCAGGCCCAGCGTCCACAGGATGTCGGTCGGGTGGCCCTGCGCGGCCCCGGTTCTCAGCGCGGCCGGCACCCAGACCAGGGCGGCCACCGCCATCAGGCAGAACCCGAGGGTGAACAGCCAGACCGACGCCGGGATGCGGCGCAGGTCGCGGTGGATGCCCAGCATCTGGATGGCGTTCGCGGCCAGCAGGCCGAACATGGCCGGGTAGAGGTTCAGCAGCAGCTCGTCCACGGTCCTGATGCCGGCCGGCGGCGGCTCGGCGAAATGCACGACCGCCACGATCAGCAGCACCACCGGCAGCGCGTCGAGCAGGAAGATGCCGAAGAGCAGCAGCCGCGGCAGCCGCCGGGCGAAGGACACGATGCCGAGCACGGCGAAGCCGATCCACCAGAAGGCGGCGAGCGGGTTGAGGATCCCCGGCCCCCCGACGTCCCGGATGACGGCGCCGATGATCCAGCAGCCGGAGGCGGCCGCGTAGAGCAGCCACGATCGCCGTATCGCCGAGCGCGGCGCCAGCCGGGCCGCAGCCGCCAGGGTGCCGCACAGGGCGCACACGCCCGCGAAAGTCCAGGCCAGATTCGTTGCCCACTGCGCCGCCAGCCAGCTGGCCGCCAGCCCGGCCGCGGCCGCGGCCAGCGCGACCAGCCCGCTGCCCATGGTGACGGCGGCCAGCGCCTTGACCCTGGGCGGCAGCTCAGACCAGGAAGAACGGATGGCCGGGGCCTGGCGCGGTGCCCGGCGGGCCGTGCTCCTGCGGGCTGGCAATCTCATGCGCTGGCTTCCTGGCAATCATGGCCAGGCGGGCGAGGCCGGCCCGTCGCGCTGGCGGCGCGGGCACCGGAGTGCTCCAGCCGCCCGCAGCCGGCCCCCGGCGGCGCACCGCGCCCCCACACCCCCCGGGGGACGCACGGCGCCCACAGTAACCCGATCCTATCAGCACGCAGTGCAGGTGATCAGGCACGTTCCGTCACCAGCGGCCGCGGCGGGCCCCGGCGCCAGCTGCGGCTCAGGAGTGGCTGCCGGCGAAAACCTGCGCGTCCGGGCTGGCCAGGCCCATCGCCTTGCCCAGCGAGACCCAGAAGGCGGGGATCGCCTGCCGGGTGGCGTCCAGCCCGGCCAGCTTCGCGCAGCCGGTGGCGCCGGCGGTCAGCGGCCGGTAGTCCCTGCCCGGCGCGGCGAACGCCAGCCGGTAGCTCACGCCCAGGTCAGCCGGGCAGGTCATCATCACCCGCGGCAGCTGCGGCAGCCGGCAGGCGGCGCTGGCGACCGACTGCGCCCGGGCCGGGTCGCTGAGCTTGACCGTGGCCGGGAAGGAGAAGCGCAGCTGGTTGGGCAGGGACACGACGCGGGTCACGGTGAGGCTGGTGAGGTGGGAGACCCCGGCGCACAGCGCCGGGCCGGCGCCCACCGGGACCGAGCCCTGCAGCGCGCTGCCGGTGGCGCCGGCCGATGACGGCGCAGCCGCCCCGGCACCCGCGGCCCCGCCGCCGTGCACGCTGCCGCACGCCGCCAGCCCGGCGGCTGCCGCCGCGGCAGCCCCGGCCAGCGTCACCCGCCAGGCCACGCCGCCCTGACGTGCATGGACCTTGGCCATCACAGACTCCGTTTCTGCTGCATCCGGCTGTATCCGGCTTTATCCGGCTGTATCCGGCCCCCCCGCCCGCCTCCGGGCCGCCGGGATCCTTCGGCTCGCTCGGGGCGGGTGGTCGGCCCGGGCCGGAGGTTGGACGGCCCGGGCCGCATCAGCTTTGACGGCGCAGGGACGGTTCCCGGTTCCACCTGCGTCAGCCGGGCTCCGGACCGGTGGCCACCGGCCTGCCCGGCGCGCTGACCCAGTCGGACCAGGACCCCACGTACAGCGCGGCGGTCACGCCGGCCAGCTCCAGCGCGAGGATCTCCTGGGCGGCGGTGACACCGGACCCGCAGTACGAGCCGGCCGGCCGGCTGCCGTCCGCGCCCAGCCCCGCGAACCTGGCCCGCAGCCGCGCGGCGTCCAGGAACCGGCCATCCGGGCCGGTGTTGCCGGCCGCCGGGGCGCTGACGGCGCCGGGGATGTGCCCGGCTACCGGGTCGACCGGCTCCGTCTCGCCCCGGTACCGCTCCCCGGCCCGGGCGTCCAGCAGCACCCCGCTGCGGGCCAGGGCAGCCGCGGCGGCCGCGTCGAGCACCGGCATGTGCCCCGGCCGGGCGGTGAAGTCCCCGGCCGCCGGTGGCGGCGGGTCACCCGCGGTCACCGGCCGCCCGGCCGCTGCCCAGCCCTGGTACCCGCCGTCGAGCACCCGGGCCCGGCCGTGGCCGAAGTAGCGGAGCAGCCACCAGGCCCGGGCGGCTGCGGCCGAGTCGGCCCCGTCGTACACGACCACCTCACCGGCCGCGGTCACCCCGGCCCGGCGCATCGCGGCCCCGAACGCGTCCGGCGCCGGCAGCGGATGCCGGCCCCCGGGCCCGGGCGGGCCCGCCAGGTCACGGTCGAGGTCGACGAACACCGCACCTGGCAGGTGGCCGGCCCGGTAGGCGCCGATGCCGGGCGGGCCGCCCAGCTGCCAGCGCACGTCGAGCAGGGCCGGCGGGGTGCCCGCGGCCATGGCCTGCGCGAGCGCGGCGGCCTCGATCAGGGGATGCACCGTGTCCCTCCCGCCCGGGATCGGCGGCCCGGCCCGGGTGCGCCAGGGGACCTCACGATGAGCCCGGCGCGCCTGGGGGAGGCCTGTGGGTAAGTCACCTTTTCCTGTGGATGACCTGTCGCCTGTTCTCGGATTTCGGTGGACCGGACTGTGGATAACTGCTGCCGGTCACAGACCGCCGGCCCAGGTCACCCGCTGGTCAGCTGGAGCAGCGGCACGAACTGGTCGGCCGCGGTCAGCGAGCCGTGCATGCCGATGAGCGCGGATTCCAGCGGCTCGGTCACGGTGGCCACCACCGCGCACTGCCCGGCGGGCGCGGCCACCACGTCGCCGATCCGCTCCGCCAGCCCGGGGTCGACCGGGCCGAACCAGCCCGCGGCGATCGCCTCGTCCCTGGCCAGCACCCAGGCCCGCTCGCCGAGGATCTCCCGCCAGGCCGCCAGCACGTCGTCGGCTGCCCCGGGCACGGTGTACACGTGGCGGGCCCGCCCCTCGCCGCCGAGCAGTGCGACCCCGTCCCGCATGCCCGGCACGGTGTCGGCGTCCACCCGGTCCTCCGGGCTGACGTCCACCATCCCGTGGTCGGCGGTGACGTAGAAGTCCGTCTCCTCCGGCACCGCGCCGGCGAGCTGCTCGGCCAGCTTCTCCACATGGCCGAGCTGGTACCGCCAGGCATCGGAACGGCAGCCGAACGTGTGCCCCGTGCCGTCCAGATCGGCGTGGTAGACGGTGACCAGCCCGCGGTCGAGGTCGCGCAGCGCGGACACCGCCTGGGCGGCCAGCCCGCCCAGGCTGCCCGCTGGCCGGTAGCCGTTGCCGCGCATGGTCGCCGCGGACAGCCCGGTCTTCTCCAGCCGGGCGCTGGCGACCCGGAAGCACGCCAGCCCGGCGGCGGCCGCCCGCTCGTACACGGTGGGTTTCGGCTGCCAGTCCACGGGGTCGATCTCCTTGTGCCAGCGCAGCCCGTTCAGCAGCATGCCGCGGCCCGGCACCGCGACCTGGTAGCCGAGCAGGCCGTGCTGCCCGGGCGGCAGGCCGGTGCCGAGCGAGGCCAGGCTGGTGACGGTGGTGGCGGGAAAGCCCGCCGTGAGCGGGCGGCCGGCCATGGCCAGCTCGGACAGGAACGGCGCGGCGGCAGGGTGGTCCCGCAGCAGCTCCCAGCCCAGCCCGTCCACGACCAGCAGGCAGATCCGCCGGGCGGGCGGCAGCCGGAGGTGGTTCGGCGCGCCCCTGACCCCCAGGGCCGCCAGCAGCGAGGAAGCCAGGTCGGCGAGGCTGCCCTCACCGTAGTTCGGCAGTACGGGAGCCGTCATCGGCGCGGTGGCCATACCCATCCCGTCAGCGGTCCGCGCTCGCGGTCGCCTCGCCCAGCGCGCTGGCGAAGGCCAGCACCTGCCGGACGGCGTCGTCCCCGTCGGCGGCCTCGCTGACCCGCAGCGACAGGTCGTCCGCGGTGATGGTGCCGGTGTAGCCGTGGTCTGCCTCGCAGTTCTCGTCCCCGCAGTGGGCCGGCTCCAGCTCGACGTGGGACAGCACGTTCCAGCCGATGGTCAGCACCACCTCGGTCGGCATGGTCACGCCAGGCACGTAGGAGGCGGGGTCGGGCACCACCCGCGTCACCGACACCGACGAGATCCGGGAGAACCTGACCGCCTCGGTGCTGGTCTCCGCCTGCGGATGCCCGTCCGGCTCGTCCGCCGGATGCTCGTCGGTGTGCGAGTAGATGAGCCGGGTCGCGGTGAGCACCAGCACGGTCATGTGCCGGCGGACCTCCATGGCGGGGTCGAACAGCGCATCGGCCTGCACAACGTACGAGATGACAGCCTCGGCGCCGAGCGTGGACGCGACCGCGTCGGCCACCAGGCCGGGGTAGTAGCCGCTCCGCTCGATCGCTGTCCGGAGTCCGTCGGCCGTGGTTCGGGTATCCCTCATCCCTCCATCCTGCACCGTGCCGGGCGGGCCGCTTACCGAACGGTCACGAATCGCCTGACGGCTGGCCGACCGTAATGCCGCGGCAACGGCGTCGCGGCCGCCGCCGGCGGGCACCTGGACCGGCGGTGGCGGGCGGGGGTCCCGCGGCCCCGGAGGGGACCTCCGCCCGCCGTGCGCCTCTCGCTAGAGGGGGAGGGTGGACTTGAAGACGAACGCCATGACGGCGGCGACCATGAGGTACATCAGCCATATGCCGGTGCCGATGTGGAAGAACCCGAGCAGCCGCTCGCCCAGCCGGGAGATGCCGGTGCCGAGGCTGGCGGCGATGTCACTGAGGTAGACGCCGGTCAGGCCGATGAACAGGCCGCCGACGGGGTAGTCCGCGGCCCGGAAGAACACCACGATCCCGATCCTTGGCTGGACGGGCCGGGGCCTACCTGATCACTGTGCGTGAAACCAGCGTAAACCCGGCGTACCCGTTCCCCTAGCTCATTCCCCGGGCCCGGCGCTGGCCAGCGCGTCCCGCAGCCGCTGCGCATAGGACGCGGCTTCCTGCTCGCTGCTGTACTTGTGCCGGGGCCAGAAGAACCCCCGCAGGCCGTCCCCCCTGGTCCTGGGCACCACGTGCACGTGCAGATGCGGCACGCTCTGGCTGACGACGTTGTTGGCGGCCACGAAGCTGCCCTGCGCGCCCAGTGCCCCCGGCATGACCGCGCTGATCCGCCTGACCTGGCTGAACAGCGGCTGCACCAGCCCGGCGGGCAGGCTGGCCAGGGTTTCGTGATGCTCGCGCGGCAGCACCAGGACGTGCCCCTTGAACAGCGGCCGGGCATCCAGGAACGCCACCACGGCCGGGCCGTCGAGCACCATCTGCGCGGGCACCTCGCCGGCGGCGATGGCACAGAAGACGCAACCGCTCACCCCGGCACCCTAGCCCGCCTGCTAGCGTGCCCGGGTGGCAGCGGACGGGCGGCGGCATGTGGTGGCATTCGGCGGGCTCCCGGGCCCGGACTCCCCGGACGCGCCGCTCCGCCCCTACCTGGACTACCTGGCGGCCCTGACCGGGCGCTCCCGGCCGCGGACCGCCTTCCTGGCCACCGCCACCGGGGACGACGCCGCCTCGGCGGAACGGATGCGGGCCAGGCTCGGCGAGACCGGCCACGAGCTCTCCCAGCTCGCGCTGTTCCCGATGCCGAACGTGGCCGACCCGGAGGACTTCCTGCTGTCGCAGGACGTGATCTTCGTCGGCGGCGGCAGCGTGGCGAACCTGGCAGCGGTCTGGCGGGTGCACGGGCTGGACCGGATCATGCGGCAGGCCTGGGCGTCCGGGATCATCCTGACCGGCGTGAGCGCGGGCGCCATCTGCTGGTTCGAGAGCGGCACCACCGACTCGTTCGGCCCGGACCTGCGGCCGTTCACGGCTGGCCTGGGCCTGCTGGCGGGCAGCTACTGCCCGCACTACGACGCCGAGCCGCAGCGGCGGCCGCTGTTCAGCTCCCTGATCGCCACCGGCGCCCTGCCGCCCGGGATCGCCTGCGACGACGCGGCGGGCGCCCATTACACCGACGGCGCCCTGACCGCCGTGGTCAGCGGCAGGCCGGGAGCGAACGGGTACCGGGTGGAACCGGACGGCGCGGGCGGGGCCACCCACACCCCGCTGCCCCGCCGGCCGCTGCCGGGCACCTGATCCCGCGGGCGGCGGCCCGGCGGCAGCCTCATCCCGCAGGCGGAGGGCGGCATGCGCCCCGAGACGGACGCCCGGGCGGCCGGCCCGCGTCTACGCTGGAGCGGTGCCCGCCCTGTATGCCTGGCTGCGACGCCATCCCTGGCTGGTCGATGGCGTGCTGGCGGCCGTGGTGGCGTTCCTCGGCAGTGCCCAGGCCATCGCGACGAACCGGCTGCTGTGGCTGCCGCTGGCGCTCGGGCTGGCCGTGCCGGTGGTGTTCCGGCGCAGGCACCCCATCGCCGCCTTCGCCGCCGGCACCGCGTTCGGCGCCGGGCAGGTCATCGTGGACGCCCGGCCCACCAGCGCCGACCTCACCCTCATGATCCTGCTGTACACCCTGGCCGCCTATGCCCCGCGGCGGACCTCGCTCGCCGGGCTCGCGGTCTGCCTGATGGGCTCGGCCGTGGCGGTCGCCCGGTGGCTGCCGCCGCGGTTCAGCCTGCCCTCCTCGCTCCTGGTCGGCGCCATCATGTTCGCGGGCCCGTCCCTGCTGGCCTGGACGATCGGCGACTCCATGCGCTACCGGCGCGCCTACTACGCCAGCCTGGAGGACCGGGCGGCGCGGCTGGAGCGGGAACGGGACGCCCAGGCCCAGGTCGCCGTCGCCGCCGAGCGGGCCCGCATCGCCCGCGAGCTCCACGATGTCGTGGCGCACAACGTGAGCGTCATGGTGGTGCAGGCGGACGGCGCCTCCTACGCCCTGGACAGCGAGCCCGACCGGGCCCGGCAGGCGCTGGCGGCGATCTCCGGCACCGGCCGCCAGGCCCTGGCGGAGATGCGCCGGCTGCTCGGCGTGCTCCGCAAGGAAGGCTCCGCGACCGAGCTCGCGCCGCTGCCCGGCGTCGATGAGCTGACGGAGCTGCTGGACCAGGCGCGCGCGGCCGGGCTGCCGGTGGACTTCGAGGTGGCCGGGCCGCCCCGGCCGCTGCCGGGCGGCGCCGCCCTCGCCGCCTACCGGATCGTGCAGGAGTCGCTCACCAACACCCGCAAGCACGCCGGGCCGCGCGCGTCAGCCTCGGTGACCCTGCGCTACTGCGACGACGCCCTGCTGCTGACGATCGCCGACGACGGGCGCGGCGCGGCCGCCGTGACCGGCGGCGGCGGGCACGGGCTCACCGGGATGCGGGAGCGGGTGACGCTCTACGGCGGCACCCTCAGCGCGGGCCCGCGGCCCGGCGGCGGGTTCGAGGTGACCGCCGTCCTCCCGCTGACCGCCCGCCAGGTGCAGCCCGCATGATCCCCCGGCCGGCCCAGATCAGGATCGTGCTGGTGGACGACCAGGAACTGGTGCGGACCGGCTTCCGGATGGTGCTCGACGCGCAGGCCGACATGACCGTGGTCGGCGAGGCGGGCGACGGCGAGGCGGCGCTGGCACTGCTGCGCTCCACCTCCGCCGACGTGGTGGTGATGGACGTGCGGATGCCCAGGCTCGACGGTGTCGCGGCCACCCGCCGCATCTGCCAGGCCGGTGAGCGGCCGCGGGTGCTCATGCTGACCACCTTCGACCTCGACGAGTACGCCTTCGCCGCGCTCAAGGCCGGCGCCAGCGGTTTCCTGCTCAAGGACGTGCCGCCGGAGGAGTTGCTGTTCGCGATCCGCGCGGTGGATTCCGGCGACGCGGTGGTGGCGCCGTCCACCACCCGGCGCCTGATCGACCGGTTCGCGCCGCTGCTGCCCACCGGGGCGGACCCGGCCCCGCCCGGCCTGGACTGCCTCACCGAGCGCGAGCTGGAGGTGCTGGTGCACGTGGCGCAAGGGCTGTCCAACTCCGAGATCGCCGGGCGGCTGTTCGTGTCCGAGGCCACCGTGAAAACCCACGTCGGCCGGGTCCTCGCCAAGCTCGGTCTGCGGGACCGGGTGCAGGCCGTCGTGCACGCCTACGAGAGCGGGCTGGTCCGCGCCCGCGGGCAGGGCTGATTCCCCGGCATCACCCCGCGGCTGAGCCGGGCGTCATCCCCGGGTCGCAGCCGCGGATCCCGCCCCCTACCGGGCGCCGGCCCGCAGACCACCGCCCAGGCTGACGACCCGCGCCGGGCCTAGCGTTTCGCGGTGCCAGTCATCCACCCCAGAGGCACGGCCCGCGGCTGGTCAGGAGGACTGGCCAGCCGTGGCCCGGCGCAGCGACCAGCCGAGCACGCCGATCACCGCGGCCGGCAGCAGCCACCAGGCGTCCACGCGGGCCACGTGCACGAGCAGCGCCGTGACGGCGAGCGCCAGCGCGACCACGGCGGCGCCCCGCCAGTCGTCACCGACGATGAAGTCGTACCAGAACCTGCCGAACCCGCGGACCTTGCTCATGCCGCCTCCCCTTCTTCCCCCGGGAGCTGCGAGAACGCCGACGCCAGGGCCGGGACCGGGCGGCCCGCGGTGACCCGCGCGCGCCGCAGGGCCGCGGTGTACCCGAAGCCGGTGGCGGCCACCAGCGGGATGATCACCAGCAGGGCTGCGTCGTTGCCGGGCCAGGACACGCCCGCCCCCTCGGCACCCCAGAAGATGCCGAACGAGGTCAGCATCACGCCGACCGCGAACTTCATCGCGTTCTCCGGCACCCGGGCCAGCGGTGCGCGCACTGCCACCCCGACGGCTGCCACCGCCAGCACCCCGAGGACGGCGCCGAGGGCGGCGAGGCCCACGTTCTTCTGGTTCGCGCCGAAGGTGACCGCGATGAACACCACCTCCAGCCCTTCCAGCAGCACGCCCTTGAACGACAGGGTGAACGCGTACCAGTCGCCCACCACGCCGCGGCGCTGGCGGCCCGCGGACTGGGCGGCGGCGACCTGGCGGGCGTAGATGCCCGCCTCGTCGTGGAGGTCCTTGTAGCCGGATGCGCGCAGCACCGCCTTGCGCAGCCACTGCAGCCCGAAGACGGCCAGCAGTGCGCCGACCACCAGCCGCAGCCCGCCCAGCGGCAGCACCGTCAGTGCGGGCCCGACCGCGGCCACCACCACCGCGAGCACGGCCAGGGCGGCCCCCATGCCCTGCATGGTGGAGCGCCATTCGCGGGTGAGCCCGGCGGCGAGCACGATGGTCAGCGCCTCGACCGCTTCCACCGCACAGGCGACGAACACGGTCAGGACGAGGGCGAGGGCAGAAGCAGTCACGCGACCTCCAGCGGGCAGGCCCGCGCCGGCGCTGCCGGGCGGCAGGCCTGTTGCACAATGTACGGGTGGGCGACGGCGACCAGGCAGCGGGTGAGGACTGGCTGGTGCTGGTGTACCGGGTGCCGTCCGAGCCGAGCAGGCTCCGCTCGGCGGTGTGGCGCCGGCTGAAGAGCCTGGGCGCGATCTACCTGCAGAACTCGGCAGCGGCGCTGCCGGCCAGCGTGGGTGCGGAACGGGCGCTGCGCAAGCTGCGCAGCGAGATCCTGGCGATGCCCGGCAGCGCGGTGCTGCTGTCGTGCCGGGTGCTGGCGGGCGCGGCCGACGTGCACCAGGCGTTCCAGGCCGCCCGGGACGACGAGTACGAGGAGATCGTCGACCGCTGCCAGGACTTCCTCGAGCAGGTCAAGAAGGAGCACGTCGCCAGGCACTTCAGCTTCGCTGAGCTGGAGGAGAACGAAGTCGACCTGGTCAAGCTGCAGAACTGGTTCGCCCGGGTGCGGCAGCGCGATGTCTTCGGTGCGGCCGGCCGGCCGGCCGCCGAGAAGGCGCTCGCCGAGTGCGAGCAGGCCCTGGAGGGCTACGCCACCCGGGTGTACGAGGAAGAGCCGGACAGCCACTGAGCTGCTCCTCCTCTCCCCCGGCGGGTCACCGGCCGCGGGGCGGCCATGCCTGCCTGCCATGGTCGCCGCGCCGGGCATTGCTACGCCATCGTAACATTCGTCATAATGCAGAGTTGACAGCTGTTACATCTACTTTGTAGCTGACGCTTCACCCGTCAGTCGCTTTCGCGCCACTTGCCGTCCGGTTTGCCGGTACAGGCTGCGGCTCATGAACCGCAATCCTTTGCGGGCCAGGCTGCTGCTGACCAGCGCGAAGACCCAGGACATCAACCCGTACTCGTGGGGCCCGCAGGAAGGCACCATCAACACCTGGTTCGACAGCACCATCGTCCGTTGACCGGGGCACCGGCCACCCTCCCCGCGGCGCCACCCGCCCGGGGCGGTTCCCGGAGCCGCCAGGCCGCCACCCGCGGGCTGGCGGCCGGCGGCCGTCTGGGCATGCCGGCCTTCTGGCTGGCCGTCATCCTGTTCATCCTGGCGCCGTGCGCGAGCTTCCTGCTGCTGGCGGTGTCCCCGCGGCTGTTCGCCCAGGGCAGCCAGTGGTTCACCCTCACCTACCTCAGCCAGACCTTCACCGGGGCGACCGCCGTCGCCGTCGCCGACTCGGTCTGGGTCAGCGCGGCAGCGGCAGCCCTCGGCCTGGCGATCGGCTTCCCTCTCGCCTGGCTGGCCGCCTGCACCGCGCTGCCCGGCCGCGGCCTGATCGCCGGCGGCATGTGGCTGGTGCTGCTGCTGCCCTCCTGGCAGCCCGCGCTCGGCTGGCAGCGCCTGGTCCAGCAGGACGGGGTCATGTACCGGATCGGCCTGCACCTGCCCTGGGTCACCCATACGATCATGGGCCCGCCCGGGGTCGTGCTGCTGCTGGGCCTGCGCTGCGTTCCGTTCACCTTCCTGGCCATCACCGCCGCCCTGGCCGGGCTCGGCCAGGAGTTCGAGGACGCCGCCCGGGTGCACGGGGCCGGCCGGCTGGCGGCACTGCGGCTGGTCGTGCCGATCATCGCCCCGGCGATCTGGTCGGCGCTGGCCATCGGGTTCGCCGAGTCGGTCAGTGACTTCGGGGTGGCCGCGACGCTGGCCTACAACTCCAGCTTCACCCTGGCCACGTATCAGCTGTACGCCGACATCGGGAACTTCCCGCCGCAGTTCCCGCTGGCCGCAGGCACGGCGTGGCTGCTGGTGGGCGCCGTGGCGATCCCGCTGGCGCTGCAGGCGCGGGCGCTGCGCGGGCGTTCCTACGCGGTGCTGTCCGCGCGGGCCCGGCAGATCACCCGGCGCCGCCTGACCCGCCCGGGCATGGCCGCGGTGGCCGGCACCGGGCTCTTCTACGCGGCGGCCCTCGGCGTCCCGGGCTTCGGGGCGGTGAGCGGGTCGCTGCTGGGCGACTACGGCGGCTCGTTCACGCCGACCCTGGTGAACTACCGGGCGCTGCTGCGCCAGCCGGACCTGGTCGGGCCGCTCGAGCGGTCTCTCGGCTACGGGCTGGTGACCGCGACCATCACGGTGACCGGCGGGCTCATCGCCGCCCGGCTGCTGTCGCGCCGCAGCGACAGGGCCACCAGGCTGCTCGACTTCCTGCTGCTGGCCGCGGTCGCGCTGCCGAGCGTGGTCTTCGGGGCCGGCTACATCTTCGCCTACAACCTGCCGGTCATGTCCACCCTGGGCATCAGCCTGTACCAGACGGTGACGCTGCTCATCATCGCCTACACCGCGTCCAGCCTGCCGGCCAACGCGCGGGTGCTGGTCGGCGCCGTCTCCCAGCTGCAGCCCTCGCTGATGGACGCGGCCCGCGCGCACGGCGCCGGGGCGATCGCCGCCTGGGCCCGCGGTGTGCTGCCGATGGTCTCCCGGCCCATCGTGATGGCCTGGCTGCTGACGTTCTGCGGGGTGTTCCTGGAACTGCCGCTGTCGCAACTGCTGTACGCACCCAACTCACCGCCCGCCTCGGTGGCCATCGAGGACAACCTGGCGACCTACCACTTCGGCGCCGGCATGGCCCAGTCCGTGCTGGCCGTGGGTATCGCGCTGGCCGCGGTCGCCCTCGTGCTGGGCGGCTACCGGCTGGCCGCGCCGGCCGGATGGCGCCGGATCGGAGGGACCAGCCGTGGCTGAGCGCATCACCCTGGAGGGGGTCAGCAAGGTCTACCCGGGCGGCAGCAGGGCCCTGCAGGACGTGGGCCTGGACGTGGCGCCCGGCACGTTCCTGGTCCTGCTCGGCCCGTCCGGCTCGGGCAAGACCACGCTGCTGCGCAGCCTGGCCGGGATCGAGCGGATCAGCGGCGGGCGGATCACCATCGGCGCCGCCACCGTCGCCGACGGGCGCGTGCACGTCCCGCCGGAGCGGCGCGACCTGTCCATGGTGTTCCAGGACTACGCGCTCTGGCCGCATCTGGCCGCCGCGGACAACGCGCGTTCGCGCTGCGCAGGCGGCGCCTGCCGCGCGCGCAGTGCCGGGACCGCGCGCGGGCCATGCCGGACCCCGGTGGGCCGGACCAGCGCCCCGCACCGCGGCGAGCACCATCTCGCCGGCACCGTCGCCGACGTGGCTTTCCGCGGCCGCGGCTACGAGTTCGCCGTGGACGTGCCCGGGCACGGCCGCCTGACCGGCGTTTTCGCCAGGCACCGGGCGGCCCGTGGCGAGACGGTCGGCCTGCGGCTGGAGCCGGAGGGCTGCCATTTCTTCCCGGCGGCCGGCCCCGATGGCGGGGCGGGGGCTTCCGCGCCAGGGCCCGGCGGCGAAGGCTTGACTCAGGCGCCACCGGACGTTCACGCACTGTCCGGCTGACCGCCGCCCGCGCTCGTGACGCTGCGACCGGGCGCCGGCCGCGGCGCCCGGGCAGGAAGAGACGAGACACGGAGGCAGCACATGCGACGAGGACTGATCCGGCCGGCCGGCCTGGCCGGGGCGGCCGGGCTGGCGGCAGCAGCCTTAGCCGGGATCACCGGCCCGCCCGCTGCGGCCGCCGGCGCGGCGCAGGCGGCGACCAGCACGCCGATCAAGCACGTCATCGTGATCATCGGCGAGAACCACAGCTTCGACAACGTCTTCGCCACCTACCAGCCGCCCCGGGGCCAGACCATCGACAACCTGCTGTCCGAGGGCATCGTCACGGCCAGCGGCGGCCCCGGCCCCCACTACGCCAGGGCGGCCCAGCTGACGGCGAGCGACACGAAGTCCTACACCCTCACCCCGAAGATCACCGGGACGTACCCGGCCCTGCCGCAGCCGAACACCACCTACGTCCCGCAGGCCTGCGACGGGCTGCCCGGCAACAGCGCCGACACCCGCTTCCCCGCCAGCCTGCCGGACGGGCCGTTCCAGATCACCCGCTACGTCCCCTACAACGACCCGCACACCCAGTACTCGCAGTACGGCCAGTGCGAGTTCTCCGGCGCGTACACCGGTGACCCGCTGCACCGCTTCTACCAGATGTGGCAGCAGACCGCCGCCACCGGCGACCGGCTCGCCACCTGGGTGGCGAACACAGCCGGCGACGACAACGGCGCCCAGCCGCCCGCGCCCATCTTCCAGGGCGGCGTGCAGATGGGCTACTACAACATGGCCGCCGGCGACGCCCCCGTCCTCAGGGACCTGGCCGAGCACTACGCGATCAGCGACAACTACCACCAGGCAGCGCAGGGCGGCACGGGCGCCAACCACATCGTGCTCGGCACCGGCTTCGCCGCCTCCTACCAGAACGCCGCAGGCCGGGCGGCGGTCCCGCCCGCGAACCAGATCGAGAATCCCGATCCCAAGCCGGGCACGAACAACAACTACACCCAGGACGGGTACGCGGGCGGCTCCTACTCCGAGTGCGCGGACCCCGCCCAGCCGGGGGTGGGGGCGGTCGACGCGTTCCTGGCCAGGCTGCCCTACCGGGCCATGCGCAACTGCCAGCCGGGCCGGTACTACATCCTCAACAACTACAACGCCGGCTACAACGTGGACGGCAGCCTGAACACCTCCTCGCCGTTCACGGTGCCGCCGCAGAAGACGGACTACGTCACCATCGGGAACGAGCTGTCCGCCCACCACATCAGCTGGGGTTACTTCGGCGAGGGCTACGACAACGGCACGGTGAGCCCGCAGTACTGCGGCATCTGCGACCCGATGCAGTACTCGGCGTCGATCATGACGAACCCGGCGCTGCGCGCCAGCGTGGAGCACGGCCTCACCGACTTCATGACCGGCGCCGCGAACGGCACCCTGCCCGCGGTGACGTTCCTCAAGCCCGCCGACGACGACGGGCACCCCGGCTACTCCACGATGGCCGCGTTCGAGGACTTCGTGGCCCATGCCGTCAGCGCCGTCCAGGCCAGCCCGGCCCTCTGGCGCTCCACCGCGATCCTCATCACCGACGACGAGAGCGGCGGCTACTACGACTCCGGCTACATCCAGCCCGTCAGCTTCTTCGGTGACGGGCCGCGGGTGCCGCTGCTGGTGGTCTCCCCCTACGCCCGGCGGGGCGCGGTGGACCACACCTACAGCGACCACGTCTCGATCCTGAAGTTCATCGAGGCGAACTGGCGGCTGCCCGCCCTCACCGGCTACAGCGAGGACAACCTGCCGAACGCGACGCCGGGCGCCTACGTCCCGCAGGACCGGCCCGCCATCGGCAACCTGATGACCCTGTTCGACTTCAGCCACCCCGACTTCGCCACCCTCCGGCTGCCCGCCGCGGGCCAGGCCGGGCCCGCGGGGGCGCGGGCTCCGGCCATCGGCCACGCCCAGCGGTAGCCGCCGGCCCGCGCTGTGCGTGCTGTCCCCGCGGGTGCGCGGGGACAGCACGCGCCGTGCTTGCGGGAGCCGTGATCGTCAGTGCGGCGGCAGGCACTAGCATCGGACCCGTGGGTACCCCTGTCAGCATCAGCGGCTCCACCCCCGGCTCCGTGGACGCGGACGCCGTCGTCATACCGGTGATCCCCGGGCCGGACGGGCCGGTGCCCGGGCCGGGTGCGCAGGACGTGGACCAGGCGTTCGGCGGCACCCTCGGGCAGACCCTGGCGGCGCTCGGCGCCACCGGTGAGCCCGGCGACGTCACCAAGATCGCCGCCAGCGGGCGGCTCACCGCCCCGCTCATCGCCGCGGTCGGGCTCGGTGAGCCCGCGGCCGCGGACGGCGGCGGGCCGGTCTTCGACCCCGAAGTGCTCCGCCGGGCCGCGGGCACCGCGGTGCGCGCGCTCCTGCCGGCGCCCGGCCGCAACGGCGGCGGTGACCGGCCGCAGCGGATCGCGCTCGCACTGCCCGCCCGGGACGCCGCCGAAGCCGAGGCGGTGGTGCTCGGCGCCCTGCTCGGCGCGTACGCGTTCCGCCGCTACCGGGCAGGCGCGCCGCCCGGCCCGGCCCTGACCCTGCTGGCGGGCGAGGCGCAGGCCGCGGGCGTGCAGCGGGCGGAAGCCCTGGCGGCCGGGGTCTGGCTGGTGCGGGACCTGGTGAACACCGGCCCGTCGGACCTGGTGCCCGCCGCGCTGGCGGCGGCTGCGGAGCGGGTCGCGGCTGACTGCGGGCTGTCCGTGGAGGTGCTGGACGAGCAGGCGCTGGCGGCCGGCGGCTACGGCGGGATCCTCGGCGTCGGCAAGGGCTCGGCCAACCCGCCCCGGCTGGTCCGGCTCGAGTACGCGCCGCCGGGCGCCGCCCGGACCGTCGTGTTCGCGGGCAAGGGCATCACGTTCGACTCCGGCGGGCTGTCGCTCAAGCCGGCCAAGGCCATGGAGTCGATGAAGAGCGACATGGGCGGGGCCGCGGCGATCATCGGCGCGCTGCAGGCGCTCAGCGCGCTCGCCCCCGCGGTGCGGGTCGTCGGTTATCTCGCCATCGCCGAGAACATGCCCAGCGGCACCGCCCAGCGTCCCTCCGACGTGCTCACCACCTACGGGGGCACCACGGTGGAGGTGCTGAACACCGACGCCGAGGGCCGGCTGGTGCTGGCCGACGCGCTCGGCCGGGCCGGCGCCGACTCCCCCGACCTGCTGGTCGATGTGGCGACGCTGACCGGGGCGCAGGTGGTGGCGCTGGGCCCGCGGATCGCCGGGGTGATGGCGAACGACGACGCCGTGCGCGCCGGGGTGGTCGACGCGGCCCGCCGGGCCGGCGAGGCCGCCTGGCCGATGCCGCTGCCCGCGGAACTGCGCAAGAACCTGGACTCCACCGTGGCTGACCTGGCTAACGTGGGTCCTGACCGGTTCGGCGGCATGCTGGTCGCCGGGCTGTTCCTGCAGGAGTTCGTGCCGGACGGGGTGCGCTGGGCGCACGTGGACATCGCGGGGCCCGCGTTCAACGAGGGCGCCCCGCACGGGTACACGCCGAAGGGCGGCACGGGGGCAGCCACCCGGATGCTGGTTCAGATCGCGCTGGACGTGGCAGAAGGACGGCTGTAGCAAGGCTGCCGCGGCAGCCGGGTGAGCGGGAACAGGACAAGGAGCATTCTGTGGCGGAAAGCACCGGCCTCTACGACATCGTCATCCTCGGTGGCGGGAGCGGGGGCTACGCCTGCGCGCTCAGGGCGGCGGAGCTCGGCAAGAAGGTCGCACTCATCGAGAAGGATAAGGTCGGCGGCACCTGCCTGCACCGCGGCTGCATCCCGACCAAGGCGCTGCTGCACTCCGCGGAGGTCGCCGACCACGCGCGGGACGCCGCCGGCGTCGGTGTGCGCGCCACCCTCGAGGGCATCGACATGCCCGCGGTGAACGCCTACAAGGACAAGGTCGTGGACCGGCTCTGGAAGGGCCTGCAGGGCACGGTCGCCAGCCGCGGCGTCGAGATCGTCTACGGCGAGGGCCGGCTGGTGTCACCGACCGCCGTCCGGGTGGGCGAGCAGGTCTACGAGGGCTCGCACGTGGTGCTGGCGACCGGCTCGGAGCCGCGCAGCCTGCCGGGCCTGACCATCGACGGCGGGCGGGTCATCACCAGCGACCACGCGTTGCGCCTGGACCGGGTGCCGCGGTCGGCCGTCATCCTGGGCGGCGGGGTGATCGGGGTCGAGTTCGCCAGCGTGTGGCGCTCGTTCGGCGCCGAGGTCACCATCGTCGAGATGCTGCCGCACCTGCTGCCCGCCGAGGATGAGGCCAGCTCCCGGCTGCTGGAGCGCGCGTTCCGGCGGCGCGGCATCGGCTTCCAGGTGGGCACCCGGTTCGAGGGCGTCAAGGAGACCGAGGACGGGGTCAGCGTCACGCTGGAGGGCGGCAAGACCCTCGATGCCGAGCTGCTGCTGGTCGCCGTGGGCCGCGGCCCGGTCTCGGCGGGCCTCGGCTACGAGGAGGCCGGCGTCCGGGTGGAACGCGGCTTCGTCCAGGTGGACGAGTACTGCCGCACCAGCGTGCCCACCATCTCCGCGGTGGGCGACCTCACCCCCGGCCTGCAGCTCGCCCATGTGGGCTTCGCCGAGGGCATCCTGGTCGCCGAGCAGGTCAGCGGCCTGGAGGTGACCCCCATCGACTACGACGGGGTGCCGCGGATCGCCTACTGCGACCCCGAGGTCGCCTCCGTCGGCATCACCTCCGCCACCGCGCAGGCGCGCGGCATCGAGATCACCGAGGTCAACTACAACCTCGGCGGGAACGGCAAGAGCGTCATCCTGCAGACCCAGGGCGCGGCCAAGGTGATCGCCGCGAAGGGCCCCGACGGCCGGCCCGGCCCGGTGCTCGGCGTGCACCTGGTGGGCGCCCGGGTGGGCGAGCTCATCGCCGAAGGCCAGCTGATCTACAACTGGGAGGCGCTGCCGTCCGAGGTCGCCCAGCTCATCCACCCGCACCCGACCCAGTCGGAGGCGCTCGGCGAAGCGCACCTCGCGCTCGCGGGCAAGCCCCTCCACTTCCATTCCTGAGCCCCGCGCCCATCCGCGAGCACTGAACAACGAAGAAGGAGTCACGGGTAGCCATGTCGGTCTCCGTATCCATGCCCCAGCTCGGTGAGAGCGTCACCGAGGGCACAGTCACCCGCTGGCTGAAGAAGGAGGGTGACCGGGTGGAGGCGGACGAGCCGCTGCTCGAGGTCTCCACCGACAAGGTCGACACCGAGATTCCCTCGCCGGTGTCCGGCATCCTGCGCGGGATCACGGTCGGCGAGGACGAGACGGTCGCCGTGGGCGCCGAGCTCGCGGTGATCGACGAGGGCGGGGAGGCCGGCGCCCCGGCCGCCCAGCCCCAGGCCGCCGAGCCACAGGCCGCCCAGCCGGAGGCCCCGCCCGCGCCGCCGGCCCGGCCCGCCGCGGCGCAGCCCGCCCCGGCCCAGCCGGAGCCCGCGCAGCCAGCGCCGCAGGCCCCGCCCGCCTACGAGCCGCCGCCTGCCTACGCCCCGCCGCCCGCCCCGGCGTACGAGGCCACCGCCCCGGCCGCGCCGCCGCCACCCGCGCCGCCGCTGCCCACCTACGCGCCGCCCGCGTTCGGCTCCCCCAGCGCGCCCCCGGCCGCCCAGGCCCCCCCGGCGGCCCCGCCGCCCGCACCGCCAGCCCCGGCGCCCGCCGCGGCCGAGGGCCCGTACGTGACCCCGCTGGTGCGCAAGCTGGCCGCGGAGCACGGCGTGGACCTGGCCACGGTCAACGGCACCGGGGTCGGCGGCCGCATCCGCAAGCAGGACGTGCTGGAGGCCGCGCGGGCGCTCCGCGAGACCGCCCCAGCCCCGGCCCCTGCGCCCGCCGCACCGGCCGCCCCGCAGGGCGCGCCCGGGCAGGCCGCGGCGCCCGCGCCGGCCGTGCCAGCGCCGGCCCGCCCGGAGATCGTCCCGTCGTCGCTGCGGGGCACCACCGAACGGCTGTCGCGGGCCCGGCAGCTCATCGCCCGCCGGATGGTCGAGTCGCTGCAGACCTCCGCGCAGCTCACCACCGTGGTGGAGGCCGACGTGACCGCGATCGCCCGGCTCCGGGAGCGGGCGAAGGCCGACTTCGAGGCGCGGGAGGGCGTCAAGCTGTCCTTCCTGCCGTTCTTCGCCATGGCGACGGTGGAGGCGCTCAAGATCCACCCCCGGCTGAACGCCCTCATCGACACCGAGAACAACCAGGTCGTCTACCACGACGCCGAGCACCTCGGGGTCGCGGTGGACACCGAGCGGGGCCTGATGGTGCCGGTCGTGCGCAACGCCGGCGACCTCAACATCGGCGGGCTGGCCCGCAAGATCGCCGACCTCGCCGCCCGCACCCGGTCCGGCCAGGTCAGCCCCGATGACCTGGCCGGCGGCACGTTCACCCTCACCAACACCGGCAGCCGGGGCGCGCTGTTCGACACCCCGATCATCAACCAGCCGCAGGTGGCGATCCTGGGCACCGGCACGGTGGTGAAGCGCCCGGTGGTGATGGAGGACGCGTCGCTCGGCGAGGTCATCGCGGTGCGGTCCATGGCCTACCTGGCGCTGACCTACGACCACCGGCTGGTGGACGGCGCCGACGCGGCCCGGTTCCTGATCACCGTCAAGGACCGGCTGGAAGAGGGATCCTTCGAGGCCGAGCTCGGCCTCTAGGGGGTACCGCGGCAACCGGCACCGGCCCGCCCGCGGCGGGCAGGGGGCGAGGGGGGCGGCATGCAGATCGCCATCACCGGATCCTCCGGGCTGATCGGCACGGCGCTGGTCACGGACCTGCGCCAGCGCGGCCACGAGGTGATCCGGCTGGTCCGCCGCGCCCCCGCCGGGGCCGGCGAGGTCCGCTGGGATCCCGGCGCGCCCGGCGGCGGGCTCGCGCCGGGCGCGCTCACGGGCATCGGCGCGGCCGTCAACCTGGCCGGCGCGGGGGTAGCCGACCGGCGCTGGACCGAAAGCTACAAGGCGGAGATCCGCGCCAGCCGGCTGGCGGCCACCGGGGCGCTGGCGTCGGCGCTCACCGCGCTGGACCCCCCGCCCGCGGTGCTGCTGCAGGCGTCGGCGATCGGCTGGTACGGCGACACCGGCGGCCGGGAGGTGGACGAGACCTCCCCGGCCGGGACGGGCTTCCTGCCGGACCTGGTGCAGGCGTGGGAGGGGGCCACGGGCCCGGTCCGCGACGCCGGGATCCGGGTGGTGACCATGCGGACCGGGCTGGTGCTGTCGCCGGGCGGCGGCATGCTGGCCCGGCTGCTGCTGCCGTTCCGGCTCGGCCTCGGCGCCCGGCTGGGCCCCGGGACCCAGGCCATGAGCTGGATCACGATCGCGGACTACCTCGCCGCCGTCGCCTTCCTGCTGGCGACCCCGGAGCTGTCCGGGCCGGTCAACCTGACCGCCCCGCACCCGGCCACCAACGCCGAGTTCACCGCGGCGCTCGGCGCGGCCCTGCACCGGCCGGCGGTGCTGACGGTGCCCACCCCCGCGCTGCGGCTGCTGCTCGGCGAGGTCAGCAGTGACCTGCTCTCCAGCGCCCGGGTGCTGCCCCGCAGGCTGCTCGCCGCCGGCTACCAGTTCCGGTACCCGCGGCTGCCGGAGGCGCTCGCCGCGCTGCTGGCCGGGCCCGGCTGAACCGCGGCGGCCGGCCGGCTCGCGGCGTGCTCAGGAAGCGCGGGCGCCGCTCTCGTCCGGCTGCGGCTGCCCGTCCGCCCCGTCCTCGATGCACTCGGGGCGGCGCAGGACATCGCGGTAGCCCGCGGGGACGTCGCCGAACAGCGGCACCCGCCAGAACGCCGGCACCGGCGCCCGCGAGCCCACCCGCACCTCCATCCGGCCGATGGTCAGCCGCAGCAGCCGCCGGGCGCCGATCAGGGCCATGGCCGCCACCGGCAGCTCCACACCCAGGGCCAGCGCCAGGCTGAACATGAAGCCGCGCGTCTGCCAGTCCAGGGTGGTGTCGAACCAGGCGTCGCAGATGAGCAGCGTCGCGAGCACCACCAGGCACAGGATGAGCACCTGCCGCCGCCGCCAGGCCGCCCACGCCGTCAGCGCGACCACCGCCAGCAGCGCGGTGTCGAAGCCGACCCAGGTGATCCGCCAGCCGCCGGCCCGGTAGTACCGCGGCAGGGTGTCGGCGAGCACACCGATCCAGGCCGCCAGCGCCAGGGCGCCGATCAGGGCGGCGGCGATCAGCAGCCGCCGGCGCAGCGCCGCCCCCGGATCGGGCGGCGGCGGCGGGTCGTCGAGCGTGGCCAGCACGCGGGCCAGCCTGGCCCGCTCGGCCGGGCTCATCCGCCTGATCTCCGCCTCGTCTATCACGCCGCGACCCTCACATCACGCTCAACTGCCGGCGACCGCCTGTTACTTCCCTGCCCGCCCGCTGGATCCGGCAGTCCTGCCGGCGGGAGATCTAAGCTGGCAGGGTGAACGGTGAGCTGATCTACGCGCACGCAGGCTTCGGCGCCCGCGCGGTCCCCTACCTCGGCGGCTGGGAACTCCAGCGCCGGCTGCATCACCGGCGGGTCACCGGCGCGATCCCGGACACCTGCCTGCTGCTGGAGCACGAGGCCGTGTACACGGCGGGCCGGCGGACCAGCCCGCTGGACCGGCCGCTGACCGACCCGGGCATCCCGGTCATCGACGTGGACCGGGGCGGCAAGATCACCTGGCACGGGCCCGGCCAGCTGACCGGCTACCCGATCGTCGCGCTGTCCGAGCCGGTGGATGTCATCGCCTACGTCCGCGCGGTCGAGGAGGCGATGCTGCGCGCCTGCGCCGACCTGGGCGTCACCGCGACCCGGGTGGAGGGCCGCAGCGGGATCTGGGTCACCGGCTCCGGTGAGCCGGACCGGAAGCTGGGCGCGATCGGGATCCGGGTGGCGCGCGGGGTCACCATGCACGGGTTCGCCCTCAACTGCGACAACGACCTGGGCTGGTACGACCGGATCGTGGCCTGCGGCATCAAGGGCGCGGGCACCACCTCGCTGTCCGCGGAGGCGGACCGGCTGATCACCGTGCAGGACGTGACCGGGCCGGTCGAGCATCACCTGGCCGGCCTGCTCGGGGCCACCAGCTGGCGCCGGGTCACCGGCGCGGACGCCATCGCGGCGCTGGCCGGCGGCCCGGCGCTGGCCGAGCCGGTGGCCGGCTGACCGGTCAGGTCAGCCCGCGAGCGAGGCCAGGTGGCCGGTCAGGCCGCTGACCGGCACCGCGGTCTGCTCGCCGGTCGTCATGTCCCGGACCGTGACCGTGCCCGCTTCCTCCTCGCTGGCGCCGTAGATCAGCGCCCAGCGCGCGCCCTGGTCGCTGGCCCACTTGAGCTGGCGGCCCAGCTTGCCGGAGGAGCCGAGGTAGACGCTGGCGCGCAGCCCGGCCGCCCGGGCGGCCGCGGCAAAGCCGAAGCTGCGCTGGGCGTATCCCTCGTCCATGATGGTGACCGCGACGTCCAGCCGGGTGTGCGGTTCCTCCGTCTTCGACAGCAGCAGGATCCGCTCGATGCCGAGCGACCCGCCGGTAGCGGGCACGTCGGGACCGCCGAGTGTCTCGATGAGGTGGTCGTAGCGGCCGCCGCCCGCGAGGGAGCCGGGCACCCCCGTGGCGGCCACCTCCCAGATCGGGCCGGTGTAGTAGCCGAGGCCGCGCACCAGCCGGGGGGTGAAGACCACCCGCCCGGCGGGCAGCTCGCGGGCTGCCAGCGACAGCACCGCGTCCACCTCGTCCAGCCCGGCCGCGCCCTCGTCGCTGGCCTTGAGGACGTCCCGGATCCGCTCGCCCGCGTCGGCGGCGGTCATCGTGTCCACCAGCTCGCCGGCCCTGGCCGCGGCCAGGCCGCGCCCGGTGAGCTCGGCGGCCACGTCGGCGGGCGCCAGCTTGTCGAGCTTGTCCAGGCTGGCCAGCACGCCCGGGCCCAGGCCGGGCGGGACCCCGAAGGCCTCCAGCAGCCCGGCCAGCACCCGGCGGGAGTTGAGCAGGAACCGGAAGTCGCCGACGCCCAGGCCCGCGACCGCGTCGTGGACCGCGCAGATCACCTCGGCGTCCGCCAGCGCTGAGGCGGTTCCGAGCGTGTCCAGGTCGCACTGGGTGAACTCGCGGTAGCGGCCGTGCCCGGGCCGGTCGGCCCGCCACACCGGCCCGATCGTGTACCGCTTGTAGGGGCTGGGGAGCTGGCTGCCGTAGCTGGCGGCCACCCGCGCCAGCGGCACGGTCATGTCGTAGCGCAGCGCCAGGTCCGCCTCGCCGGTCCCCTCGTGCTCCCCGCGCCGCAGGATCTTGAAGATGAGCTTGTCGCCCTCTTCCCCGTACTTGCCCATGAGGACGTCGAGCCGCTCGAACGCCGGGGTGGCCAGCGGCTCGAATCCGTACCGGGCGAAGACCGACCGGATATGCGCGAACGCGCGTTCTCTCGTCTCGAACTCGCGGGCAAGGAAGTCGCGGGTCCCCGACGGGGGATCGAACTGCGCTGGCATGTGCCTAAGGTTATCGAGCCAGGCAACGCCATTAATCCAGGCGGCGGACCTTGACCGCGGTGCCGTAGGCGCAGATCTCCTGGCCGACCTGGAACTCGCTGGCGTCGAAGCGCATGGCGAGCACCGCGTCCGCGCCCTTGGCCCCGGCGGCCTCGGAGAGGCGCGCCTGCGCCTCCAGCCGGCTGTCAGCGAGCATCTTCGTCATCCCCCGCAGCTCCCCGCCGACCAGCGATTTGAAGCTGGCGCCGAGCTGCGAGCCCACGTTGCGGGAGCGCACGGTGATGCCGAAGACCTCACCGAGAACCTCGGTCACCTCATAGCCCGGCAGATCGTTCATCGTGCTGAGAATCATCGTGCCTCCCTGGCGGCCTGGCCGGCCGCGCGTGATCTCCGCCGCGGGCCGGGACGTACCCTGGGATCGTGGTACTCGCACCCGACGGGCGCAAGCTCATGCGCCTGGAAGCCCGCAACAGCCAGACCCCCATCGAGCGCAAGCCCCCGTGGATCAAGACCCGGGTGCGGACCGGCCCCGCCTACACCGAGCTCAGGAACCTGGTCAGCCGGGAGGGCCTGCACACGGTCTGCCAGGAGGCGGGCTGCCCCAACATCTTCGAGTGCTGGGAAGACCGCGAGGCCACCTTCCTGATCGGCGGCGACCAGTGCACCCGCCGCTGCGACTTCTGCCAGATCGCCACCGGCAGGCCGCTGCCGCTCGACACCGGTGAGCCGCGCCGGGTGGCCGAGTCGGTGGCCGCCATGGGCCTGCGGTACGCCACCGTGACCGGGGTGGCCCGCGACGACCAGCCCGACGGCGGCGCCTGGCTGTACGCGCAGACCGCCCGGGAGATCCACGCCGCGGTCCCCGGCTGCGGGGTGGAGCTGCTCGTCCCCGACTTCAACGCCGACCCGGAGCGGCTCGCCGAGGTGTTCTCCGCCCGCCCGGAGGTGTTCGCCCACAACATCGAGACGGTGCCGCGGGTGTTCCGGCGCATCCGGCCCGGGTTCCGCTACGAGCGGTCCCTGGAGGTGCTCAGCCGGGCCGGCCAGGCGGGTCTGGTCACCAAGTCCAACCTGATCCTGGGGCTGGGCGAGGAACCAGCGGAGATCGGCGCGGCCATGGCGGACCTGCGGGCGGCCGGCTGCGACCTGCTCACCATCACCCAGTACCTGCGGCCGTCGCGGCTGCACCACCCGGTCGAGCGGTGGGTCAGGCCGGAGGAGTTCGTGGCGCTGCGGGAGGAAGCGCTGAGCCTGGGCTTCGCGGGAGTGATGTCCGGGCCGCTGGTCCGCTCGTCCTACCGGGCCGGCCGCCTGTACGCCGACGCGATGGCCCGCCGCCAGGGACCGGAACCCGGGCGGCTGGGCGGCGCGGTTTCCGCCTGAGCACCCTCTCCCCCTATCCTTCCGGACATGGCAAGAAAGCCGGCAGCCCCAGCGAGCGGCGCTGACGTGGATCCCGCGTCCCTCGGCCGCATCAAGCAGATCCGCCTGGTGGCGGGCATCATCCGCAAGTCCAACCCGCGCGCCCTGCCGATCGTGGTGCTCAGCGGGGTCGGCGTGCTCGCCGCGTTCGTCATCGCCGGGGTCCTCTCCGGGCTGCTGGCGCTGCTCATCCCGCTGGGCGTGCTGACCGGCGCCGCGACCTCCATGATCATCTTCGGGCGGTACGCCCAGTCCGCGCAGTACGCCGCCGTCGAGGGCCAGCCCGGGGCGGCGGCCGCGATCCTGCAGAGCATGCGCGGCAACTGGACGGTCACGCCGGCGGTCGCCGCGAACCGGAGCATGGACGTGGTGCACCGCGCGGTCGGGCGGCCGGGCGTGGTGCTGGTCGCCGAGGGCACCCCGACCCGGGTGGGCGGCCTGCTCGCCGCGGAGAAGAAGCGGGTGTCCCGGGTGGCCTACGACGTCCCGATCTACGACTTCCTGGTCGGCGACGGCGAGGGCCAGGTGCCGATCCGCAAGCTGCAGCGCAAGCTCATGCGGCTGCCCCGCAACCTCACCTCCGGCCAGGTCTCCGACCTCAACCACCGGCTCAAGGCGCTGCCGCAGTCCATGCAGATGCCCAAGGGGCCGCTGCCCAAGACCGGCCGGATGCCCAAGCCGCCGCGGCCGCGCTTCCGCTGACGCGCCGCCGCCCGCTGCGCCGCAGCCGGGCCGGCCTCCGCCGGCCCCCAGCGGGCGGCGCCCGCCGGGTGCCCGCCCTGCCCTGGTCACGGGCAGGTAAAATGCCCTCGGTCTCGCTCTCCCGTCTGCACAGCCTGGCCCGCTAATATGTAATCTCATACGTACTTTGTGACTCAGTCTTGAGGTCGCCGATGAGCCTGCGGGTGCCGCTGACCCTGGCGTGCTGGGACTACGACCGCACGCTGCCGCTGGCCACGGGCGACATCCGGCCGGACGGGGTGGACCTGACCTACCTGAACCTGCCGGTGGAGGAGACCTTCTTCCGGATGGCGCGCTTCCGCGAGTTCGACGCCGCGGAGATGTCCCTGTCCTCGTACGTGATCAGCCTCGGCCAGGACGCGCCGTTCATCGCGATCCCGGTGTTCCCGTCCCGGGCGTTCCGGCACAACGGCATCTACGTGCACGCGGGCAGCGCCATCAAAGAGCCCGCTGACCTGGCCGGGCGGGTGGTCGGCGTGCCGGAGTACCAGGTGACGGCGGCGGTGTGGATCCGCGGCATCCTGGCCGAGCACTACGGCGTGCCGGTGGCGTCCGTCCGGTACCGCACCGGCGGCCTGCAGCGGCCCGGCCGGGTCGCCAAGATCAGCCACCCGGTGCAGCCAGGGGTCGAGATCGAGGAGATACCGCCGGGCGCCACCCTCGACCGGATGCTGGCCGAGGGCGAGATCGACGCGATGTACAGCCCGCGCACCCCGCGCCCGTTCGCCGAGGGTGACCCGCGGGTGCGGCGCCTGTTCCCCGACGCCCGGGTCGAGGAGGAACGCTACTTCGCCGCCACCGGGATCTTCCCGATCATGCACGTGGTGGTGCTGCGCCGGGACGTCTACAACCGCCACCCCTGGCTGGCCGGATCGCTGTACAAGGCGTTCGCCGAGGCCAAGGCGCGCACCGAGGAACGGATGGCCGAGACCGCGGCCAGCCGCTACCTGCTGCCGTGGCTGTATGCCGAGGTGGAGCGGACCCGCGAGGTGATGGGCCCGGACTTCTGGTCCTACGGCCTGGAGGCCAACGAGCAGACCCTGCGCACCTTCCTGCGCTACTCCCGCGAGCAGCACCTGGCCAGCGGGCCAGCGGAGCCCGCCGAGCTGTTCGCCCCGGAGACCCGCGCGACGCACATCGTCTGACCCGGCGGCGGGCCGTCCGCCCGCGGCCGGCGTCCCGGCCTGCGGGGACGGCGGGCCGCCGTCACCGCCCCGCGATGCCCGCGTGTAGCGTGGAACCGCCGCCCGCGCCCGGGGTGAAAGTGGCTGCATCGGCTGGGAGGAGAGTCGGGGTGCCGCACACCAGCGATATCCGGGTTCGGGGCTATGAGCCGCTGATCCCGCCGTCAGAACTGCTGGCCGGGCTGCCGCTCGGCAGCGAGGAGACCGCCACCGTCGAGGCGGGCCGGGCCGAGGTGCGCGCCGTGCTCACCGGGGATGACGACCGGCTGCTGGTGGTGGCGGGGCCGTGCTCGGTGCATGACCCGGTGGCCGCGCTGGACTACGCGGGCCGGCTCGCCAAGCTCCGCGACAGCCTGCGCGAGGACCTGCTGATCGTGATGCGGGTCTACTTCGAGAAACCGCGCACGGTGACCGGCTGGAAGGGCCTGATCAACGACCCGGCGCTGGACGGCAGCCACGACGTCCACCGGGGCCTCCAGCTGGCCCGCCGGATCCTGCTGGACATCAGCGGGCTGGGGCTGCCGGTGGGCTGCGAGTGGCTGGACCCGATCACCCCGCAGTACATCGCCGACACCGTCGCCTGGGGCGCGATCGGCGCCCGCACCACCGAGAGCCAGGTGCACCGCCAGCTCGCATCCGGCCTGTCGATGCCGGTCGGGTTCAAGAACGGCACCGACGGCGACATCCAGGTCGCCGTGGACGCCTGCCGCGCGGCCGCGTCCGGGCACACGTTCTTCGGTGTCACCCCGGACGGGACGGGTGCGGTGGTCACCACCGCCGGCAACCCGGACTGCCATGTGATCCTGCGCGGCGGCCGGTCCGGGCCGAACTACGAGGCCGGCCAGGTCGGCGCCGCGCTGGAGCGGATCGCCGCCGCCGGGCTGCCGCGCCGGGTGATGGTGGACGCCAGCCACGGCAACAGCGGCAAGGACCACCGCCGCCAGGCCGTGGTGGCCGAGGCGCTGGCCGGCCAGCTGGCCGCGGGCGAGAGCGGCCTCATCGGCGTCATGCTGGAGAGCTTCCTGGTCGAAGGCAGGCAGGAGCCGGGGGACCCGGCCCGGCTGGTCTACGGCCAGAGCGTCACCGACGCGTGCATGGACATCGACGCCACCGCGGTCGTGCTCAGCGAGCTCGCCGCCGCCGTCCGGGAGCGCCGCACGCTCCGCTGACGTGCGGGCCGGTCAGCCCGGCTGCCGGGGGCAGCGGGCCTGCAGCCGCCGGGCGGCGGCGGGGTGCACATTGGCCAGGGACAGGTCGCCGCCGTAGTGCGCCAGCACCTTCGGGTCCATGATCCGCCGCCACAGCGGGGTGATCAGCGCGGTCACGACCATCGTGGCGTAGCCGCCTGGCAGCTGCGGTGACTCCCCGAAGCTGCGCAGGGTCTGATAGCGCCGCAGCGGATTGGCGTGGTGGTCGCTGTGCCGCTGCAGCTGGAACAGGAAGATGTCGGTGACGACCCGGTCGCTGTTCCAGCTGTGCCGGGGGGTGACCTTCTCGTAGCGGCCGGCTGGGGTGCGCTGCCGGCACAGGCCGTAGTGCTCCAGGTAGTTGACGACCTCCAGCAGGGAGAACCCGGCCACTGCCTGCAGGGCGAAGAACGGGAGCACGCGCGGGCCGAAGCCGGCGATCAGCCCGGCGGCGAGCACGGCGGTCATGGCCCAGGCGTTGAGCACGCTGTTGCGCCACGTCCAGGGGCTGCGGCCGCGGATGCGGAACCGGCCTGTCTCCAGCCGCCAGGCGGAAACCAGGCTGCCCAGCACCGTGCGCGGCCAGAACGCCCAGAAGCTCTCGCCGAGCCGGGCGCTGGCCGGATCCTCCGGGGTGGCGACCCGCACGTGGTGGCCGCGGTTGTGCTCGACGTAGAAGTGGCCGTAGCCGGTGGGTGCAAGGGCGACCTTCGACAGCCAGCGCTCCACCGCCTCCCGCTTGTGCCCCAGTTCGTGGGCGGTGTTGATGGCGATGCCGTTGACGATGCCCGCCGTGAGGACCCCTACCGCGACGTCGCGCGCCAGCACCTGCGCGACGTGATCGTGGATGCGGCCCGGGAGCTGACGATCGCGCACGGCTGGGCCGGCGTGCGGATGGGCCAGGTCGCCGCGGCGGCCGGGGTGAGCCGGCAGACCGTCTACAACGAGTTCACCAGCAAGGGCGGGCTGGCCGAGGCGCTCACCCAGCGTGAGGTGGACCGTTTCGTCGCCGGTGTGCGCACGCGCCTGTTCGCGCACGGCAGCGATGTGCGGGCCGGGGCGTACGACGCGATCCTGCATGTGCTGCGGGAGGCAGCGGCCAACCCACTCATCAAGGCCATCCTGACCAGCGCCCGGGGCGGCGCCGGCGAACTGCTGCCGTTCCTGACCACCCGGGCGGAACTGGTCCTCGTCACGGCCACGGCGGTGCTGGAGGAGTGGGCGGCCGCGCATCTGCCGGACATCAGCCCCGCGGACCTGGCCTTCGGGGCGGAGTCGATCGTGCGGCTGGTGGTCAGCCACATAGTGCTGCCGCTGGCGCCGGTGGACCTCACCGCGCAGCGGCTGGCCGATACCGTCGCCCGGTTCGTCGGCGGGGTGGGCGGGCAGCCCGGGGGCTAGGAGCGGATGACCACCGTGTTGGCGGCCCGGTCGTGCAGGCCGCGCTGGTCACGGTCGGTGAAGAGAGCCGGGACCACGGCCAGCAGCAGCAGGGTGCGCACCAGCGCCCAGCCGAAGCCCACGGGCCTGCCGTCCAGCCTGGCCACCCGGATGCCCAGCAGCCGCTTGCCCAGGGTGAGGCCGGCCAGCGCAGTCAGCAGGTAGACCATCACCGCGAACACCGGCAGGGCCCAGTGCTGCGCCTGGTTGATCAGGGCCAGCGTCCCGCCCGCCCGGGCCGGGCCCGGTGAGCGCAGCGACACCGCGCCGAGCGCGATCATCGTGGCCGCCACCCAGTCGATGAGCAGCGCCAGCAGGCGCCGGCCCATGCCCGCGACCGCCCGCGGGCCGTGCTCGGGCAGGCCGAGACGCTGCCCGGGATACTCCTCTGCCGCGCCCTGCGCGGGCACCCCGGACAGCCACGACCCAGTCCCGCGTCGTTGTGCCACGCACTAACGGTATCTCGCCCGGCCACCGCCTGGATCCCGGCCCGGCCCCGCCCGCAGGCCAGCGGCCGGGCGGCCGTAGCCTCTGACCAGCGGTTCCGTGCAGGGGCAGGCAGAGGATCACGTAACACGCGTTTCTGCCCCTGTGCTGAACCTGTCCGGTTAAACCCGAGAATGTGCCCCTGACGTGCGCATATACAGTGCGCGCAGAGCGGCACGTACCGGGGCCGGTGGCGATACAGCGGTTGTTAACCCGGCAATCCGGCGATGCGCTCCTGAACGAAGAGGAGCGAAGACGACGACCGAGACGAGGAAGCCGGCATCCGTGACCGAGGTCCCGCTGAGGGACCTGGCCGAATCGTGGATGCTGGCGCTGGAAGCCGAGGGCAAGAGCCCGGCCACGCTGTACGCGTACAGGTGGTCGCTGACCAGCTTCTTCCGGTGGTACGAGGCCCAGGGTGGGGCCGAGCCCGTCCTTGACAAGCCGGGCGTGCAGGCATTCATCACGGACCTGCGGCGGGCCGGGCAGCGGCCGGGGACGCTCCGGCTGCGGCAGGCAGCACTGCACCGCTTCGCCCGCTGGCTGCGGGATGAAGGCGAGCGGGACTATGACGTGTTGGACGGGCTCCGGCTGCCGAAGCTCGATGACCCGGTGGTGCCCCACCTGACTGACGCGCAGATGGCGGCGCTGCTCAAAGCGTGCAAGGGCACGGCGTTCCTCGACCGCCGCGACGAGGCGATTGTCCGGCTGATGACCGAGGGGATGCTGCGGTCCGCTGAGTTGCTGGCCCTGACGGTCGCTGACGTGGACCTGCGGGCGGGGCTGGCTCACGTCGTCCGGGGGAAGGGCGGGAAGGGACGGTGGGTGCCGTTCGGCCCGGAGACCGGCACGGCCCTGGACCGCTACCGGCGGGTGCGGAGCCGTCAGCCCCTTGCGGTGCACACGGCGGCGCTGTGGCTGCCAGGCAACGGCTCCTTGAAGCCGTTCAGCTATCCGGGCCTGTCGAATGCGATCAAGGTCAGGGCGACGCGTGCTGGCATCGACGGCTTCCACCTGCACAGGCTGCGTCACACGGGCGCAGTCCGGTGGCGGCGGGCTGGCGGCAGCGAGGAAGGGCTGCGGTCTGCTGGCGGCTGGACCCGGAACTCCGACATGATCACCCGCTACACGGCAAGCGCGAGCGCGGAGCTGGCCCAGGAGGAGGCCCGCCGCCTGCGCCTCGGGCGGTTCTGACCGGGCCGCCCAGACGCGACCGTTCCCGCAGGACTCCGGTTCGGCGGCGGAACTGCTGGATCTCCCGGCAGTTCGGCTGAGGGTTGCGGGCTGGGTCCGGGCGGACCCGTCACCCTGCATCACCCCAGGGCCGCCCAACAGGGCCCCCGCTGGGACTCCCCGGCGGGGGCCCTGCTTGCACGGGGCCTTCGCGTACCCGGGATGCCCCACCGGGGCGGACTGCCGGTTCCCCACGGCCCGCCTGCACGGTGCCGGCTTCCCCGGACCCCGGTCTGTGCCCGGCCACACAGGACGGGGCCGAGGCCCGCTACGGGCCGGGGAACGCGTCCTAGCCCGGTTCGCGGACGGCGACCGCGCAGGCTCCCCAGGTTGCAGCCCGGCTGGTGTGGCCTCCCCGCTGCCATCTCGCTGACAGTCGGCAGCGGGAGGAGTGAGGGGAGATGCGGGATGCCGAGATCGTGTCTGGCGAGGTCCCCTCGCAGGCATGGCTTGACGTGATCGGCGGCCGGAAGCTGCTGTCGATCACGACCGCCGAGTTCGGGGCGGCCGAGGAACTGCTCGGCCTGCTGGAGTTCGTGGACGGCACCTACGAGGTCGGGCTGGGCGAGCCACTGCGGCCCTACGCCCGCCTCTATCTGGGCGACAGCCGCCGGGAGGCCCACGGCAAGTTCTGGAACGAGGTCCGCGCTCACGCGGACTGGGATGAGGAGTGAGCACGATGACAACCACCAAGACCGAGGCCAAGACCCAGGCCGAGACCCCGCTGTGCGCGTGCGGGTGCGGCGAGCACGTCCAGCGCCAGCAGGCGAAGTTCGTCAGGGGTCACGACAGCAGGCTGGTGCGCCAGCTCAAGGAGCGACACCTGGCCGGTGAGCTGACCCGAGCGCAGGCGGTGAAGGAGGCCGCGAAGGTGAGCCCGGTGCTGGGCAAGAAGCTCGGCAGGTTCATCGACAGCGCGGTTGCCAAGCAGAAGGCCGAGCGTGACGCCGCGAAGGCGAAGGGCAACGGCAAGGCGGCGGCCACGCCGAGGGCCACCCGGAAGCCGAAGGCGCAGCCCCCGGAGGACGAGCCGGGCCCAGGCGACCCGGTGCGCGAGGAGGCTGCTGAAGCCGCCAAGGAGGAGTGAGCGGGGCTCCACCGCGAGGGGGCCAGGACCGTCACGGGTCCTGGCCCCCTTCCG
>JBLMWU010000108.1:0-13304 GCA_050257395.1 Gemmatimonadota bacterium | reverse complement strand
GCGATCAGCAGCGACACGGTGAAGCCGATGCCGGCGATGGTGCCCGCGCCAGTCACCGACGCCCAGCCGGCCGGCGGCCGCAGCCGCCCCCGGCTGGCCACCGTCACCAGCCAGGACACGCCGGCCGCGCCGGCCGGCTTGCCGAGCACGTAACCGGCCAGGATGCCGAGCGTGACCGGCGAGGTGAAGCTGCGGGCAAGGAACGGGCCGCTGATCACCAGGCCCGCGTTCGCCAGCGCGAACAGCGGCACGATGAGGTAGCTCGTCCACGGGTGGAAGGTCTCCTGCAGCCGCTCGTTCGGCGAGATGGTGCGGGCCAGGTCGATGCTCGCCACCCGGGCCAGCTCCGGCGTGGGCTGCTCGCGGAACAGCCGGAACCTGGCGGTGGCCTGCTCCAGTTCGCCGCGCGCGGCCGGGTATGCGGGGGTGAGCAGGCCCATCGCCAGGCCGGTGACCACCGGGTCGACCCCGGACTTGACGAACGCCGTCCACGCCACCAGCCCGAGCGCCGCGAACACCAGGCCCCGCCGCACCCCGGCCAGCCGGACCGCCAGCACCACCACGAGGGTCGCCAGCCCGGCCAGCAGCGCCGGCATGGTGATGTGGCGGCTGTAGGCCAGCGCGATGATGATGATCGCGGTCAGGTCGTCCACCACCGAGAAGGTCAGCAGGAAGCTGCGCAGCCGGTCCGGGGAGCGGGGCGCCACCAGCGCGAGCATCCCGAGCGCGAACGCGGTGTCGGTGGACATGGCCGTCCCCCAGCCGTGCGCCGAGGAGCGGCCGGCGTTGACGGCGAGGAAGATCGCGATCGGCACCACCATCCCGCCCAGGCCCGCCAGCAGTGGCAGCGCCAGGCGCCGCCGCTCACGCAGCTCGCCCAGGTCGAACTCCCGGCGCGCCTCCAGCCCGACCACCAGGAAGAAGAGCGTCATCAGGCCGCTGTTCACCCAGCCGTGCAGGTCCAGTGACACGCCCGCGCCGCCCAGGGTGACCGACAGGGTGGTCCGCCACACCGCCTGGTAGCCACCCGGCGCGATGTTGGCCCAGGCCAGCGCCACCACCGTGGCGCCGAGCAGGACGGCCGCGCTGCCGGTCTCGGTGCGCAGGAACCGGCGCAGCGGGGTCTGCAGGCTCCGCGCCCACGCGGTCCGCTCGGCGGCAGCGGGCGGCGCCGTGTCGGTCATGGTCCGATTCTGCCTTTTCCGGCCGGCGGCTCGCCTCCGGGCCGCTCGAGCCCGCCGTCTTCCCTCCTCGCTCCGGCTCCTTCGTCGCCTCGCTCGTCAGTCCAGACGGCGGCGCGGCCCTTCGGCTCGCTCCGGCCTGGGCGCTCCGCGCCCCGGAGATCAGGTGCTGGCGGCGGTGGGGGTGGCTGAAGCGCGGCGGGCCTTGCGCTCTTCCCAGCGCGCCAGCATGGCGGGCATCTCCTCCAGCAGGAACGCGAAGAAGTCGAGGGAGTCGGCCATCCGCCGGCCGGCCCGGGACTGCGGGCCGAGCAGGCTCACCCCGTCCCGGGCGGCGCTGACCCAGCGGGTGAGCACCTGGTCGCGCCGCATCGCCACCTCGAACCAGATCCCGTCCACCACCAGGTACACGTCGCGGCGCGACCCGGGCTCGCGTTCCCGGCTGATCATGCCGAGCTGCTCCAGGTAGCGGACCGCGCCGGAGATGGAGGCGGGGCTCGCGCTCAGCAGCGTGGCCAGCTCCGCCGCGGTGAGCCGCCCCGACTCGGTGACCAGCAGCGCGGCAAAGGCCCGCGACGCCATCGGCGGCATGCCCGCCTCGACCAGGACGGAGGCGAACCGCTCGACGAAGCGGGCGATGGCCTGCTCGTCCCGTTTCGCAGGGGGCTCTGTCACCGTGCGGCCACCTTCCTGTCCCTCCGCCATCCGCTGCCCAACAGAACTACCAGGCGCTGGGCGGCGGCCACCGGGCTGGGGACCTTCGCCCTGGGCTTTAGTTCGTTCAGAAATTTATGAATGAAGTGTAGAGTCCCGACTATGACTGCGGCAATCAGCGTGGCCGGCCTGCGCAAGGACTTCGGCCACACCCACGCCCTGGCCGGCCTCGACCTCAGCGTGGCCAGCGGTGAGGTGCACGGATTCCTGGGGCCGAACGGGGCGGGCAAGACCACCACCATCCGGATCCTGCTCGGCCTGCTGCGCGCCGACGGCGGCACCGCGACGCTGCTCGGCGGCGACCCCTGGCGGGAGGCGACCGCGCTGCACCGCCGGATCGCCTACGTCCCCGGCGACGTCACCCTGTGGCCGAACCTGAGCGGCGGCGAGGTCATCGACCTGCTCGGCCGGCTCCGCGGCGGCCTGGACCAGGCCCGGCGGGAGAAGCTGCTGGCCCAGTTCGACCTGGACCCCAAGCGCAAATGCCGCGCCTACTCCAAGGGCAACCGGCAGAAGGTCGCGCTGGTCGCGGCGCTCGCCTCCGGCGCTGAGCTGCTCATCCTGGACGAGCCCACCGCGGGCCTGGACCCGCTGATGGAGGCCGCGTTCCGGGAGGCCGTCGGCGAGCTGCGCGGGGACGGCCGGACCGTCCTGCTGTCCAGCCACATCCTGTCCGAGGTCGAGGCGCTGTGCGATCGCGTGACGATCATCCGGGAGGGCCGGACCGTGGACAGCGGCGCCCTGGCGGACCTGCGGCACCTGACCCGCACCGCGCTGGACGCCGAGCTGGCCCGGCCACCGGAGGGGATGGCCGGGCTGCCTGGCGTGCACGACCTGGAGATCACCGGCAGCCGGGTGCGCTGCCAGGTGGACGCCGAGGCACTCGGTGACGTGCTGCAGCGGCTGACCGCGGCCGGGGTCCGCACCCTGGTGAGCCAGCCGCCCACGCTGGAGCAGCTGTTCCTGCGCCACTACCAGCTCGGCGCGCCGCCCGAGCCGGCGGCAGCGCGATGACCGGCCTGGCCGGCGCCGGCCTGCTGACCCGGCTCGCGCTGCGCCGCAGCCGGATCATGCTCGCGGTCTGGGTGTACGCGTTCATCGCGACCGCCTACGTGAGCATCGCGGGCACCAGGGACCTGTACCCGAGCCTGCCGTCCCGGGAGGCGTTCGCCGCCGGCGCCGGCGCCAACAAGGTCACCGTCGCGCTCTACGGGCCCAACGCGGACCTGGCCAGCCTCGGCGGGCTGGCCACCTGGAAGATGAGCGCGCTCGGGGCGGTCCTGGTCGGGGTGATGAGCATCCTCATCGTCAGCCGGCACACCCGCGGCGACGAGGACTCCGGGCGGCTCGAGCTGGTCAGCGCGGGCGCGGTCGGCCGGCCGGCGCCGCTGGTCTCCGCGCTGACCGTGGCGCTGATCGCCAACGCCGCCCTGGGGCTGCTGGTGGCCGCCGCCCTGGCCATCGGGGGAGCGGCGGGCGTGGACGCGCTGGCCTTCGGGCTGGGGCTGATGGCGGTCGGGGTCATGTTCGCCGCCGTGACCGCCGTGACGGCGCAGGTGGCGGGCAGCTCGCGCGGCGCCACCGGGCTGGCGATCGCCGTGCTGGCCGTCGCCTACCTGCTGCGGGCGGTGGGGGATATCGCGAACCCTGGGAGCCCACTGGGCGGCCTGACCTGGGCGTCCCCGATCGGCTGGACGCAGCAGATCCGGCCGTTCGGGCCGCACCACTGGTGGCTGTTCGCGGTGGCAGCCGCGTTCACCGCCGTGGTCACCGGGGCCGCGTTCGCGCTGGCCCGGCGGCGGGACCTGGGCGCGGGCCTGCTGCCGGCCCGGCCGGGCCCGGCCGCGGCCGGCCGCACCCTGAGCAGCCCGCTGGCGCTGGCGTGGCGCCTGCAGCGCGGCCCGCTGCTGGCCTGGGCCGCGGGCTTCGCCGTCTACGCCCCGATCATGGGCGCGCTCGCGCACGGCGTGCAGAGCCTGGTCGGTGACAGCCGCGCCGCCCACGAGCTGTTCACCAAGCTCGGCGGGCAGGCCGGCGTGGAGACCGCCTTCCTGTCCGCGATCATGGGCATCATGGGGCTGATCGCCGCCGTCTACGCCACCATGGCCGCGCTGCGGCTGCGGACCGAAGAGACGGCGCAACGGGCGGAGCCGGTGCTGGCCACCGCGGTCGGCCGGACCCGCTGGGCGCTGAGCCACCTGGCGTTCGCGGTGGCCGGCCCGGCCCTGCTGATGACCATCACCGGGCTGGGGACGGGCATCGCCTACGGGATCGGCACCGGCGACGTGGGCACGGAGGTGCCCAGGATGCTCGGGGCGGCGCTGGCGCAGCTGCCCGCGATCTGGCTGCTGGCCGGGCTGGGGACGGCGCTGTTCGGGCTGGCGCCCCGGCTGACGGCGGCGGCGTGGGGGGCGTTCGGGCTCATCCTGGTGATCGGCGAGATCGGCCCGTTCATCGGGCTCAGCCACTGGGCGATGGACCTGTCCCCGTTCGTGCACGTGCCGAAGCTGCCGGGAGCCGCGTTCACGGTCACGCCGCTGGCCTGGCTCACGGTGATCGCCCTGGCCCTGGCCGCCGCGGGGCTGGCCGGCCTGCGCCGCCGCGACGTCGGCTGACCGCGCCGCCCGGCGCTCAGGTGGGCGGCACCAGGGTGAAGAAGCGGTCCGCGAGGGCCCGGTCGCCGGTGAGGGCGAGGGCGTCCGGGCCCGTTCGCCCCCACAGGAACAGCATCAGGTCCGAGGCCGGGCCCGCGAGCCGCAGGTCCCAGCCCTCGCCCGGTTCCGCGGGCCGGGCCCCCTCGGCGCCGAACACCACCGCCCACTCGCCCGCGCCGTCGGTGCTGGCGAACAGGTAGCGCTCGCCCTCACCGGGCGGGGCCTGGCCGCGGGCCCGCCGGGACGGCACCATCACCTCGAAGGTCTGCGCGATCGCGTCGGCGGCGAAGTCACGGGGGACCGGCCCGGCGGCCCCGTTCGCGTTCTCGGCGTCCCAGCGGTGCACCGCCGCCTCGATCGCCTGCATGCGCAGCCAGAAGCCGGCGGTGGAGCGCCAGGTCCGTGACGGTCCAGCCGGGACAGGACGGGACCGCCGGGGCCACGGCCGCGGCCGCCGCCACCCGGACGGCCGCGTCAAAGGCGGCAGCCTCGCGCTCGAACTGTGCCAGGTGATCGACTGCTGACGCCCGGCCCGGGCCGTCGGGCGGCACGCTCACCCCGCGTGCGGTTCGAAGAGCTCCACCGGGTTGCCCGATGGATCCTCCAGCAGGATCTGGTTGCCGCCCACGCCGGTCACCAGCTCGTTGCGGAACCGCACCCCTGCCCCGCGGAGCTGCTCCACCAGGCCGGGCAGGCCGGACACCTCGAGCGAGATCCGGTTCCAGCCGCCCGGCTCGGGCATGGTGCCGTCCGGCATGGCCTGGCCGCCCCCGCCGCGCCCCGAAGGGGCGCTGAGCAGCAGCCGCAGGTCGCCCCGGCGCACGGCGGCGAACGTCGGCGCCGGGTGCATGTCCTCGGTGAAGCCGAGATGGCGGCAGTAGAACGCGATCGCGTCGTCCACGTCGGTGACGATGTAGCGGACGCTGACAGTCGCCATGCAGGTGCCCCCTCCCGTCAGGGATGGATCTTCTGGTGCTCGTGCAGCATCGCGACGAAGGTGGCGATCCGCCGCGCACGGGTGTCGGGCCGCTTGGCCTCGGCGATCCGGTAGAGGATGGCGTAGCGGTTGGCGCTGTCCAGGGCGGCGAAGAACGCGCCGGCCCGCTCATCGGCCGCCAGCGCAAGCGCCAGATCCTCCGGGACGGTCGCCCTGGACTGGGAGGCGTAGGCGCTGTCCCAGCGCCCGTCGGCGCGGGCCGCCTCCACCTCCCGCAGCCCGGCCGGCTTCATCAGGCCCGCCTCGATCAGCGCCGCCGCCTTGTCCGCGTTGATCTTCGACCAGCGGCTGCCCGGCCTGCGCGGGGTGAAGCGCTGCCGCCAGTAGCTCTCGTCCAGGCGCCCCTTCTGGCCGTCGATCCAGCCGTGGCACAAGGCCACCGTGAGCGCGTCGGCGTAGGACACGGTGGGCTCGGGCGCGCCCTTCCGGGCGATCCGCAGCCAGGCGCCGGGGGAGGCGGCGTGCTGCCCGGCGAGCCACGCATCCCACGCCCCGGCGTCCGGGAACGAGAGCAGCGGCAGTGCATCGGCCATGCCGCCAGTCAACCACGCTGCCGTGCGCCCTGCCCGCCTGGCGCGGCCCGCCGCGATGGCAGGGTGCGGGATGACGGCGCGGCGAACGTTAGTTGTATTTTCGCAAGTGCCCGGATCGTCACTCCCCGAGGGGATTCGTGCCAGAACTGACCCGCCGCCGCCGCTTCCTGGTGCTGGGCATCTGCTGCCTGAGCCTGTTCATCGCCGGCATCGACATCACCATCGTGAACGTCGCCCTGCCGGCGATCCGGCATGACCTGCACGCCTCGGTGCCGGGCCTGCAGTGGACGGTGGACGCGTACTCGCTGGTCCTGGCGAGCTTCCTGATGCTGGCCGGCTCGACCGGGGACCGGCTGGGCCGCCGCCGCACGTTCCAGACCGGGCTGGCCGTGTTCACCCTGGGCTCGCTGCTGTGCAGCGTGGCACCCGGCCTCGGCTGGCTGGTCGCGTTCCGGATGGTGCAGGCGATCGGCGGGACCATGCTCAACCCGGTGGCCATGTCCATCATCACCAACACCTTCACCGACCCGGGGGAGCGGGCCCGGGCCATCGGCATGTGGGGCGCCACCTACGGCATCAGCATGGCGCTGGGCCCGGTGCTCGGCGGCATCCTGGTGGAGTCGGTGGGCTGGCGCGGGATCTTCTGGGTGAACATCCCGGTCGGCCTGGCCGCCATCGTCCTGACCGCGCTGTTCGTGCCGGAGTCGCGGGCGGCCAGGCCACGCCGGCCCGACCCGGTGGGCCAGGTCATCGTCATCGTGGCGCTGGCCTCGCTCACCTACGCGATCATCGAGGGCCCGCGCTCCGGCTGGTCGTCGCCGGAGATCATGGGGCTGTTCGGGCTGTCCGCGGCGGCCCTGGCCGCCCTGGTGATCTACGAACGGCGGCGCCGGGATCCCCTTTTGGACCTGCGGTTCTTCCGCAGCGCCCCGTTCGCGGGGGCGACTGTCATCGCGATCAGCGCGCTCGCGGCCATGGGCGGCTTCCTGTTCCTGAACACGATCTACCTGCAGGACGTGCGCGGGCTGTCCGCGCTGCAGGCCGGCCTCTACCTGGTGCCGATGGCGGCGATGACCGTGGTGTTCGCGCCGCTGGCGGGCCGCATCATCAGCCTGCGCGGGCCCCGGCTGCCGCTGCTGGTGGCGGGGGTGGGGATGACGGCGGGCGCGGCGATGCTGACCGGCCTGTCGGCCGGCACCCCGGTCAGCTGGCTGATGACCGCGTACGTGATCTTCGGCATCGGATCTGGCCTGGTGAACCCGCCGATCACCAACACCGCCGTGTCCGGGATGCCGCGGGCACAGGCCGGGGTGGCAGCCGCCGTGGCGTCCACCAGCCGCCAGGTCGGCCAGGCCCTCGGCGTGGCGGTGACCGGGGCCGCGGTGACCTCGGCGCTGCACGGCCCGCTGCGCGCCGGTTTCGCCGAGGCCAGCCACGCCGGCTGGTGGATCATCAGCGGCTGCGGGCTGGCCGCCGGCGTGCTGGGCATCGTCACCAGCGGCGCCTGGGCGCGCGGCACCGCGGACCGGACCGCCAGCCGGCTCATGGCCGACGAGGCGCCGGTCCCGGTCGGCGCGCCGTGACCCCCGGTCAGCCGCCCGCTGACGCGGGCATGCTGATCAGGGAGAACACCGCCCCCTGGTCGTCGTGCACCACGGCCATCCGGCCGTAGGGGGTGTCCCAGGGCGGCCGTTCCACGCCGCCGCCGGTCGCGGTGACCGCGGCCGCTGCCGCGTCGGTGTCCTCGGTCGCGAAGTACACCGTCCAGCAGGCCGGCATGCCGGCCGGGAAGCTGCTGTCGATCGCGCCGATGCCGCCCACGTCGGCACCGCCGATCCTGAATGTCGAGTACTGCATGCCGGCGTCGGGGATGTCGCCGTACTCGTAGCCGAAGACGGCCCGGTAGAAGGACTTGTTGCCCTCGAAGTCGCGGCTGAGGTTCTCGTTCCAGCACAGCGCCCCGGGTTCGTCGGCCAGGCCGACGCCGGTGTGCGCGGCGGCCTGCCAGGCGCCGAACACCGCGCCGCCCGGGTCGGCGGCGATCAGCATCCGGCCGGCGTCCATCACGTCCATCGGCTCCACCAGCAACTGGCCGCCCGCGGCCTTGATCCGGGCGGCGGTCTGGCCGGCATCCGCTGTTGCCAGGTAGGTCGTCCAGGTCGGCGGGGTGCCGGGCGGGCCCTGCTTGGGCCCGATCCCGGCGACCGCCCGGCCGTTCCTGAGGCAAATCGCGTAGCCGCCGGTCTCCGGGCCGCCCTGCTGCACGTCCCAGCCGAACAGCCCGGAGTAGAACTTGGCCGCCTGGCCGGTGTCGCCGGTGCCCAGGTCCACCCAGCACGGTGTGCCGGGCGCCCAGGCCGTGTCACGAGTGACCATGGATCCTCCCCGTCGCGGGCCGCGCCCCCCGCGGCGGCCCCTCACCTCACCCTAGGCAGGACCCGCCGCGGGCCGGACGGGCAGGCGGGCTGTTTCACCTGGCGGGCCCGGGGGTAGGCCGCGCGCGTGGAGACCTGGGACGCCATCACCGCCCGCCGCAACGTCCGCGAGTTCAGCGACCGCCCGCTGCCGTCCGGCAGCCTCGACCGGATCCTCGAGGCGGGCCGCCGCTCGCCCTCCTCGCGGAACTGGCAGCCCTGGGACTTCGTCGCCGTCACCGGCCGGGACCGGCTCAGGCAGCTCGCCGAGGTGTGGCGGGGCGCCGGCCACGTGGCGCACTCGGCTGCCACCATCGCGCTGGTCGCCCCGGTCGCCCTGGACGAGCACCAGCGGGACCAGTGCCAGTACGACCTCGGCCAGGCGACCATGAGCATCATGATCGCCGCTGCCGACCTGGAGATCGGCAGCGCCCACGCGGCGGTCCAGGACCAGCAGCTGGCCCGGCAGCTGCTGGGCTTCCCGGAGGACCGGTTCTGCGCCTATCTGATCGCGCTCGGCTACCCCGCCGGGCGGCCGCTCAGCCCGCTGCGCCGGCCGGACCGCCGCGCGTTCGAGGACGTGGTCCACCGTGAGCGCTGGTAGCCGGGATCGGCCGCCCGCCGCGGCAGCGCCCTGGGACGAGCAAGCGCCTTAGGACGAGTAGCAGTACGAGTCGCTGGAGGCGTCGCCGCCCTCCAGCCGCACCTGGTGCACCCGCCGTCCCCGGAACGCGCCGCCCTCCAGGAAGAAGCGCTCGTCGAAGCTGAGCCCGCCGTCGGGACCGGCGTCCAGCTTGGTCATCCAGGCGCCGACGCCGTCCGGGTAGAACTGCTCGTCCCAGGCGCCGTAGAGCGAGTTGGTGAAGTACACCCGCCTGCCGTCCCGGCTGACCTCGACCATCTGCGGGCCGCCCGCCAGCGGCTGGCCGGGCCGGGCCGGATGGGGCACCCGGCCCACGATGCCGCCCAGCCGCACGGACCCGGTCTCGCGCGGGTGGAACGGGTCGGACACGTCGTACTGCTTGAGCTCGCCGGTGCCCCAGCACGAGACGTACAGGAACCGGTCGTCCACGGACAGGGCCAGGTCGGTGACCAGCGGCGGCACCGCCCCGAATCCCTGCAGCAGCGGCGGCAGCCGCTCGGCCGGGGCGGGCTCGGCCGGGATGGTGATCACCTTGGTGGCGGCCCACTGCCCGCCGGCCTCGTGCCACAGCCAGATCGAGGCGGACAGGTCCTCGGTGCTGACGACCACCCCCACGAAGCCATACTTGCGCGCCGGGTCGTGGGCGGGCCGCAGTTCCAGCGCCATCTGATGCTGCTCGCCGAGGTCCACCGTCTGGACGTGGCGGCGGGTGTTCATGTCCCAGAAGTGCAGCCGGTGGCCGTACTTGTTGCCGAGCAGCAGCTCGGGCACGATCCCGTCCTCGATCATGGACGGGGTGGCCCACTCGGAGGTGACCAGCACGTCGTCGTTGATGTGCCACCACACGTCGTAGGCGAGGTATTGGTCGCCGCGGTCGGCCTCGAACTGGCCGATCACGTCGAACGACGAGTGGTCCAGCAGGGCGACTCCGCCCGGCCCCTCGGCGCCGTTCCCGCCGCCCAGGCAGGACACGTACAGGTAGCCGGGGCCGCAGTGCACGGTGTGCGGCCGCGAATAGCTCGCATGCTTGCCCAGCTCCTCGGGGCCGAGCACCTTCACGACCTCGGGCTGGCGCTCCTTGCCGAGGGTGTCGAGGATGTAGATGCGCGAGGAGCGGATGCCCGGCACGACCAGGTACCGGCGGTCGCCGTGGGTGTGGGAACCGGTCGGGCAGAGCGCGCTGGAGCAGGCGTTCCAGCCGAAGTGGTGCAGCTCGTCGCCGAGGTTCGGCAGTTCGGTGAAGCCGGCCACCGTGCCGTAGCCGGCCGAGGCGGGGTCGGTGTCGACGACCGCGATGGCGTCGGGCCTGTCGGCGGGCCGGGCGAACGCGGCCACGTAGGCCAGCTTCTCGGGTGGCCCGGCCGCCGCATCCCGGGGCGACCGGTAGAAGGTCGGATCGTGGTGGTGGTGGGGGGTGTGCTCCTCCGTCATGGCCTGTCTCCTGCGTCGGGTTCGTGGTCTGTCGGCGGGCCCTGGTGCGCTGTCAACCATGCCCGGGCGAGGACCGGCGAATCAGCGGATGAGCCACCAGGCGCTGACCGCCACGGCCGCCAGCGCGATCAGGCCGAAGACGCCGACCCAGAACCAGCCGGGCAGCCCGGTCAGCTCGGCGAGCTGGTCGGCGTCGGTGCTGCCGCCGGGCCGGCGCCGCCGGGTGCCCTGCAGCTCCAGCACCGGCCGCACCCCGCCCAGCAGCAGGAACCAGGTCAGCGCGTAGCCGGCCGCGGCCTCGGCGAGCGGCGACCCGCGCCACATCACCAGCCCGATGGCGGCCCCGGTGACCAGGACGGCCAGGATGCCGAAGACGTTGCGGACGACGATGGCCAGGCCCGCCAGCCCGGCGATGCTGATCAGCAGCATGCTGGCCAGGTGCCCGGTCGCGACCAGGGCGGCGGCGCCCAGCCCCAGCAGCGGCGGGGCGGTGTAGCCCGCCGCGGTGGTGAGCACGATGCCCGGGCCGGACCGGCTGCCGGAGGACACGGTCACCCCGGCCGTGCTGCGCAGCACCCGCACGCTGTTCAGGCGCCGCCCGGTCAGCAGCGCGGCCAGCGCGTGCCCGCCTTCGTGCGCGATGGTCACCACCGTCCGGGTGACCGGCCAGAGCCGGCGGGAGGCGACCGCGGCCAGCGCCACCAGCGCGCTGGCCAGCACCAGCCCGCGGGACGGCTGATGCCCGCTGAGGCCGAGGAAGTCGGTCACCTGGTGCCAGAGCTGAGCCGGGGGAGCGGCGGCCATGACGTCATCCTGCCAGCCCGGCGCCGGTGCCGGGTGACGCAGCCGGCCCGCCGTCCTGGCCTCAGCCGCGGCCGAGCCCGTCGATCCGGGTGACCTCGTCGGGGGTGAGCGAGAACCCGAGCAGGTCGATGTTGGCCGCGATCCGGCCCGGGTCGGAGGACTTGGGGATCGTGACGATCTCATGCTCGAGGTGCCACCGCAGCACCACCTGCGCGGGACTGACGCCGTGGGCCGCGGCGATCTCCGCGAGCACCGGGCTCCCCAGGCTGGCGCCCTTGAGCGGGCTGTAGCCCTCGACCACCACCCCGCGCTCGCGGTGCCCCGCCAGCAGCGCCGCGTCGTAGCGGGCCGGGCTCCACGGGATCTGGTTGACCGCGGGGGTCTCGCCGGTCCCCTCGGTCAGCCGGTCGATCTGCTCCAGCGAGTAGTTGCTCACCCCGATCGCCCGCACCCGGCCGTCGTCCCGCAGCGCGAGGAACTCGCGCCACACCGCGCACAGCTTGCGGGCTGGCGGCGGCCAGTGCACCAGCCACAGGTCCACGTGGCTGGTGCCGAGCGCGCGCAGGCTGGCGGCCAGGGTGGCCCGCTCGTGGCCCGCCCGCCCGGACGGCAGCTTGGTGGTGATGAACACCTCGTCCCGGTGCAGCCCGCTGTCGGCCAGCGCCCGCCCCACGTCGGCCTCGTTCCCGTACATGGTGGCGGTGTCGATGTGCCGGTAGCCCGCTGCGAACGCGGCCATGATGGCCTGGTATCCGGCCCGGCCGCGGAGCTGCCAGGTGCCCAGCCCCACCATCGGCATGGCGACCCCGCCCGGCAGGGTGACGGCGGGAACAGCGGGTGCCTCGGTCATAATGTCCAGTCTGCCCTCCGGCCCGCGCGGTCACACCCTGCGGCCGGCCCCGGCGCGCGCCGCCCCGGCGTCACACCACCGGGGTGCCGGAACGGGCGGTGAGGCCGGCGTACAGACCGGCCAGCCGCCCGGTCACCGGGCCCGGGGCACCGCTGCCGATGGTGCGCCCGTCGATCGCGGTGACCGGGACCAGGCCGCCCATGGTGCCGGTCACGAACACCTCGTCGGCGGTGTAGAAGCGGGTCAGGCTCAGATCCGCGGTGTCGCAGCCGATGCCCGCCTCCGCCGCCAGCTCCAGCACCGCCGCCCGGGTGATGCCCTCCGGGCAGGCGGCGGTGGTCGGCGTCGCCAGCCGCCCGCCCGCGACCAGGAACAGGTGGGTTGCGTTGGTCTCCGCCACGAACCCCCGCTGGTCCAGCATGACCGCGTCATCGGCGCCCGCGGCGTTCGCCTCGATCTTGGCCAGGATCGACGGCAGCAGGTTGTTGTGGTGGATCCTGGGATCGAGGCAGTCGGGCGGCGGCCGGCGGATGCTGGCGGTGATGAGCGTGATGCCCCCGGCGTCATACACCGGCGGCTTGTGCTCGGCGAGCACGATGAGGGTGGGCCCGCTCTGGTTGAGCCGCGGGTCCATGCCGCTGGTGATCTTCACCCCGCGGGTGAGGGTGAGCCGTATGTGGACGTTGTCGGTCATCCCGTTGGCCTGCAGGGTCTGCCGGAGGTGGCCGGTGATCTCCTCGTCGGAGGGGATGGCGGCGAAGGCCAGCGCCTGCGCCGAGCGGCGCAGCCGGGCCAGGTGCTCGGCCAGCCGGAAGACCCGGCCCCGGTACAGCCGCAGTCCCTCCCAGACCGCGTCGCCGCCCTGGACGGCGGAGTCGAACGGGCTGATCGCGGCGTGATCCCGGTGGACCAGCCGGCCGCCAACGCTGACGATCAGCTCGCGGTTGCGCTCGTCGAACTTCTGCAGCACGCCTGCTCCTTCCTCTCGGCCCTCGCTCGCCTCCGGGCCGCTCGGGCCCGCCGTCTTCCCTCCTCGCTCCGGCTCCTCCGCCGCCTCGCTCGTCAGTCCAGACGGCGGCGCGG
>JBLMWU010000107.1:0-6408 GCA_050257395.1 Gemmatimonadota bacterium | reverse complement strand
ACATGGAGTTCGTGCAGTTCCACCCCACCCACATGGTGTGGCCGCTGTCGGTGCGCGGGCTGCTGGTCACCGAGTCGGTCCGCGGCGACGGCGGGGTGCTGCGCAACTCCGAGGGCAAGCGGTACATGTTCGGCTACGTGCCGGACGTGTTCCGGGCCCAGTACGCGGAGACCGAGGAAGAGGCCGACCGCTGGTACACCGACCCGGACAACAACCGGCGGCCGCCGGAACTGCTGCCCCGCGACGAGGTGGCCCGCGCCAACAACGCGGAGGTCAAGGCGGGCCGCGGCTCCCCGCACGGCGGCGTGTTCCTGGACATCGCCTCCCGGCTGCCCGCTGACCAGATCCTGCGCAAGCTGCCGTCCATGTACCACCAGTTCAAGGAGCTGGCCGACGTGGACATCACCAAGGAGCCGATGGAGGTCGGCCCGGCCCAGCACTACGTGATGGGCGGCGTCGAGGTGGACCCGGACACCGCCGAGTCGCTGGTGCCCGGGCTGTTCGCGGCCGGTGAGGTGTCCGGCGGCATGCACGGCTCCAACCGGCTGGGCGGCAACTCCCTGTCCGACCTGGTGGTGTTCGGCCGGCGGGCCGGGATGGGCGCGGCGCAGTACCTCGACAAGCTCGGTGAGAAGCGGCCCGTCATCAGCGACGCCGAGGTGGAGGCCGCGCAGGCCGAGGCGCTGGCGCCGCTGGGGCGCCCGGGCGGGGAGAACCCGTATACCGTGCACGGCGAGGTCCAGGGGACCATGAGCAACCTGGTCGGCATCATCCGCCGGGAGGGCGAGATCAAGCAGGCCCTGGCCGAGCTGGAGAAGCTGCGCGAGCGGGCCGCGAACGTCAGCGCGCAGGGCGGCACCGCCTACAACCCGGGCTGGCACCTGGCCCTGGACCTGCGCAACATCATGCTGATCTCCGAGTGCGTCGCCCGGGCGGCGCTGGAGCGCCAGGAGAGCCGCGGCGGCCACACCCGCGACGACTTCCCGGTCATGTCGGCGGAGTGGCGCAAGGTCAACCTGATCTGCTCGCTGGACGGTGAGGGCGTGGCCCTGCGGCGCCAGGAGATGGTGCCGATGCGGGACGACCTGATCGCCCTGTTCGACCGGGACGAGCTGAAGAAGTACATGACCGAGGAAGAACTCCCGGCCGAGACCCAGGAGACGAAGTAGATGGGCGAGAAGGTCACCCTGAACGTCTGGCGCGGCGACGCCGGCCAGGGGGAGCTCACCGAGTACCAGGTTGAGGCCAACGAGGGCGAGGTCGTCCTCGACGTCCTGCACCGGCTGCAGGCCACCGAGGCCAACGACCTGGCGGTGCGGTGGAACTGCAAGGCCGGCAAGTGCGGGTCCTGCTCGATGGAGATCAACGGCCGGCCGCGGCTGGCCTGCATGACCCGGATGTCGACCTTCGAGCCGGGCGAGGCCATCACGGTCACCCCGCTGCGCACCTTCCCGGTCATCCGCGACCTGGTCACGGACGTCTCGTTCAACTACGAGAAGGCCCGCCAGGTCCCCTCGTTCACCCCGGATCCGTCGGTCGGGCTTGGCGAGTTCCGGATGCAGCAGGTTGACGTGGAGCGCTCGCAGGAGTTCCGCAAGTGCATCGAGTGCTACCTGTGCCAGAACGTCTGCCACGTCATCCGCGACCACGAGGAGAACATGCCCGCCTACGCCGGGCCCCGGTTCCTCATGCGGATCGCCGAGCTGGAGATGCACCCCGCGGACACCGCCGACCGGCGGGCGATCGCGCAGGATGAGTTCGGGCTGGGCCTGTGCAACATCACCAAGTGCTGCACCGAGGTCTGCCCGGAGAACATCCACATCACCGACAACGCGCTGATCCCGATGAAGGAGCGGGTGGTGGGCCGCAAGTACGACCCGCTGGTCTGGCTCGGCTCCAAGATCGGCCGCCGCCCGCCCCGCGACACCCCCGCGGTCCCCGGCAGGAAGCAGGACTGAGCGCAGGCTGGGCCTGGGCACGCCCTGACCCGCCCGGGCCCGGTCTGATCACGATCAGCTCATGGTTAATTACCTGCTGCAACTAAGCGGTGGTGCCGGGACCGCGGCGCCGGAACTGTTCGTTCCCCCCTCGTTCAACCGCCGTTAGCAGGCAATTCACCTTGACCTGTCCGGACGCGCGGCACTCACCCGGATCCGTACGATGAGTCCTGCGTGCAGGCCGGAGCCCCGTGCGGGACGGCGTGCCAGACTGCCAGATCCCGTGCGGAAAGGCCCCACATGTCGCACCTGACCTACCTGGAAGCTGCCGTCGTCGGCCTGATCCAGGGTGTGTCCGAGCTGTTCCCGGTCTCCAGCCTCGGGCACAACGTGCTGCTCCCGGCGGTGATCGGGGGCAGCTGGGCGAAGGACCTCAACGTGGCCGCCCCGGAGTCGCCCTACCTGGCGTTCATCGTCGGGCTGCACGTGGCCACCGCGATCGCGCTGCTGATCTACTTCTGGCGGGACTGGATCCGGATCATCCGCGGCTTCTTCACCTCGCTCGGCCAGTTCGCCAGCCCGCAGCCGGGTACCCGCCGCTTCCAGCTCACCACGCCCGACCAGCGGCTGGCCTGGATGATCATCCTGGCCACGATCCCGGTCGGGCTGGTCGGGTTCGCGCTCGAGCACACCTTCCGGGTCTTCTTCGGGGTGCCGATCCGGGCCGCCGCGTTCCTGGTCGTCAACGGGGTGATCCTGATCGCCGGGGAGCGCTTCCGGCGGCGGAAGTCGCTGCAGGCGGACCAGCAGATCGCGCAGGAGCGGGAGCTGGCGGTGGTCGGCGGCGGGCGGCGCACCGGCCCGTCCCGGCACGCCTCGGGCCACCAGGCGCAGCGGGCGACCGAGGCCGCCGAGGCCCAGGAGTCGGACGTGCGGCTGTCCCGGCACGGCTACCTGGCGGCCGTCCTCATCGGCTCCTCGCAGATCCTGGCGCTGCTGGCCGGCATCAGCCGGGACGGCGTCGCCATGGTCGCCGGGATGGCCAAGGGGCTGTCCCGCGAGGACGCGGCCCGGTTCGCGTTCCTGCTGGCCACCCCGGTGATCCTGGCCGCGGGCGCGCTGAAGATCCCGGACCTGTTCGGCCCGCTCGGCAAGGGCATCCACGGGCCGATCCTGCTCGGCAGCATCCTGTCCGGGGTCGGCGCGTACGTATCCGTGCGGTTCCTGGTCCGCTACTTCCGGACCCGCACCCTCACCCCGTTCGGGATCTACTGCATCGTGGCCGGCGCGGCCTGCCTGGTGTACCTGGGGCTGATCAAGAAGTAGGCCGGCGGGCCGCCGGGCCGGTCACTCGCCGCGGGCGCGGCGGCCGCGCTGGCGCATCCGCTCCTTGCCGTCCAGCACGGTCTTGCGCAGCCGGATCGCGGACGGGGTGATCTCGACGCACTCGTCGTCGGCGCAGAACTCCAGCGCCTGCTCCAGGCTGAGCACCCGGGCGGGTACCAGCCGCTCCAGCTCCTCGCCGGTGGACGAGCGCATGTTGGTGAGCTTGCGCTCGCGGGTGATGTTCACGTCCATGTCGTCGGACCGGGAGTTCTCCCCGACGATCATGCCCTCGTACACCTCGGTGCCCGGCCCGACCAGCAGGGAGCCGCGCTCCTGCAGCGAGAAGCAGGCGTACGCGGTCACCGCGCCGGACCGGTCGGCCACCAGCGAGCCGGTCGGCCGGACCCGCATCTCGCCCGCCCACGGCTCGTAGCCCTCGAACACGTGGTGGGCGATGCCGGTGCCGCGGGTGTCGGTCAGGAACTGGGTCCGGAACCCGATCAGGCCGCGGGCGGGGACCTTGAACTCCAGCCGCACCCAGCCGGTGCCGTGGTTGGTCATGGTCTCCATCCGGCCCTTGCGGACCGCCAGCAGCGAGGTGACCGCGCCCAGGTACTCCTCGGGCACGTCCACCGCCAGCCGCTCCACCGGCTCGTGCAGCTTGCCGCCGATCTCCCTGGTCACCACCGTCGGGCGGCCCACGGTCAGCTCGTAGCCCTCCCGGCGCATGGTCTCCACCAGCACCGCCAGCGCGAGCTCGCCGCGGCCCTGCACCTCCCAGGTGTCCGGGCGTTCCGTGGGCAGCACCCGCAGCGACACGTTGCCGACCAGCTCCCGGTCCAGCCGGTCGCGTACCAGCCGCGCGGTGACCTTGGTGCCCTTGTCCCGGCCCGCCAGCGGGCCGGTGTTGGTGCCGAGGGTGACCGACACGGCGGGCTCGTCCACCGTGATCAGCGGCAGCGGGCGCGGGTCGTCCGGGTCCGCGAGCGTCTCGCCGATCATGATCTCGCCGATGCCCGCCACCGCGATGATGTCGCCCGGGCCGGCCGAGTCCGCGGGCACCCGCTCCAGCGCCTCGGTCAGGTACAGCTCCGAGATCTTCACCCGCTCGACCGAGCCGTCCCGGCGGCACCAGGCCGCCTGCTGGCCCCGGCTGATGGTGCCCTCCTCGACCCGGCACAGGGCGATCCGGCCCAGGTAGGAGGAGGCGTCCAGGTTGGTGACGTGCGCCTGCAGCGGCGCGCCAGGGGTGTAGGAGGGTGGCGGCACGGTGTCCCGCAGCACCTGGAACAGCGGCTCCAGGTCCGGCGAGTCAGGCAGGGTGCCGTCGGCCGGCCGGGTGAGCGACGCCCGCCCGGCCCGGGCCGAGGCGTACACGATCGGGAACTCGATCTGGTCCTCGGTCGCGTCCAGGTCCAGGAACAGCTCGTAGCAGGCGTCCACCACCTCGGCGATCCGGGCGTCCGCCCGGTCGACCTTGTTGATGACCAGCACCACCGGCAGCCGGGCTTCCAGGGTCTTGCGCAGCACGAACCGGGTCTGCGGCAGCGGTCCCTCGCCCGCGTCCACCAGCAGCACCACCCCGTCCACCATGGACAGGCCGCGCTCCACCTCGCCGCCGAAGTCGGCGTGCCCGGGCGTGTCCACGATGTTGACGGTCAGCCCGCCGTGCTGGACCGCGGTGTTCTTGGCCAGGATGGTGATGCCCTTTTCCCGCTCCAGGTCACCGGAGTCGAGCACCCGCTCCGCCACCTGGGCCCCGGCCCGGAACGCGCCGGACTGCCAGAGCATGGCGTCGACCAGCGTGGTCTTGCCGTGGTCGACGTGCGCGACGATCGCCACGTTGCGCAGGTCGTCACGGGTGGCGCGGGCAGGCGCGGATGCGGGCATGGGCTAACTCTCTGGAGGGGCAGTGGGGGTGGCGCGGGGGAATCCCGGCCCTTCCAGTGTATTCACTCGCCAGGGCCGGCCTGCCCGTGGTATCGCAGGGGCCTCTTGAGCCGTTGTTGGCGGCCTCTTAACGTGTGCTGCGCTGTGCTGGCTGGCATGCACGATAGTTACGAGCCACCCCGCCGCGACATGGCAACCCGGATCGGGACCACGCTGCGCGGCATCCGCACCGCCGACTTCCGCCACCCGTCCAAGCGAATGTGGCGGGCCGCCCAGCTCGGCGCCCTCGCCACCGTGGGCTTCGTGGCCCTGTTCGCCCGCAGCACGTCCGCCCAGACGGCCAGCGCCCAGAGCCCGGAACATCCCCCCGCCGCGCCGGGTGCGGCCGCCGCGGCGCCGCAGTCCGCCAGCGCCGCGACGGCAGTGCCCTCCCCCACGCTCGCGCCGCCGGCCGGGGTGCCCGCCCCGGCACCCAGCGCGGCGCAGACGACGTCCAGCGGGTCCAGCGGCACCAGCGGCGGCGGCGATGATGACTCCGGGCACAAGGGCCGGGACGGGGACGGGGACGGGGACGACTGACCGCGGGCGCTCAGCCCTGCCCGCCGGCACCGGCGCGCCGGCCACCATGCTTGGGTGGTGGCCGGCGCGCCTTTATTGCTGTCCGGGCCCGCCGCGAACCGGAGCAGCCGGGCCCGGCCCGGCCCGCCCCCGCAACGGCGTCTTGAGCCGTTCTTGGCAGCTTCTTAACGGTCGATGCGCTGTCATATGTGCCCATGCGCGACAGATATGAGCCACCCACGCAGCCCGGCGGCCCGGGCGGGCCCGGCGGCGCCTGGGAGCATTTTCAGTCCCAGCCTCCTGTCCAGCCCCCGCTTCCCGGCCAGCCCCAGCCCCACGCCCGGCGGCGGGCCGATCCGTACGACGAATTCGCCACCAGGATCGACGAGCTGGCCGGCGAGGCCCGCACCGCCGGCCTGCGCCGCCTGTCCAAGCTGACCTGGCGCTCTGTCCAGCTCGGCGCCCTGGCCACAGTCGGTTTCGTCACCCTGTTCGTGCGCAGCGCGCCTGCTGCGACCGTGAGCACGCAGGTCAAGACGACCCCCTCGGCCAAGGCCAGCGCCGCGTCCCCGTCCCCGTCGCCCACCAAGAAGAAGCACAAGGCTCACCCCAAGCCGGTGTCCTCCAGCGCCTCCGGTTCAGCCGGTTCTGCCGGCGCTGCGGGCACCGCCCCGTCGGCGGCGCCAGCGCCATCCCC
>JBLMWU010000106.1:0-11949 GCA_050257395.1 Gemmatimonadota bacterium | reverse complement strand
CTTGGCCGACTCGGCCCGGACGTCCCCGGCCACGAACACGCCGGGCACGCTGGTCTCCAGGTGGTACGGGGAACGGTCCAGCTGCCAGCCGGGCGGCCGCTGCCCGCCCGCGGTCAGGTCCGGCCCGGCCAGCACGAAGCCGCGGTCGTCGCGCAGCACGACCCCGTCCAGCCAGTCGGTGAGCGGCGCCGCTCCGATGAACACGAACAGCCCGCCCGCGTCCACCGTCTCGGTCTTCCCGTTGGCGGTGTCGCGCAGGGTGAGCCGGTCCAGGTGGCCGTCGCCGTGCGCCTCGATCACCTCGGTGCAGGTCCGCACGCTGATCTGGGAGATGCCCGCGAGCTGCTGGATCAGGTAGTAGGACATGGACTGCTCCAGCGACGCGCCGCGCACCAGCAGCGTCACCGACCTGGCGTGCCGGGACAGGAAGACCGCGGCCTGGCCGGCCGAGTTGGCGCCGCCGACGATGTAGATGTCCTGGTTGGCGCAGCCCGCCGCCTCGGTCAGCGCCGCCCCGTAGTAGACCCCGCAGCCGGTCAGCCCGGGCAGGCCTGCCGCGCTGAGCTGCCGGTAGGACACCCCGGTGGCGAGGATGACCGCGTGCGCGCCGATGGTCTCGCCGTCGGAGAACCGCACGGTCCGCGCCGAGCCGTTGACCTCCAGCCCGGTCACCTCGCGGGTGGTCAGCACCTCCGCGCCGAACTTGGCGGCCTGGCGGCGTGCCCGGTCGGTGAGCTGGGCGCCGGACACGCCGTCCGGGAAGCCGAGGTAGTTCTCGATGCGCGAGCTCTGGCCCGCCTGGCCGCCGGTCGCGGTGCGCTCGACCAGCACGGTCCGCAGGCCCTCCGAGGCGCCGTAGACCGCCGCGCCCAGCCCGGCCGGCCCGCCGCCGATCACCACCAGGTCATAGAAGTCCTCCGCCGGGGTGGTGGCCAGGCCGACCTTGCCGGCCAGCTCGGCGTCGGCGGGCTCCACCAGCACCTCGGCGTCCGGGGTGATGACCACCGGCAGCCGCAGCCCGTCCGCGCCCGCCGCGGCGAGCAGCCGCTGGCCGTCCGGCTCGTCGGACGGGTACCAGCGGTAGGCGACCTGGTTGCGGGCGAGGAAGTCGCGGACGCCGGACGACCGCGCCGACCACCGGTGCCCGACCACCTTGGTCACCCGGACCGGCTGCCGGTCGGTGGCCTGCCACTCGGCCAGCAGGTCGCTGACCACCGGGTAGAGCTTCTCCTCCGGCGGATCCCACGGCTTGAGCAGGTAGTGGTCCAGGTCCACCACGTTGATCGCGTCGATGGCGGCACCGGTGTCGGCGTAGGCGGTGAGCAGCACCCGGCGGGCCAGCGGGTAGAGCTCCATGGCCCTTTCCAGGAACTCGATGCCGCTCAGCTGCGGCATCCGGTAGTCCGCCAGGATCAGCGCGACCTCGTCGCCGCGCAGCCGCATCTCCCGCAGCGCCTCCAGGGCCGCGCCGCCGGACTCCGCCCGCACGATCCGGTAGTCCTCGCCGTACCGGCGGCGCAGGTCACGGGCGACCGCCCGGGACACGCCCGGATCGTCGTCAACGGTCAGGATCGCCGGACGGGCGCCATTGGCGGCTGTGTTCACCGGCATCGGGCGCCCGTCCCCCGGCTGGCTGGCCTCCGCATGCCTTCATGCTATGCAGCCGGACCGACGTGAGTCTCCAGCCAGTTGCTGAGCGGGCCGGTGGCAGTGAACACGGCCACCACCCGCTCCTTGGCCGCCGGGGTGCCCAGCCAGGGCTCCACCGGCCACTCCTTCCAGGCGATCAGCCCCTTCCAGCGGAGCAGGCCGATCCGGGGGTGGTCCGGCGGGTAGCCGCGCGGCGCGGTCTTGAGCTCGTCCGTGCCCACCACGGAGATCTGCTGCCGGTTCAGGTCCGCGATGAGCCGCTCCAGCCCGGCGCCCGGCTCGCCAGCGACCGCGCTGCGGTACCGGCCGAGCTGGCCGGCGGCCAGGTGGGGCAGGCCGGCGCCAGCGGCCAGGCCGTCGGCCGACAGCCGCACGTACCCGCTGCCCACGGTCGCGGCGATCTGCGTCTTGTAGGGCGTCTTGTCCTTGCTGAACCGGATGTCGCGGTAGGGCCGGAAGATCTTCGGCTCGCCGAACTCCGGCGCCAGCTCATCCACCAGCTCGGTCATCGGGCGCAGCACCTGCTCCTCGTAGACCTGCTTGTGCCGGGTCCAGTAGGACCTGGAGTTGTCGGCCGCCAGGCCCTCGTAGAACTCCAGGGCCTCGGCCGGCCAGCCGCTGAATGCCATTGACGGTCACCCCCGGGTGCGCGGCGCGGGAGACCACCGTAGCGCCGGCCAGCGACAGCCAGGCGCCGGCCCGGCCTCACAAGGTGAACGCGGCGGTGGCCCGGCCGGCGATGTGGCGGCCGATGACGATCGAGGCGGTGGCGGCGGGCGAGGGCGCGTTCAGCACGTGGATGATCCCCTCGCCGTCGGCGATGAGGAAGTCGTCCACCAGCGACCCGGACCTGCTCAGGCACTGGGCGCGGATGCCGGACGGCCCGAACGTCACGTCGCCCGGCCCGATCGCGGGCAGGTAGCGCCGCATCTCCGCGAGCGCCGCGGGCTTGACCAGGTCGCGCCAGATCTCCAGGGCGCCGGTGCGGGCGTAGGCGCGGGCAAGCTTGCGCAGGCCGGGGAAGCGCAGGCTGTCCAGCGTGTCCCGGGCGCTGACCGACGACCGCCGGTAGCCCTCCCGGGCGAGCGCGGGCACCGCGTTCGGCCCGGCCCGCAGCTCGCCGTCGATTCCGCGGGTGAAGTGCACGCCGAGGAACGGGAACGCGGGGTCGGGCACCGGGTAGACCAGGCCGCCCACCAGGTCCCGGGCGTGCGGGCGGAACGTGTAGTAGTCGCCGCGGAACGGCACGATCCGGTAGCCGCCGCCGAGCTGTCCGGACATGGCCGCGATCCGGTCGGCCTGCAGGCCCGCGCAGGCGATCACGGCGCGGCCGGCGACCGGCCCGGCCGCGGTCTCGGCCACCCAGCCCGCGCCGGCGCGCACCAGCGCGCGCACCCCGTGCCCGCACCGCACCTCGCCGCCCCGGCCGGTCACCTCGCCCGCGTACGCGGCGGCCACCTGCCGGTAGTCGATGACGCCGCTCTCGGGGATGTGCAGGGCGCGGATGCCGCGCACGTTCGGCTCGATGGCGCTGATCTCCCCCGGCCCGAGCTCCCGCACCGCCAGCCCGTTGGCGCGGCCGCGCTCCGCCAGGGCATCGAGCCGCGGCAGCTCGCTCTCGCGGGTCGCGACCACCAGCTTGCCGGTCCGCCGGAAGGCGATGCCGTGCTCGTCCGCGAACCCGGCCAGCGCGAGCCGCCCCTCCCGGCAGAACCGGGCCTTGAGGCTGCCGGGCTGGTAGTACAGGCCGGCGTGGATGACACCGGAGTTGTGCCCGCTCTGGTGGGTCCCGATCGCGGGTTCCTTCTCCAGCACGGTGACCCGCAGCCCCGGGTGCGCCTGCAGCAGCGCCATGGCGGTGGACAGCCCCACCAGCCCGCCGCCGATGACGATCACGCCGCCGGGCTGCCCGCTCATGCACTCCCCTGGGGATCACGGGGCGGCGCCACCTGGTTGCGCAGGACGCCGATGCCCTCGACGCTGAGTTCGACCGTGTCACCGGGCTGCAGCCAGCGGCCGTCGTCGTGCTCCAGGATGCAGCCGGTGCCGACCGTGCCGGAGCCGATGATGTCGCCGGGCCGCAGCTCGGTATTCCGGGCCGCCTGGGCGAGGATGACGGGCCAGGGGTGGTACAGGTCGCCGAGCTGCCCGCGGGAGCGTTCCTCGCCGTTGACCCGGGCCGTCATCACCGCGTGCGAGCCGTCGAACTCATCGGCGGTGACCACCACCGGCCCCAGGCTGGTGGCGAAGTCCTTGGCTTTGGCCGGGCCCAGCCCGATCCGCATCTCCGCCTGCTGGATGTCGCGGGCGGACCAGTCGTTCAGGATGGTGAACCCGGCGATCTGCCCGGCTGCCCCGATCACCGCGGCCACTTCCAGCTCGTAGTCGAGCATGGCGGTGCCCGCCGGGTAGGGCACCGGCGCCTCCGGCCCGTAGATCGCCGCCGGGTTGGAGAAGTAGAAGGCCGGGAACTCGTACCACTCCGCCGGGACGGTGCGGCCCCGGTTGGCGCGGGCGGTGGCGACGTGCTGCTCGAACGCGAAGAAGTCACGCACCGAGGGCGGCCGGGGCACCGGCGCCAGCAGGGTCACCGCGGCCAGGTCAAAGGCGCCGCCGCCGGTGTCCGCCGGGACCGCTGCCGGGTCGGGCGCGGCCAGCACGGCGATCAGGTCCGGGGCGGCCAGCCGCCGCACCTGCCCGCCGGTGATCCGGCCCGGCCAGCCTTCGGGCGGCGCATCAGCCGCCCGGAACGTGCACAGCCGCATCGGGCCTCCCTTCCCGGCGGGACTATATCCTCCCGCCATACGAGACGTAAATTCCCTATACCGGGACAGCGTGCGGTGCGCCCGGCTCCGCGCCCGGCGGATCGTGCAGGTGAGGGGACGCTATCCTCGCTGTCGTGTCCGATGCACCTTCCGCGCTTCCCCGGCCGTCCAGCCCGCAGCCGGGCGTCCAGGTGATCGCCCGCGCCGCCCAGATCTTCCACGCACTGGACGGGGAGCCGCTCGGCCTCAGTCTGGCCCAGCTCTCCGAGCGGGTGGGACTGCCCCGGTCGACCGTGCACCGCATCGTGACCGCGCTGGTGGCCGAGGGCCTGCTGGCGAGCGCCTCGCCCAGCGGCCGGGTCCGGATCGGGCCGGAGTTCGCCCGGCTGGCGGTGTCCGGGCAGCCCAGCCTGTGGGCCGAGGTCGAGCCGTACATGCAGCGGATCTCCGACGAGATCGGTGAGACGGTCGACTGCGCGGTGCCCGAGCGGGACACCGTGCGGGTCATCCACGTCATCCCGGCCCGCCATCAGCTGCGCGCGGTGGCGGAGGTCGGCTTCACCTTCCCCATCCATGCCAGCTCCAAGGGCCGCGCGATCCTGGCCGAGTACAGCGACGCGAGGGTCGCCCGGATGCTGCCCGCCACCCTCAAGCGCTACACCAGCAAGACCCAGACGAGCATGCCCGGCCTGCTGAGCGAGCTGGCCCGGGTGCGCAAGACCGGGGTCGCCTATGACCGCGAAGAGGTCACCAGCGGGATCTGCGCAGCGGCCATCGCGGTGCGAGCCCCGTCCGGCGCGCTGCTCGCGCTCTCGGTCGCCGTCCCGGCCCAGCGCTTCGCGGAGCTGGAGGACACGATCACCAGGGTGCTCCGCGAGGTGCGCCGGGACGCCGCCGCCACCTTCGGCGCGGTCAGCGAGCCCGCCTAAGCGCGGCCCGCCCCCACGTTCACCACGGCCAGGGTGACCGGCTCGGCGCTGAGGTTGCGCCAGGCGTGGCGGGTGCCGTTCTGCACCACCGTGTCGCCCGGGCCGAGCCGGGTGCGGGCGCCGTCGTCCAGTTCCAGCCACACCTCCCCCGCGAGCACCACCACGTAGTCCACCGAATCGGTGGTGTGCATGCCGGGCCGGGCGATCGCCGCCATCCTGGCGTCCGCGGGCGCTGATGTGATCCTGCACGACATCAGCACGAGCGCGCTGGCCGGCGCGGCGGCCGCGGTCACGGACGAGGCCGCGCGGCTGCACGCGGAACGACCAGGAGAGGGTGAACGGGCTGGCGCCGTGGGAACCGTGTCCGCCACCGCCGATCTCGCGCAGGCGGTCCGCGGGGCGGACCTGGTGGTCGAGGCGGTCACCGAGGATCTCGCCGTCAAGCAGGACCTGTTCGCCGCCGTGTCGGCCGCGGCGCCGGCCACCGCGGTGCTGGCCACCAACACGTCCGTGCTGCCGGTGACGGCCATCGCTGCCCACGCTGTATCCCCGGAGCGGGTCATCGGCACCCACTGGTGGAACCCGCCGAGCCTGATCCCGGTCGTCGAGGTGGTCCCGGGCGAGCGGACCAGCCCGGCGGTGACCCGGCGGGTCACCGCGGAGCTGGAGCGGCTCGGCAAGCTCCCGGTGCTGGTGGGCCGGGACACCCCCGGTTTCATCGGCAACCGCCTGCAGCACGCGCTGTGGCGGGAGGCGGTCGCGCTGGTCGCCGAGGGTGTCTGCGACGCGGCCACCGCCGACCTGGTCGCCCGCAACACCATCGGGCTGCGGCTGGCCCGGATGGGCCCGCTGGAGAACGCCGACTACGTCGGCCTGGATCTGACCATCGCCATCCACGACGCCGTGTTCCCCGCCCTCAGCAACGGGATGCGGGCCAGCGGCCTGCTGCGCGGCCTGGCCGCCCGCGGCCTGCTCGGCGCCAGCACCGGGCAGGGGCTGCTGCCCTGGCCGCCCGGGGCCCGGGAGGCCGCCGCCCGCGGGCTCGCGGCGCACGTATCGCGGCAGGCACCCAGCCGTCAGGCCCGTTCATGCGAAGAAATCCGTACCAACCCCGAGGAGGACTGACGATGACGTTCCAGTGGCCGGTTGGCCCCGGCGAGGCGGGCCTGGAGTTCTGCGAGCTGTCCCACCCGTGGGGGCACGGCGTGCCGGCCTGGCCGTACTTCGAGGACGTGAAGATCGAGCGGCTGCACACCATGGCCCGCAGCGGGGTGCTGACCCAGAAGGTCACCACGGTCATGCATTCCGGCACCCACATCGACGCTCCCGGTCACGTGGTGGAAGGCGCGCCGCTGCGGCACGAGATCCCGCTGGCGAACTTCTTCGGCACCGGCGTGGTGGTGTCCATCCCGAAGAAGAAGTGGGAAGTGGTCACGCCGGAGGACCTGGAGGCCGCCCGGCCGGAGATCCGGCCCGGCGACATCGTCATCGTCAACACCGGCTGGCACCACCACTACTCCGACAGCGCGAAGTACTACGCCTACTCCCCCGGCTTCTACAAGGAGGCGGGGGAGTGGTTCGCCGAGCGGGGGGTGAAGGCGGTCGGCACCGACACCCAGGCGCTGGACCACCCGCTGGCCACCGCGATCGGCCCGCACGGCCCGGCACGCGCCCAGGGCGGCCTGCTGCCGTGGGCGAGCGAGGAGTACGAGGCCGAGACCGGGCGCAAGGTGACCGACGACTTCCCGGAGTGGGAGCCCTGCCACCGCGCCATCCTGTCCAGGGGGATCTACGGGTTCGAGAACGCCGGCGGTGACGTGGACAAGGTCACCGGCAAGCGGGTCACGTTCGCGGCATTCCCGTGGCGCTGGGTCGACGGCGACGGGTGCATCGTGCGGCTGGTCGCGATCACCGACCCGGCGGGCAGCTACCGGATCGAGCGCGGGCTCGCGGGATGACCGGCAGCGACGGGATGCGGGTCACCCGGCTCGCGGGCGCGCCGCCCTACACCGCACCCGCCCACCACGACGTGGCCACGCTGCGGCTGCAGGGGCACGAGGCCGGGCCGACCGGCGCCTTCTGGGTCGGGCTGTCCTACTACCTGCCCGGCGGCGGCGCGGACGAGAACCCCACCGCGGCCGAGACCGTGTACGTGGTCCTCGACGGCGAGCTGGTGGTCACCGCGGGCGGGCGGTCCGAGACACTGGGCCCGCAGGACTCCGCGCATCTCCCCCGGGGCACGGTCCGCCGGGTCGACAACCGTTCGGCCCGGCCCGCCACCCTGCTGGTCATCATCGCCCAGGACAAGCCCACGTGACCGCGGTCATCACGGTCGCCACCACCGGGCCGATCGCGTTCAAGTCGGACAACCCGGCACTGCCCACCACGCCGCAGGAGATCGTCGGCGAGGTCGCCGCCGCCTGCCAGGCGGGCGCCGCGGTCGCCCACATCCACCTGCGCGACGCCGATCAGCGGCCGACCGCGGACCTGGGCATCGCCCGGGAGGTCATGGAGCTGATCGCCGCCCGCTGCCCGATCCTGGTCCAGCTGTCGACCGGGGTCGGGCTGGACGTCCGCTTCTCCGAGCGGGAGCGGCTGGTGGAACTGCGGCCGCGGATGGCCACGCTCAACCCGTGCAGCATGACGTTCGGCAGCGGGGAATTCCGCAACCCGCCCGCTGGCGTGCGGCGGCTGGCCGCCCGGATGCGAGAGCTGGGGGTAAAACCCGAACTGGAGATTTACGACACCGGGCACCTGGACGTCTGCATTCAGCTGTGGGAAGAGGGATTGCTGGCCGAGCCATTGCAGTTCAGCATCGTGCTGGGGGGCGCGGCGGTATGGCGGCGAACCCCGGCAAACCTGCTGGCCATGGTGCAGCGGCTGCCAGCGGGCGCCATTTGGCAGGTAATTGCCATCGGACGGGCCAATCTGGCCCTCACCGCTGTCGGGCTCGCCCTGGGCGGCAACGCCCGGGCGGGCCTCGAGGACACCCTCTACCTGCGCAAAGGCGAACTCGCTCCGGGAACCAGCCGCTGGTGGAGCGGGCGGTCCGGCTGGCGCGGGACCTGGACCGCCAGCCCGCATCGGTGGCGGAAACAGAAGCCCTGCTCTGCCTGCCGCCGGCAATATAGTGCTGCTGGCGTTAACCCACGGAGGTCAAGTCCCGGATGAGCCGACCAGCGGGAGACAACGACGCGGCCGGCGTCCAGGTGCTCGCCCGTGCCGCGGAAATTCTGCGCACCCTGCACAATTCGCCTGCCGGGCTGACCCAGGCGGAGGTTGGCGAGCGCATCCAGCTCGCCCGCTCCACCGTGCACCGGCTGCTCAACGCCCTGGAAGACGAGGGCCTGGTGGAGTCCAGCGGGCGGCGCGGCCGCTACCGGCTGGGCCCGGTGGTCAACCGGATGGCCGACGCCGCCTGGCGCGGCCTGCACACCAGCCTCCACCCCCTGCTGGAAGAACTGTCCCGGCAGGTCAACGAGACCGTGGACCTGTCCGTCCTGGACGGCAACCGGGTCACCTTCGTCGACCAGGTCGTGGCGGCCCGGCGGCTGCGGGCGGTCAGCGCGGTCGGCGAGTCCTTCCCGCTGCACTGCACCGCCAACGGCAAGGCCTTCCTGGCCACGCTGCCGCCGCGGGAACTGGACAAGCTGCTGACGGGCAAGCTGGCGAGGTTCACGGCGAAGACGGTCACCGATCCGGTCGAGCTGCGCCGCGAGCTGGACCAGGCGCGGGAGGAGGGGGTCGCGTACGACCGGGAGGAGCACACGGAGGGAATCTGCGCCGTGGGCGCGATCGTGTCCGGCTGGGCCGCGGGCCCGCTGGCGGTCAGCATCCCGCTGCCGGCCCAGCGCTTCTACGGCCAGGAAGCCACGCTCCGGGATGCCCTGCTGAGCTGGGTCAGGCACGCCGAGGAGGAACTAGGCCAGCAGGCCTGATCGGGCGCTGCCGGAGTCACCCCCCCGGGGCCGCCGTCACCCCCGGGCCGCCGTCACCACCGCGCCAGCGGTCACCACCAGGCCGCCGTCAGGACGGGCCGTCGTCAGCGCGGGTTCAGGTGGGCCACTGCGAGCTGGCGGCCGATCCCGGTCAGCAGCGGGGCCGCCTGCCTGATCGCCTCCCCGACCGACCCGGCCGCCGCGGTCAGCGAGTAAGCGCCCGCCGCGCCCAGGTCACGCTGCTGCGCCGCGGTCAGGTCCAGCTGCCCCGCCACCAGCACCAGGGGCACTCCCAGGCTGGCCGCAAGAGCCGCCACCCCGGCGGGCGCCTTGCCCTGGAGGCTCTGGCTGTCGAGCCGGCCTTCCCCGGTGACCGCCAGGCAGGCGCCGTCCAGCAGCTTGGCGACGTGCAGTTCCTCCAGCATGAACTCGATGCCCGGCCGGCGGCGGGCGCCGAGGACGGCCAGCGCGGCGAATCCTGTGCCGCCCGCCGCGCCAGCGCCCGGGTCCCCGGCCCGGTCGGCGCCGGTCTCCCGCGCCATCGCGGTGGCGAGCCGTTCCAGGCCCTCCTCCAGGACCAGGATGTCCCGGGGGCTGGCTCCCTTCTGCGGCCCGTACACGGCCGCGGCCCCCTCCGGCCCCAGCAGGGGGTTGCTGACGTCACTGGCCAGGATAACCTCGGTGCGGGCGAGCCGGGGATCGAGGCCGGCCAAATCGACGCGGGCGAGGCCGAGCAGGCCAGCGCCGCCCGGGCCGGCTGGCGACCCGTCTGCGGTGAGCAGCCGGGCGCCGAGCGCCTGCAGCATGCCCGCGCCGCCGTCGGTGGTGGCGCTGCCGCCCACCGCCAGCACGATGGTGGAGCAGCCTTCGCCGAGCGCGGCCCGGATGACCTCGCCGGTCCCGAAGGTAGAGGCGGTCAGCGGGATCTGCTGGCCAGCGACGTGGTGGAGCCCCGAAGCCTGCGCGAGTTCCACCACAGCCCGGCCGTCGCGGACCGCGAAGTCCACCTGGACGGGCCGGCCCGCCGGGTCGTGCGCGGCGGCGGCCCGGCGCTCGTAGCCCGCCCGCACCAGGGCGTCGATGGTGCCTTCGCCGCCATCGGCGACCGGGACTTCCCGCACGTCGTGGGCTGGGGCGGCGGCGCGGATCCCCTGCGCCAGGGCGGCGCAGGCCTCGTCGGCCCGCAGGGACCCGCGGAACTTGTCGAGGCACACCACAACTCGCGAGTCCACGGCGACCATCATCCCATGTAGCAGGACAGCGATTCCTCTATACGGACAAAGCGGTATGAACTGCGCTAGGGCGTGTCCCGTGGAAGCAGTTCCGCGCCGTCGCGACCCGCTATGACAAGCGCGAGTTCATGGACCAGGGCACCGTCGACCTGGCCTCGATCCGGATCTGGCTCCGTCACCCCGTCCCATGATCTACGGACGCGCCCGGCCGCGATCACCTCGCGTCCTGCCCAGGCGAGCCGGAACAACCTATGCCCTGGGCTGATCGGGCAGCTATGTGCTCAGGCAGCCAGGGACCTTGGCCTCTACCACCTGCACTGCGGAAGGCTGATCTTAGCCAGACGCCGGGCAGGACCGGGCTGAGAACCAGGCATCGGCCCGGTCCTGCTCCGTGACGTGCGGCGCTGTCCCAGGAGGGGAGGCTGGCAATGACGAGCGCAAACCGGGATGCCTACCGGCATACGGCCCGCTGGTATGACCAGATGTTCGGCGCGATGAATGCCGGGCTCCGGGGGATCGGGCTGAAGATGTTTCCTCCCCAAGAGGGGATGGAAGTCCTCGATGTGGGATGCGGCACCGGCATCCAGCTGGCCTCCTACCAGCACTCCGGGTGCCGGGTCACTGGCATCGACGCCTCACCAGCGATGCTGGAGGTGGCTCGCCATCGCCTAGGGCAGGGAGCGACCCTGACCGTCGGTGACGCCGCCGCCATGCCGTATCCCGGCCAGGCCTTCGACCTGGTCCTCGCGGCCACCGTGCTGCACGAGATGCCACCCCGGACACGTGCAGCTGCCCTCGATGAGATGAAGCGGGTGCTGCGACCGGGCGGGTCGATGTTGCTGATCGACTTCGAGGCGGGCCCCGTCCGGCCGGTCCGCGGGTGGATCACCAAAGGCGTCATCGCGGCATCCGAGGTGGCCGCCGGCCGCAGCCACCACCGCAACTACCGTGACTTCATGGCCCACGGCGGCCTGCCACCGCTGCTTAAATCCCACGGGATCTCGGTGAGCCAACGCCGGATTGTCAGCGGCGGAGCGATCGGCTTGTACCTGCTCCGCACATGAGACCCCGGGAGGACATGATCCACGGGACACGCCCTAGGTCGACGTGGGCAGTACCGATGCCAGGCAGGGCGGGCGTCCCACCGCGTGACGTCATCCAGGGACACGGCGCCACTTGGGGTCGTCCAGGGACACGGCGCCGCCTGGGGTCGTCCAGGGACACGGCGCCGCCTGGGGTCATCCCGGGATCACGACGGGGTTCCGGTCCCGGGCCATTACGTCTGGGCCATTGAGATGTGGGCGGCTACGGATCGGCGGGGTACGGGTCGGGTCCGGCGCGGTAGGTGCGGCCGTGGGGCAGCGTCCAGGTGAGGTGGCCGGGCTCGGCGTGGGTGAGGGTCCAGCCTTGGGCCTGTTTGGCCTGGTGGTGGCGG
>JBLMWU010000105.1:0-3304 GCA_050257395.1 Gemmatimonadota bacterium | reverse complement strand
CAGGATCACGTGCGGGACGCCGGCCTGCGACAGCCGCTCCGCGGCCATCCGCCTGGCGACCGGGCTTGGGTCGACGCCCACCATCAGCAGCGGCCGTTCGGTCAGGTGCCGCCCCCGCTCGGTCTGCTCGCGGACCGCCAGGTACAGGACCTCGAGCAGCGTGCCGTCACCGCATCCGGCGTCGACGACCAGGCCCGGCTGCCGGCCGAGCGAAGCCTGGTCGAGCGGGTTCCGGCCGGGCGAGTTCCGGCCGGGCGAGTCCTGGCCGGGCGAGTCCTGGCCGGGCGAGTCCTGGCCGGGCGAGCGCTGGCCGAACAGGGGCAGCGCGAGCCGCAGGAACGGCTCACGGCACGCGGAGGCGAACACGTCACCGCTGAACCTCAGGTCGAGCTCCCGGTCCAGGTGGGTTTCCTCACCGCCGTCGCTTCCGCCCCCGCCGTCACCTTCACCGGGCCTGCCCGGCTCGCCGAAGAGCAGCTCGGGAACCTGGCACAGCAGCGGCAGGTACGTCACCGGGTACCGGTACTGCCGGGCCAGGGACAGCGCGATCTCACCGTCGGGGGTGAGCCGGGGGGCCTCGCCGTCGGTCCGCGCCCAGCCGGCCAAGGCGAGGACCTCGGCCGCGCCGAGGCTGGTCGCGACGTCGGCTTTCCCGCTGCTCACCGCGTGCATGACCGGCGCGACCAGGTGGCCGTCGAGGTGGCTGAGCACTTGACGGCGGACCTCGGGCGGGATGCCCGCGGCGGGCAGCCCCCAGTCCCGCCGGGCCAGGCCCGCGAACGAGCTGGCGTCGCCGTTCCCGAGGGCCTCGGCGATGCGCCCGGCCCGGGCCAGGAAGCGCGCCGCGACCGGGTAGGCCCCGGCGAGCTCGGTCATGACGACCCGGCCGCGGGCCGTCGGCGCGATCGTCATCTGGTCCGTGCCCGGCTCCCCTTGCCTGGCGACCCAGCCCTGGTCGGCCAGCAGGCGCATCGCGACGTGCAGGAACCCCGGGCTGGCGGCCAGCCGCTCGCGCAGCACCGCGAACTCCGTCCGGTCCCTGGCGGCCAGCATGGCCAGCGCTCCCCGCTCGTGCAGCGCCGCCATCGTGGTCCCGATCGCCACCCCGTCGATGTGCCGGCACAGCGCGTCCCACACCCGGGCGGCCCCGGTCGCCGGCCCCGCCATCGGCTGGGTCACCGGACGGGTGCGTCGAGGAAGCCCGATACCCGGGCCGCCAGGCCGCCCACCTCGTAGAGGAACGCGCCGTGTCCCATCGCGCTGTCCAGCACGAGGTGCCGGGCATCCCCGCCCGCCGCCGTCATCGCCTGGAACATCCGCTCGGCCTCGGCCGCCGGGTACCGCCAGTCCTGGCGGTAGCTGACGAACATGGTCCGGGCGGAAACCGGCGTGAACGCCGCCTCGAGGCTGCCGTACTCCCGCTCGAGGTCGAAGTACTCGACCGCGCGCATGAGGTACATCAGCCCGTTCGGGTCGAGTTCGTGCCGGGCCTGGGCTACCAGCTTGCCGATGAACGCCTCGACCGCGAACTCCGGGCCGAGCGTGTAGCGGTACCCGGAGGACCGGCGGCCGAACCGGGACTCCATGGCCTCGCGGCTCATCCACAGCGGCACCGCGGCGGCCACCGCGGCGTTGAGGCCGTCCACCGGGAACGACCGGCCGTAGTAGTCGCCCGCCTGCCACTGCGGGTCGGCCCGGATGAGATGGCGCATCACGCTGAAGATCGCGATCGTGTGCGCGGACGTGGCCGGCGTGGTGGTGATGACGACCGCGTTGCGCACCATGGCGGGATAGGCGATCGCCCACTCCAGCGCCTGCTGGCCGCCCATGCAGCCGCCGATGACCGCGTGCAGCCGGTCGATCCCCAGGCGCTGCACGAGGCGGTGCTGCGCGCGCACCATGTCCCGCACCGTGATGACCGGGAAGCGGACCCCGTAGCGGCGGCCGGTCTCCGGGTCCGGGCTGGCCGGGCCCGTGGTCTGGCCCGCGCCGAGCGCGTCCGCGCAGATCACGAAGTAGCGCGTGGTGTCGAGCATCTTGCCGGGGCCGATCGCCGCGTCCCACCAGCCCGGCTGCGGGTCGTCCGGGGCGTGGTGGCCCGCGGCGTGCGCCCGGCTGGTCAGCGAGTGGCAGACCAGGATCGCGTTGTCCCTGGCGGCGGACAGCGTCCCGTACGTCTCGAAGTTCATGACGTACTCGGGCAGCGTGCGGCCGCCGTCCAGGGGCAGCGGCTCGTCGAGGCGGAGCTGGTGCGGCGGGCTGACCAGCGTCTTGTTGTCCAGCCAGCTCGCCTGGACCGCGCTGGAGGCTGACCGCGGCGCGGCTTCGTCCAGTCCTGTTCGTCCCGCGGACACGGCCATCACCGCGATTCCGCGTCCGGCTTCCCGGCGGCTTTGGTGGCCACGAGGCCGCCGCCGGGGAACTCGGAGTAGTCGGGGATGCGGTCCGGCACCGGGCCGCGGAGCACCAGGCTCACCAGCCGGTCGTCCATGGCCAGGACCAGCCGGTCGTCGAGCAGCTTGCGGACCACGGCGTCGATCTCGTCCTGGCTGGCCGCCAGGCCGGCGGTACGGCTGGCCGCCAGGCCGGCGTCACGGCTAGCCGCCAGGCCGACGTCACGGCTGACAAGCTCGGCCAGCCGGGCCGGCCGGGGCGCGTTGTCGCAGGCCAGAAGCACGGCCCGGGCCAGCCCGGTCAGCAGCTGGCGCGAGGTGCGGGCACAGGCCCTGGTGTCGGTGATCTCCAGCACGCCCGCCCGGTCCTCCATGGCGAGCACCGGGAGCTCCCCGCCGCGGTGGGCCGCCGCCCAGTCCCGCACCGCCTGGGTGACCGCGCGGATGCCGGGGTTGGCCGTCACGGCCTCGTCGAGCGTCTGGATGATCCGCAAGGGCCCGCTGTTCGGCTCGGTGGTGAAGAAGTACGCCATCGAGTCCAGGTCGCCAGGTCCGGACGGGTAGACCAGCGACAGCGTGCCGATCGGGAACAGGATCAGGCCGAGCTGGCTCGCCCGCTCGTGGTAGACGCTGTACCGGTCGAACCGGACCCGGGGGGTGGCGGCCGGCGGCGGCAGGTGCGTCATCGCGGGCAGCCACTGCGCCATGTCCTCGTACCAGTCGTCCTTCTCGCCGGGGAAACCCCACAGGATCGACCAGGACAGCCGGAGCCCGAGCTCGCGGGCCCACCTGAGGAGCTGGACGTTCTGCCACCCCTGGATGCCCTTGTCCATCAGCCGGAGCACCTCGCTGTGCAGCGACTCGATGCCCGGCTGGACCCACATGATCCCGGCGTCGACCAGCGCCGCCAC
>JBLMWU010000104.1:0-13805 GCA_050257395.1 Gemmatimonadota bacterium | reverse complement strand
CCGTCCTGGCCCGGGCCTGAGACACCGGGCCAGGACGGCCCCGGCCGGCGGTCAGTACCAGCCGCAGGCGGCCTCGTGCTGCCAGGCACCGTAGGGGCTGCCGTAGCGATCGGCGATGTAGCTCATGCCCCAGCGGATCTGGGTGCGCGCGGACCAGCGCCAGTCCGGCCCCGCCGCGGCCATCTTGCTGCCCGGGACGGCCTGCGGGATCCCGTACGCCCCCGAGTACGGGTTGGCGGCCTGCGGGTTCCAGCTGCTTTCGCTGTCCCACAGCCGGTCCAGGTACCGGAACTGCCAGCCGGCCCAGCCGAAGCGGGACAGCAGCCGCCGGGCGATCTGCCGCGGCCCCCGGTAGCCGTCCCCGCCACGGGCGGCGGACCGGGCGCGGTGGCCGTCCCGGGCATGCGCGCCGCCCCTGTCCCGGTACGCGGTCAGGGTGTAACGGGCGGGACGGGCTGCGGCCGGGCTGATCCGGATGGCCAGGCTGGCCCGGAGCGGACGGCCCGCGGTCACGCTCGCACGGGCCCGGTGGGCTGCGGCCGCCAGGTGCGGATGGTGCCCCGCGGACGGGGCGCGGGCCGCCGCCGTGGTGCCGGGGACGGCAGCCGCGAGGGCGACCGCCGTGCCAGCGGAGACGATGAGGAAAATCCTGGGAATGCCGTTGAAAATCCTCGCCGACGACAATGAGAACCTTTGATCAGAGCACCATGGGGCGCTCGGCTCCCGCCCACGACGCCTGCTGCCCCGCCGGAGCGGTGGCGGCTGCGGTGTGCGGATGCGGCGCAGGGTCAGGGCGCCGGCGTCGCCGGTGGCGAGCCATCGCGCACACAGGGCGCTTGAATTCTCACCTGTGTCCCGGTCTGGGACACTTCCTGGCTGGACCGCGGCGGGCGCCCGCGGCCCGGTTCCGGGCCGGCCTGGCCGGCCCGGGCAATGGGACCTTCTCATTCCTTCCGGGGCCGCCTTATCGGTGGCCCCGGAAGAGGTCATTGCGCGGCCCTGCGGCCGCCAAATAACCCGCCCAGGTTCCCGATTATGTGCAGTAGCCATTTAACACTTGCCGTAAACACATTATCGGGAAACCGAGCAATCACCTGGTAGCCGCGGCCGGGCGATTCAGCCCGAAGAAAGCCGCTTTAGCGGTCTGGAACGGGCAACTGGGGCCCGCCGATTCCCGGTGGCGGCGGCTTGCGCCGGGCCAGGCACTGAGCCGCCAGGACGGCTAGCGCGGGCCGGGCGCGGCGCGGCGTTCCGCGGCATTGGCCCGGATGGCCCGGCTGCCCGCCAGGGCGCGGGCGGGCCGCGGCGCGATGGCTTTCCGATGGCTTTCGTCCCGCAAAGGCGGGTCCTTCTGCTATTGGGGAGCGCCGCCCCGGATGCCTACGGTTTTATCCGGGGAAGAGGCAATCAGGCCCCATTGGCAGAGTGCCGCCGATTGGCCTTCCCTGTCCCATTGGGGGGACGCGGTCCCGCGAGCGGCCCCTGGCCTGAGGAGCGACCGCATGAGCCCGCCATTGGCGCCAGACCTGTTCCAGAATCCCGAAGAACGGGCACGTAACGCCTTCAACCGGGTGGCCACCGCCGCCTGGCTGGCCTACCAGCGCGGCCAGATCAGCCGCGCCGAGTACCAGCGGGGCATCCTGGCCGCGCACACGACCTACGAGCTGGTGCTCGCACACCCCGAGCTGGCCCCGCCTCCGCCGCGGCAGCCGCACGGCGCGGCGCTGCAGGAGGAACTGGTCCAGCAGGCGGTGCGGATGCTCCACCGGCCGCCGCCCCGGGCGCCCGGCGGGCAGCAGGCCGGCCCGGGTGAGGGCAAGGCGCCGGCCGCGGCCACGTGACCACGGCGGGCCAGCCGGGTCAGGTCACGCGCAGGCGGGGGCGGGCACGCCCGCGCCGAGGCAGTACACGGCGTAGGCGCGGCGCAGCACCGGGAGCGCCACGTTCCGCACGCTGACGCCGCCAGGCGTCAGCCCTTTCTCGGTGCCGGCGTGCGCATGCCCGTGCAGCATGAGGTCGGCGCCCGCGCCGTCGCCCGCCTCGGCGAGGAAGTAGCTGCCGAGGAACGGGTAGATCTCCGGCGGCTCACCCGTCAGCGTGTCCTTCACCGGCGCGTAATGGGTGAGGGCGACCCGGACGCCCGCGTCGAGGTCGCCGAGGGCCTCGCCGAGCCTCACCGCTCCTCTGGGGCGGCCCGGGGCGCGGGCGCAGCACCCGGGCCCGCCCCGGAATCCAGCTTGCGGGTGTCCCGCAGCGGCGCGTAGGGCTCCTGGGTGGGCGGGGCCCCCGCCGCCATGGCCCGGCCGCGCTCCAGCTCGGCGTTGAACTCGGCACCCAGCAGGATCGCCAGGTTGGACACCCACAGCCAGATCAGGAAGATGATCACTCCCGCCAGGCTGCCGTAGATCTTGTTGTAGTGGCCGAAGTTGGCGATGTACAGCGCGAACAGGCCCGACGCGACGAGCCAGCCCACCACCGCCACTGCCGCGCCCGGGCTCACCCAGCGCAATCCGTGCCGCACGTTCGGGCTCGCCCAGAACAGGATCCCGAACATCAGCATGACGAAGATCAGCAGCACCGGCCACTTGGCGATGTCCCACACGGTCACCGCGGCCGGGCCCACCCCGAGGATCTGCCCGGCGTGCCGGGCGAGCCCGCCGGTCACCACCACAATGATCGCGGACGCGACCAGCAGCACCAGCACCGCCAGGGTGATCCCGAGCCGGGTCGGCACCGTCTTCCAGAACGGCCGGCCCTCCGGCACGTCGTACACCGCGTTGGCGGCCCGCATGAACGCGGCCACATAGCCCGAAGCCGACCACAGCCCCAGCACGATGCCCACCACCGCCAGCGCCCCGGCCGCACCCGCGCTGTGCTGCAGGTGGGTGACGGCGGTCAGCACGATGGTGCGGACGTTCCCGGGCAGGGCGTGTGACAGGTTGGCGATCAGCGGCCGGGCCGAGGTGCCGGCCAGGCCCAGCAGCGACACCAGCACCAGCAGGGCCGGGAAGATGGACAGGACGCTGTAGTAGGTCAGTGCCGCGGCGCGGTCGCTGAGGAAGTCCCGCTTGAACTCACCCAGGGTGCGCTTGCCCGCGGCCGCCCACGAGCCGCCCCCCAGCCGGGCCGGGCCGGCCGGGGCGGTGCCCGCTCCGGTCCCCTTAGCGGTGCCCGGGACCGCGTCCCGGGCGGCAATGTCTGGCTTGGCCATCGTGGCCTCCCCCCTCAGGCCCGGTCACCGGTCGCCGCGACCGGGCCAGGTCCCTGTCAGCTTGTGTGCACTCACTGCGGCGCTGCGGTCCACCGCCGCCTTGACCAGCCCGAAGATCGCCCCCTGGATGGCCGCGGCCAGCAGGATCTCCGCCCAGCCGCGGCTGGCGTCGGTGGCCTCCGGCGCGTCGTCCTCGTGCCGGGCGAATTTCCAGGCCTGCTTGAACATGGCCCCGGCCGCTGCCCCGCCGAGCATGCCGGCCAGCAGGCTGATCACTTTCCAGGTCAGCTTCGTCATGACCGCCGCCCCCCGGCCGCGGCCAGGATCGCCAGCAGCACCGCCGCGGCCGCCAGCGCGGCCGGGACCGGATACTGCCGGACGGCGGCGGCCGCCCGCTGGCCGGCCCGGCGCGCCGGCGCCGCCGCCCCCGGCGCTCCCTGCTCACGGGCGTGCTGGCCCGGGCGGGGCGCGGCCGCCAGCAGCGTCCGGCCCCGTTCCGCCTGCCCGGCCAGCTGGCCACGGGCCTGCCCGGCCCGGCCGGAGGCCCGTTCCCCGACCTGGTTCGCCTTAGCGGTGAGGTGGCCGGTCAGCTCGTGGAACCGGGCGGCGGCCCGGCCCTTCACGTCGGCCTTGGCAGCCAGGGCCGCGACCGTCTCACCGAGCTCTTCCCTGGTCTGCTCGATCTCCTGCGCCAGGGCCTGCTCATCCCCCGGGCCCGGCGGTGTCCCCCCGCCAGCCGGATTGGCTGCTTTGCTCATCGGTGCGCCTTCTCCCTGATCTCCTCGACGTCGGCCCGGATGCTGCCGGCCGTTTCCTCGGGGATGGGCGGGGTGGCCCGGCGCAGCCGGGCCCGCCCGATCAGCGCGGCGATGCCGGCCACCGCCAGCAGGGCGGCGCCGACGATCAGGGCTGCCAGCCAGGCGGCGACAGCCCCGCTGATGGCGATGATCACGCAGGCGAGCAGGCAGCCCACCGCGTACAGCGCGATTACGCCGCTCCCCCCGAGCAGCCCGGCACCGATGCCGGCTTGCTTACCTTTGCGGGTCATCTCCAGCCGGGCCAGCTTCATCTCGTCCCGGACGAGCCGGGACATCTGCTCTGACAGCTGGGTCACCAGCTCGCTGGTGGACCGCTCCGCCGTGGCGGCCCGCTGGCCGTCGTTTGCCGTTGGTTGCATGACGCCACGTCCATCCTTGATAGGTAAGGACGTTGCCTACCCTGCAGCCGGTCTGCTTAACGCGCCCCCGGCCTGGGGTTTCCGCGGCGGGCGGGGGCTATGGGGCGAGGGTGGCGGTGGGCGGGCGGGACGTGCCGCCGTCCTTCTTGCCGGTGCGGCCGCCGTTCTCGAGGATCTCTGCGGCGCCCCGCACCACGCACCGCAGCGGATCGTCCACCAGCAGCGTGCCGATGCCCGCAGTGGCCTCGATCCGGCTGGCCAGCCCCGGCAGCAGCGACCCGCCGCCCGCCAGCAGGATCTTGCCGTGGACCACCTCTTCGGCCAGGTCCGGCGGGATGTCCGAGAGCATCTCGTCCACCGCCCCGGTGATGGCCGTGACGGCGGGCTCCAGCGCCGCGGCCACCAGCGCGCCGGGCACCCGGACAGACCGTGGCGTCCGGTGCGCGGCTTCCAGGCCGACCGCCTCCGCGTCGCCGCCCGGGCCGCCGGTCAGGCCCAGGGTGGCTTTGAGCCGCCGGGCCGCGTTGCGGCCGAGCACCAGGCCCAGCTCGTGCTTGACCGCGTTGATGATGGCCTCGTCCATGGCGTTGCCGCCGAGGCGCAGGGACCGCGAGCGCGCCACCCGCGAGCCCGCCACCGCGGCCACCTCGGTGGTGCCGCCGCCGATGTCGACGACGAACGCGCCCTCCCCGCCCGGCAGGTCGACCCCGGCACCCGCGGCCGCGGCGACCGGCTCGTCGACCAGGTCCACCCGGCACCGGGGCCGGCGGGCCTCGGTGGCGGCGATCACCGCCCGCCGCTCCACCCAGGTGGCGCTCCCGGGCACGCAGACCAGGGCCTCCGGCCGCAGGAAGCTCCACCGCCGCAGGGTGCGGCGCAGGAACGCGTGCAGCATCGCGGCGGTCGCCTCCAGGTCCGCGACCACGCCGTCCCGCAGCGGGAAGAGGACCTGAACGTCCTGCGGTTCCTTGCCCGCCAGCGCATCGGCTTCCCGGCCCACGGCGGTGACCGCGCCGGTGTTGGTGTCCAGGGCGATCGCCGAGGGCTCGTCCAGCACCAGGCCCTTGCCGATCACCCAGATGAGCGTGTTGACCGTGCCCAGGTCAATCGCTATCCCCGCCCGGAAGCGCATCCTGGCCATCCTTTACTCACAATGCCGCTCATTATTCCCCGCGAAAGGTGGTGCCCTGAATGGCCGCCACCATGCGGCTGTTGGCCGGCCGGGGGCAGTCAATCGTGCCAGCACGCAGATTACGCTGGCCAGTGCGCCGGGGCAGGCGGCTGTCCGGGTGACCGGATTTGCCGGCCAGGGTGGCGCGCCCGCACCGCCGTCCGGGCCGCTGCGGCCCGGCGCCCGCTCCCGCGTTCCGCAGCAGCCGCCGGGGGCCCGGTGCCCGTCTCACGTCGCGGCTGACCTGCGGGAACGCCAGCCGGAATGGTTCCGGGCAGGCCGCATCGCCGCCGCGGCAATGGCCAGGCAGCGGGCGCCCCGCAGCCGCATGGGCGGTCCTTCCGTCGGGGACGGGCGTTCGCCGTCCCCCTACAGACGCGCAGGTGCCCGCGCACGATGACACGCCCACCGCCGCGCCTCAGAAGACACCCGGCAGCAGGGCGGCGGTGCGGCTGCGGTAGCCCGCGTACGCGGGCAGGGCCAGCAGCAGCACCTGCTCCTCCCGCACCGCCCGGTAGACCTGCAGCCCGCACAGGGCCAGCCAGAGCACGGCCGCGGCCGGGGAGCCGATGCTGATCGCGAGGCCGAGGGAGGACACGAGCTCGCCTGTGTACAGCGGATGCCGTATCCACCGGTAGGGCCCGCGCTCCACCACCTCCCGGGCCTGCGCCAGCACGGACAGGCTGCGGCCCAGGGAGCGCAGCGCCCACACCGACCAGGCAGTGCCGATCATGAGCAGCACGCCCCCGGCGACCTGCGCGGCGGTCCCCGGGATGGTCGCGGGCAGCAGCGGGAACAGCATCGGGGCGAGGGTCGCGGTCACCGCGGCCACGTGCGCGGTGACCGAAGCACTGGTGGCGACGGCCGGCCGGCGCCGCAGGTAGCACCAGATCACCACGGCGTAGAAAGCGCAGATCAGCAGCGTGACGGGCAGGTGCGCCCAGCCACCGGCGCTGACCGTCCGGGCGAGCGTCCGCAGGTCGAGCAGCAGCACGAAGGCCGCCGCCGGGACCATGATGATCCGCCCCAGATCGATCCGGGCGCGGCGGGTGGTCACGCCCGGCCGCCGTGCACTGCCCGCTGGGGCTTGCGCAGCGGGCCGGTCAGCGGCCGTCGCCATGGCCTGCCTGTTCCGTCCTCGCGGATATCCGCACTTTCACATCCAGCTTTGTACCGGAAAACACCAGTAGATCAGACGCGGGCCGCTGGCTAGCCATGTGGCCCGAAGAGAGCATGCGCGATCGTGATGGCACCGGGCCCGATGACCACCACGAAGATCGCCGGGAACAAGCAGGCGATCAGCGGGAAGGTGACCTTCACCCCGACTTTCTGCGCCTTCTCCTCGGCCCGCTGGCGGCGCACCAGCCGCATCTCGGCGGCCTGGGAGCGCAGCACCTGCGCGACCGGGATGCCCAGCTCGCTCGCCTGGACGAGGGCTGACACGAACGCCCGCAGCTCGGTCACCGTGGTCCGGTCCAGCACGGCACGCAGGGCCTCGGTGCGGGTCATGCCGATCTGCATCTCCTGCTGGAGCCGGGTGAACTCCGCCGCCAGCGGCCCGTGGGTATTGCGCGCCACCTGGGCGATCGCGGCGTCAAAGCCGAGCCCGGCCTCCACGCAGATGGTGAGCATGTCGAGCGCGTCGGGCAGCTCGCCCTGGATCCGCGTCTGCCGCTTGAGTCCCGCGTTGTAGAGCAGCAGGTCCGGCAGGAAGAACCCGATGGTGCCGCCCACCGCCGCGCCCAGAACCAGCAGAATGGGGCTCCGCACCCCGTAGAACCCGCCGACCAGGGCCAGCGCCACCAGCCCGAGGCCCTTGACGGCGAGGACACGGTCGGCGGTCCACCGCGCCGGGTTGCCGGCCAGGTCGAGCCTGCGCTGCATCGTGGCGCCGATGCTGGCCGGGGAGAGCCGCAGGGCCAGCGCCCGCGTCCACCCCGGCAGCATGCCCAGGGCGTCCTGCTTCCCGCGGGTCCTGCCGCCGGGCCGGTGTGCGTAGCGTTCCTCGATGGCGGCCAGGGCCACCGCCACCCCGCCGCGCTGGCGCCGGGCCGGCGCGACGGCCAGCACCAGCAGGATGATGGCCAGCGCGAAGGCGGCCAGCCCGACGGCCAGGACCATCACATCTCCACCTTGATGACTCTGCTCATCCAGAACGAGCCGACCACCATCAGCACGGCCCCGCCGATCAGCATCAGCACCCCCACCGGGGTGGTGTACAGCGGGCGCATGTAGCCCGGGCTGCTGATGAACAGCCAGATCGCGATCAGGATCGGCAGCGCGATCAGGATGTAGGCGGACAGCCGCCCCTCGGCGCTGAGCGCCCGCACGTGCCGGCGCAGTGCCGCCCGCTCACGCATGGTCGCGACCGTGTTGCGGAGCACCTCCGCGAGATTGCCGCCGACCTCCCGCTGGATGCGCACTGCCATCACGGTCCAGCTCAGGTCGGTGGAGTTCATCCGGTCAGCCACCCGGGCCAGCCCGTCCTCCAGGTCGGCGCCGATCCGGACCTCGGCCAGCGCGCGCGCGAACTCGCCCGCGACGGGCTGGCTGTCTTCCCGGACCACGGCGTCCAGCGCCTGCGGCAGCGAGAACCCGGCCTGCAGCGAGCCGGCGATGAGCTGCAGCGTGTCGGGCAGCTGATCAGCGAAGGCGGCCCGCCGCCGGGAGATCCGGATGGTGAGCGTGAACCGCATCGCCGCCCAGCCGGTCACGACGCCGAGCAGCACGCCCAGCACGAGATTGCCGGTGAGGACGGTCAGCACCGCGATCAGGCCGGCCGAGGCGCAGCCGCCGAGCACGGCCCATTCGGCCGGGCTGCGCCCGATCCCGGCCAGGTCCAGCCGGCGGGCGAGGCCCGGCTCGACGCTGCTGGACCGCAGCAGCCGCGTCATCCCGCCGACCGCCCTGCGGGCCACCACGCCCTCGCCGCCGTCCGGTGCCGGTGCCTGGCGCGGCCCGTAGCGGTCGATCTGGGCGGTGAGCAGCCGGCTCTGGTCGCTGCGCCGCAGCGAGCCGATGGCCAGCACCGCCACCGTGAAGAGCGCCGCGAACACCAGCACCAGCACCAGTACCAGCCCGGCGGATCCCCCGCTCATCGCGCGGGCTCCGCGAGGCCGAAGGCCTCGGGCCGCAGCCGGATCCCCCGGTCGGCCAGCTTGTCGAGGAAGCGCGGGCGCAGGCCGGTGGGGCGCAGCGCGCCGCGGTAGCGGCCCTGCTCGTCCACGCCCGCGTGGAAATCGAACAGGAACAGGTCCTGCAGCGTGATGATCGCGCCCTCCATGCCGTCCACCTCGGTGATGTAGGTGATCCGGCGGGTGCCGTCCCGCAGCCGCGCCTGGTGCACGATCAGGTCGATGGCCGAGGCCATCTGCTCGCGGATCGCACGTTGCGGCAGCTCGAGGCCGGCCATCAGCACCATCGTCTCCAGCCGGGCCAGCGAGTCGCGCGGGGAGTTGGAGTGCACAGTCGTGATCGAGCCATCATGGCCGGTGTTCATGGCCTGCAGCATGTCCAGCGCGGCCGCGTCCCGGACCTCGCCGATGATGATGCGGTCGGGCCGCATCCGCAGCGAGTTGCGGACCAGGTCGCGGATCGTGATCTCGCCGCGTCCCTCCAGGTTCGGCGGCCGGTACTCCATCCGGAGCACGTGATCCTGGCGCAGCTGGAGCTCGGCGGCGTCCTCGATGGTGACGATCCGCTCGTCCTCCGGCACGAACCCGGACAGGACGTTGAGGGTGGTGGTCTTGCCGGAGCCGGTGCCGCCGCCGATCACCATGTTCAGCCGGCCCTGCACGCACGCGTGCAGCAGCTCGGCCACCGGAGCGGACAGGGTGCCAAAGGAGATCAGATCGTGCTCGGTGAACGGGTCGGCGGCGAACTTCCGGATGGTCAGCAGTGCCCCGTCCAGGGCGACCGGCGGGATCACGGCATTGACGCGGCTGCCGTCAGGGAGCCGCGCGTCCACCATCGGGCTGGACTCGTCAATCCGGCGGCCCACCCGCGCCACGATCTTGTCGATGGTCCGGCGCAGGTGCGCCTCGTCGGCAAAGGCCGCTGCCACAGCGCTGAGGCGGCCGTCGCGCTCCACGAAGATCTGGTCGTGGCCGTTCACCATGATCTCGGAGATCTCAGCGTCCCGCAGGTACGGCTCGAGCGGCCCGTGACCCAGGATGTCGTCGGCGATCTCCCTGGCCACGCGTGTCCGGTCGGCCGCGGTCATCGGGGTCTCATCCCGCTGCAGCACCGCCTGCAGCGTCTGCGTCACCTGCTGCTCGAGCTCACGCTGATCCACGTGGGCGTCGTACAGCCGGGGCCCCAGCGTCTCCAGCAGGGCCTCGTGGACGCTGCGCTTGAGCGGCGCGAACGGGTCGGCGTGCCGGGCCCGGTCGCGGGCCGCCCGGCGGGGAGCCGGCTGGTCGATGGCGGGTGCCGCCGTGACCAGCCGCTGGGCAAGCCGGTCGGACAGGCTCACGCCGATCGCCTTCCGCTCCGCTGCCGGACGGGCGGGCTGCCGGGGGCGGGGGCCAGCTCGCGGAGCAGGTGCTGCTGCGCGAACCGGCTGATCGCCTGGCTCACCGGATGCCCGGCGGAGGACAGGGTGATCGGGACGCCCTTGTTGATCGAGACCGGCACCGCGAGGCTGGACGGCACGTGGGCGGCGATCGGACAGCGCACCACCCGCTCCACGTCCTCCAGGCTGAGGCCAACCTTGGAGCCCGAGCGGTTGAGCACGACCGAGCGGATACCCCGGGGATAGGAGAGCAGGTCGAGCATGTCGAGGGTGACCCGCAGGTTCTTCAGCGCGGGCACGTCCGGCGTGGTGAGCAGCACGTGATGCGCGGAGGCGTCCATGGCGGTGAGGACGTGCTCGCTCAGCTGGGCGGGCGTGTCCACCACCACGAAGTCGAACATCTGCCGGAGCACCGTGAGCAGCTCGCCCACCAGCGCGGGCTGGATCTTCTCCGCGTCCCCCGGGGTCACCGGGGCCAGCAGCATCTCCAGCCCCGGCCGGTAGCGGGTCAGCAGCGAGGCCGCCCCCGTGGTGTCCAGCCGCCCCGCCATCGGCAGCGCGTCCACGATCGTCCGGGCCGGGTCGAGCTGCACGCTGATCGCCACGTCACCGAACGCCAGGTCCAGGTCGACCACGCAGACCCGGTTGCCGGTGTCCCGGGCGAGCACCACGCCCAGGTTGGTCGCGAGCGTCGTCTTGCCGCAGCCGCCCTTGGCGGCGAACACGGTGACGATCCGCCCCTCCTTGGCCGACGGCTGGGTGACCTCGGGGGTGGCCACGCTGAGCAGCCGCCGGGACACCTCGCGGGAGCGGTGGCAGGCGGCGGCGAGCGCGTGCTGGTCACCGGCCGGGACCACTTCCCGGACCCCCGCCTGCAGGGCGCTGGTCAGGAGGTCGACATCCGCGCGGTACCGCACCAGGATCACACCGGCCGCGGGACGGTGCATGCGCACCCGGCCGGCGAAGGCCAGCGCCTCGTTCGTCGGCGTCTCCGGGCCGATCACCACCAGTGTCTCGGCAGGGTCGCTGTCCAGCAGCTGGGCGGCGACGTGCAGGCTGTCGGCGACGCGGACCTGCCCGCCGATGCTGGCGGCCTCAGCGGAAGCCGGGGCTGGTGTGCAGTGGATGGGCATGGGGCTCTCCTCACTTCACCAGGGCCAGGTACGGCAGCCCGGTCACGGTGAGCTGGATCAGCCGCGCGGCGTTCGCCTGGGTCACGGCGAGAGTCACCAGCATGCCGCCCTGGCCCGGCCCCGCGGAACTGCTGCTGCTCTGTGCGGACGCGGTGCTGCTGGCGGCTGCGGAGCCGGCCGGCGCGGCGGCCGTGGCCTGCCCGGTCGAGAGCACTTCCACGCTGGGCAGTACGAGGCGGGAGTGCGCGGCTGCGCCCTGCTGCTGATGCTGGCCGCTGCAGCCCGCGGACGCGGTCAGCCCGCCGCCGCCGGTGGCCGCGGTGCCGGCGGTGGTGAACACGGCGACCTGCGAGCCGGGGTGGAGGTTGCCTGCCACCGCTTCCGGGATGCAGAGGCTGATCGTCACCGCGACCATGCCGGCCGGGATCGCGAGGGCCCCGGTCACCTGCGCGGCCGGCACCAGCATCGGGCGCAGCAGCACTTGCCCTGACGGGATGTCGGTGCTGGACACCAGGCCGGCCAGGCCGGGGCCGACCGAGCCGACTGCCTCGGCGGGCACGGACGACGCGGGCAGGACTTCGCTGGTCAGCATGCCGTCACGGAACGCCGCCCCGGCGGCGGTGCCGGCCGGGATCTGCTGCTGGGCGACCAGCACCCGGACAGCCTTCTGGCCGGCCAGGGCCCGGGCGTCAGCCTGCCGGACGTAGGCCAGCACCGCGCCGGTGCCAATGACGGCCAGCAGCACCGCCAGCAGCACGGTCAGCACTCGACGTTTCACAGTTCCTCTTCTCCTGATCTTTCCCGGTGGCTGTAAGTCACCCGGTGAGCACGACGGCCGTCGCACCGAAATCGGTGCCGGGGCCGACGAGGCTGCTGAGCGGCACCAGTGCCTGCGTAAAATGGCCTTCCAGGCAGGGATTATTTCCGGTGCAGAGATTGTAGGTGCCGAAATCCTTCGGCTTCCCGCCGGGAAGGTTCGTATAGCCGACGACCACGAAAGCAGCCAGGCCGATGATGTGATAAGTGCCGCTATTACTGCCCCCGCCATTGCCGTTGCCGGAGCCGGTCGCGGTGCTGAAAACCGGCACGTACACCACGGATCCGCTGGTGACGAGCTGCTGAAGGAGCTGCGAGCACCCACTGGGCGGGCTGGTGCCGGGATCAGAATAAGAGGTGCTGGTGGCGAGATCGATTATTCCCTGGCAGTTGCCTGAGCCACTGTTGCCGTTGCAGCTGCTCCCGCTGCCGGTTATGCACAGCCAGCCGAACCCGCCGGGGATGTTGCTGCCCGCCGGACCGCTGCACGGCACCACACCATTTCCCTTGAGGTACACCGGAACATTCGTGTTCCACGGGACGCCGCCATTCTGGGTGAGGCTGTACCACTGGCAGACGGAGATGGTGAGAGCGATCGTGTTCGCCAGCTGCGCCGAGCCCCACTCGGCCTGGGCGCAGGCCTTCACGGTGGCAGACCCGAAGCCCAGTACCTCCGAGAAGATCGGGGAAACCGAGGCGGCGGTGTTCACGTCGACGTAGTTCACGCTGCCCGCCGGGTTCGCCGGGCACGAGACCATCGCGCCAGTGGGGGTGCAGGTGCCCAGGCTCCCGGAACCGCAGACCTGCCCGGCGGCCGCTGTTCCTGTGGTGAGGACGGAGGCGTTCCCGCTGACGTAGCTGCCGGACACCGCCAGCCCCGCGGCGTTCGTGCAGGCGCCGCCGTACGCGCAGCTCCGGGCCACCGCGAGGGCCGCCGCGTCAGCGCCGTTCTGCAGTTCGGCCCGGCCCTGGTAGACCCGGCCGACGTCGACGGCCACGGCGCCCATTCCGAGCAGCACGCCCCCGGCTACCAGGATCGCGATCAGGACACCGACGGTGCCCCGCTCATCCCGGCGCAGCAGCCGCAGCCCCGTGCGCGCGGCTGCGGCGATCAGGTCTCGCATGGCATGACCCCCTGCGCGGTCTGTTGGAGAGTGGACCCGAAGCCGCCGATCGACCCGACGGGGGTGACGAACGAGAACGTGTAAGTGACGGTGACCGTCGCGTTCTGGCCCAGCGCGGCGGAGCCGGCCGGGCAGGCCTGCCCGCTGCCCGACACCCCGCCGCTGCCGCCCGACACCGCCACGTTGCCGGCCCCGAGATTCAGCCCGAGCGCGGCACCGATCGTGCGCGTCTGCACCGTGCTCGCACTCTGGCCGAGCGCCGCCAGCCGGGCACCCTCACGGGCGGCCTGGGTAATGGTGATCTGGGCGTTCAGGGCCCGCCCGAAATCGATGATGCCGAAGACAAGCAGCAGCAGCAGCGGCACGAGCAGGGCGAACTCCACGGCGGTAGCGCCGCGGTCGCTGGCAGCCACGCCCGGCGGTCGGCGGTTCATTGCCACCACTTTCCTGTCGCCGGACGGGCGCGGCAGCGCCCTCGGGGCCGCGCCCGCCGAGCTGGATCACATTTGGTTGACGATGTCCTGGAACGCGTTGTTGATCTGCTGGCCCAGGATCAGGACGGTGCCGATGATGACCGCCGCGATCAGCGCCACGATCAGGCCGTACTCCACCGCGGTGGCGCCACGGTCATCGCGCGCCAGCGGCTGCGCGAGCCAGTTC
>JBLMWU010000103.1:0-9968 GCA_050257395.1 Gemmatimonadota bacterium | reverse complement strand
CCGGGCGGAGAAGCAGAAGGCTCTGTCCGCCGTCCAGATCCCGGATGACCTGGCGACAGGCACGGCACGGGGCCAGTACGCGGCCGGATGGCAGGGCGGCGTGCCGGTCCGCGGCTACCTGTCCGAAGAGGGCATCGCGGCCGACTCGGTCACGGAGACCTACGCGGCGGTGAGGCTGGGCGTGGACACCAGGCGCTGGGCCGGTGTCCCGTTCTACCTGCGCACGGGCAAGAGGCTGACGACGCGGATGACGGAGATCGCGGTGATCTTCCAGCGCGCGCCGCACCTGCCGTTCTCCAAGACCGAGACGGAGGAGCTCGGGCAGAACATGCTCGTGGTCCGGGTCCAGCCGGACGAGGGCGTCACCGTCAGGTTCGGCTCCAAGGTGCCCGGCGCCGCCATGGAGGTCCGGGACGTGAACATGGACTTCGCCTACGGCGAGTCGTTCACGGTCAGCAGCCCGGAAGCGTACGAGCGGCTGCTGCTGGACGTGCTCATCGGCGACCCGCCGCTGTTCCCCCGGCACCAGGAAGTGGAGCTGTCCTGGAAGGTGCTCGACCCGATCGAGGAGTTCTGGGCGCAGCACACCAAGCCGGAGCCGTATCCCGCGGGCTCGTCCGGGCCGGCCTGCGCCGACGCGCTCATCGAGGCCGACGGCCGGGCCTGGCGCCGGCTCTGACCCGCGGAAACGGAAACGAAGAGCGATGACCATTGACCTCACCCAGACGAGCGTCGGGGCGATCCACGACGCGCTCCGCCAGGCCCGCCAGCGGCTCGGCGGCCCGGCCAGCGGGATGGTGCTCACGCTGGTGATCGTGACCGACGAGGCCGCGCAGTACGACGCGGTGCGGGCGGCCAGCGAAGCGGCCCGCGAGCACCCGTGCCGGGTGCTGGTGGTGATCACCCGCCGCCCGGACAGCGCGTCCCGGCTCGACGCGGAAATCCGGGTGGGCGAGGCCAGCCCCGGTGAGACCGTGCTGCTGCGGATGTACGGGCCGCTCGGCCAGCACGCGGACTCGGTGGTCGCCCCGCTGCTGATGCCGGACACCCCGGTGGTGACCTGGTGGCCCGGTGCCCCGCCCGCGGCCCCCAGCAAGCACCCGCTGGGCCAGCTCGCCCAGCGCCGGATCACCGACGCGGCCGCGGCCGGCTCCCCCCGCGCCTGCCTGACCGCGCTCGCCGACGGCTACCAGCCCGGCGACACGGATCTGAGCTGGACGCGGGCGACCACGTGGCGGTCCCTGCTGGCCGCCACGCTGGACCAGCCGCACGGGGCCATCCAGAGCGGCTCGGTCAGCGCCGAGGACGCCAACCCCTCCGCCGACCTGCTCGCGGCCTGGCTGAGCTCCCGGCTGGGAGTGCCGTTCGCCAGCGAGACGTCGGCCGGCCCGGGTGTCACCGACGTCCGCTTCGGCACCGATGCCGGCGACATCGTGGTGAACCGCCCCGACGGCCGGGTGGCGGTGCTGCAGCGGCCCGGGCAGGCCGAACGGCACGTGGCCCTGCACCGCCGGGAGACCGCGGAGCTGCTCGCGGAGGAGCTGCGCCGGCTCGACCCGGACGAGATCTACGGCGAGACCATCGCCCAGTTCCGGCAGCCGTGACCGTCCCGGAGGTGCTGGTCCACCACGACGGGGCGCTGCTGGCCAAGGCGGTGGCCGCGCGGCTGGTGACCAGGCTGGTGGACGTGCAGGCCGCCACGGGCACCGCGTCGCTGGTGCTGACCGGCGGCGGGATCGGCACCTCGGTGCTCACCGAGCTCGCCGCCGCGCCCGCCCGGGACGCGGTGGACTGGCAGCGGCTGGACATCTGGTGGGGCGATGAGCGGTTCCTGCCCTTGGGTGACCCGGAGCGCAACGAGACCGGTGCCCGGGAGGCGCTGCTCCGCCACGTGGCCGCCGACCCGGCCCGGGTGCATCCGATGCCCGCCTCCGACGGGCCCGACGGCAGCGACCCGGAGGCCGCCGCGGCCCGGTACGCCGCTGCGCTGCAGGCCGCGACCCGGCCCGAGGACCACGGCCCGGTGCCCGCGTTCGACGTGCTGCTGCTGGGCATCGGCCCGGAAGGCCATGTGGCCTCCCTGTTCCCGTTCCTGCCCGCGCTGTACGACGACCGGCCGGTGGTGGCGGTGCGGGGCGCCCCCAAGCCGCCGCCCACCAGGCTCACGCTGACCCTGCCGTCCATCCAGGCGGCGCGTGAGGTGTGGGTGCTCGCGGCCGGCCGGGAGAAGGCCGGCGCGGTGCGGCTGGCCCTGTCCGGGGTCGGCCCGGTGCAGGTCCCGGCCGCGGGCGCGCGCGGCCGCCAGCGCACCCTGTACCTGCTCGACCGCGCGGCGGCCGCGAGCCTGCCGCCGCAGCTGGCCAGGATCGCCTCGCCGTAGGCCGCGTTCCGCGGTGCTGGCAGTCGCGAGCGGCGGGCCCTGGTGACCTGCGCGTGCGCGGATACGCTCAGCCGGCCGTGGCGGTCCCGCGCGCGGGCGGCGCCGCTGCCGGGGCGGCCTCCGCGCGGCGCCCGCGGGCCGCTGCCAGGCCGGCCGCGAGGCACGCCAGCGGCGTCACCGCCAGCAGGTAGCGGTAGTCGAAGCCGGCCACCGCGATCGGGAACACCAGCAGCAGCGCGGCCACCAGCCAGGGCAGCAGGCCCGGACCGCCCCCGGCCCGCCAGCGGGCCGCCACTCCCGCCAGGCCGGCCAGCAGGATCACCCCGAGCAGAGTGCCCCGCAGGTACACCTGGCGCTGGTAGGCACGGGCGATCCCGGCGAACGGCTGCACCGCGCGCGGGGCGCCGATTCCGGGCTGGTAGGCCCGCAGGACCGGCAGGTAATGCGGGAACCGGATCTGCGGCGGCGGAATGCTGAACAGGTACAGGTGATCGGTCCGGTAGTCATAGGCGAGCGAGCGCGACCAGGCGAACGACCGCCAGAAGTCGGTGCCCACCGCCCCGAGGTAGGACAGCGGCTGCGCCTCGATCGCGCGGATCGCGAACGCCTTGGCCCGGGCGTTCACGTACGGGCTGAACAGGTGGCCGTGGCTCCGGAGGTTCCACAGCGGGTCGGTGCGCCGCCAGATGTACTCGGTGGCGACCGGGCGCTGCGCCGGGGCACGCGGGTCGCACAGGCCCGCCAGCGGCGCGGGCGGCTTGATGACGCTGCACTGGGCGAAGGTCTGCACCCGGCCGTACAGGAACGTCCCGCCGGAGTCGGTCATGGCCAGCTGGTGGTGCTGGCTGAAGAAGATGAGCAGGTAGCCGGCGACCGGGACGGCGCCGGCGGCCAGCAGCGCCGCCAGTGGCCGCCAGCCCACCCGCCAGGCCAGCAGGCACACCGCCAGCGCGGCGAGCAGCGGCAGCCCCACCGAGCGGACGATCGTCGCCAGCCCGGTGAGCAGGCCCGCCGCCGCGGCTACCGGCACGGCGACCCGGTCGTCCCAGCACAGCAGCACCACTGCCGCGGTCACCAGCAGGATGAACAGCGTGTCCGACATGATCTGCTGCTCGACCTGCACCTGATAGGCGTCGTACAGCACCGGGACGGCCGCCAGCACCGCCCCCCAGGCCGGCAGCCCCCACCGCCGCAGCAGCGCGTAGATGGCCGCGCCCACCGCCAGTCCCATCAGGTGCTGAACCGCAACGACCAGGGCGAAGCTGTGGAACGGCTCCAGCAGGATCAGGAAGATCGGGTAGCCGCCTGGCCGCGCGGTGCTCGTGCTGCGCGCGAGCGCGGACGACACGTAGGAGTAGGAGTCGTTGAACCACATCGCGGGCGGGTAGCCGGACATGACTACGGCCCGCAGCGCCGCCGCCCCGGCCAGCACGGCCGCGAACAGCCAGTGCCGTCTGGCCAGGGTGCCCGCCTGGGCCGGCCAGCCGCCGGCGAAGGCGGCGGGGCCGGGCGCGTCCTGCCTACCCTGGGTCGCTCCTGCTTGCTGCTGCCCTGTCATGGTCGCGTCCGGCAAGAAGGGGCTCCGCATCCGTGCTGCTCGGGGTCTCGGGCTGGCGGCCGGCTTCCGGCAAAGCGGCCGTATCCACCACGCTAGGTGATCGCTTGATAAGTACCGGCAACGGCCCGGCAAAAGTCATGCCAGCGGCCAGGCATGCGAACGGAAGGACCGGCAGCAGGTAGCGGTAGTCGAAGTCGGCCACCGCGATCGGGAAGACCAGCAGCACCGCCGCGGTGGCCCAGGGCAGCAGCCCGGCCCCGCCGCGGCGGCGGCGGTCCCGGGCCACCCCGGCCAGCCCGGCCAGCATGATCAGCCCGAACACGGGGCCGTAGGTCCAGAACAGCCGCTCCCAGGCGGCGATGGGCAGCGCCGCGGGCAGGAACACCCGGCTGTAGGGGGCGCGGCCGTAGGCGGCCGCGTCCGCGGCTGGGGTGCCGCCGTGGATCCAGGCCCGGTTGTCCGGCAGCACCTGCGGTGACAGGTGGAAGTAGTAGTGCGAGGTCGTGTACTCGCTCGGGTAGCTGATCCGGCGCCAGTCCACCGCGAGCACCAGCCCGTCGGTGATCGCGTGCAGGTAGCCGAGCGGCTGGGCGATTACCGCCCGGATCGCGAAGTCCCGCAGCCGCTTGTCGTTGGCCTTGCCGACCGGTGAGCCGGTGAGGTCCTGGTGCACCTGCGGGACCAGCCAGATCAGCTGCCCGGGCGGCAGGCGCTGTGACGGCGGCTGCGGCAGGCACAGGCCGCGCTCGCTGGGCGGCGGGCCGATCTGGCTGCACTCGGCGAACGTGGACACCCGGCCCCACAGGTAGAAGCCCTCCGACCGGGTCATGCCGTAGGTGCCGGTGTGGCCGTGGAACCACAGCACGTACCCGGCCACCGGCAGCGCCGCGGCGCTCAGCACGGCGGTGACCGGCTTCCAGCCGGCCCGGCGCACGACCAGGAAGGCGGCCAGCACCAGCGGCAGCGGCAGCCCTTCGGAGCGGACCGTGATCGCGTACCCGGCCAGCAGCCCGGCGATCAGGCACGCCTGCCAGGACGGCCGGGCGCGCCACAGCAGCAGCGCGACCGCAGCCATGAGCAGGAAGGTGAACAGCGTCTCCGCCATCACCATGTGCTCGAGCTCGATCTCGGTCCCGTCCAGCAGGACGGGCGCGGTGGCCAGGGCCGCCCACCGCTGCGGCACGCCCGCGCGCCGGGCCAGCACGTACAGCAGCACCGCCACGGCCAGGCCCATCAGGTGCTGCAGCAGGCCCAGCAGGATCAGGCTGTGCAGCGGCAGCAGCGCCCGCAGGAAGAACGAGTAGCCGACGGTCTTGCTGAGGTCGGGCACCGGGCGCATGGCCGCGCCCAGGTACAGGTATGAGTCCCCGGGGAACCAGATGACTCCCGGGTAGCCCGCCATGGCCAGCAGGCGCAGGAACGCGCCCGCCGCCAGCAGCAGCGCGAACAGCTTGTTGCCGCGCACCGCCGCGGGCAGCCGGGTCCGGGCGGCCTCCCGGAGCCGGGCGGCCCGCGCGGACTGCCGCTCATACGCCTCGAGGAAACCGAATGCACTCAGCCGCACGTTCGCCTTCTCTGTGTCTTTCCGGCCGGCCCGCCAGGCCGGCTGACAGGAATAAACTCCCGGGTTACCGGAAGCTGAACAACTCAGGGTCCGGCAGCAAATGTGCCGCCGTTTTACCCCTTTCGCCCGCGCCCTGCGCGCCGGCCCATTTCTCCAGCTGCCGCACAAGGGCCGGCCCGTCGGACGCCCAGCCCAGCTGCTGCCGCGCCGCCCGGTGGCCGCGCCGGCCCAGCTCCAGCCGCAGCGCCCGGTCCTGCCGCAGCCGCAGCACGGCCGCGGCCGCGGCGGCCGGGTCGCCGAACGGGACCACCAGGCCGCAGCCGAACCGGTCCACCAGGCCGGCCGCCACCGGCAGCGGGCTGGTGACGACCGGCACCCCGCGGGCCATGTACTCGGCGATCTTGGAGGGCAGCGAGTGGCGGAAGTTCGGCTCGTCGTGCAGCAGGCACAGCCCGGCCAGCGCCCCGTCGGCCATCGGCACCGCCTGGTCGTTCGGCACGAACCCGTGCCAGCGGAGCAGGCCGGCGGCCTGCGCCCGCTCCAGCAGCGGGCGGGCGGCCGCGTCGGCGGGCCCGACCACCTCCGTGGCGATGCCGTGCGGCCGCAGCAGCCGGGCCACCTCGGCCAGGTCGGCGGCGCCCCGGTCGGGCGACAGGTGGCCGATGTAGATGACCTTGTCCGCGGTGCCCGGCTCGGCCGGGGCTGGCGGCACGTACGCGGTGTTGGGCACCACCGGGTGCTGGCCGCGGAACCGGGCCGCGTAGCTGTGCTCGGCCAGCAGCAGCCGCAGCCTGCGCTCGGCGAGCCGCTCCGCCAGCCGGACCGCGGCGGCCACCGGCCGCCGCACCGCCCGCGGCAGCCACGCCTTGGTGCTCAGCGCGGCCGCCGTGTCCTCGTGCACGTCCCACACGGTCACCGGCCTGCGCCGGACCAGCGGCAGTACCAGCAGCAGCTCCGGGTCATGCAGCAGCAGCAGGTCCGCCCCGCCGGCGTGCCGGGCCAGCTGGCGGCGGGCGGCCAGCAGCGCGCCCAGGCGCCGCCGCCCGCGGGCGCGGGGCACGTCGGCCACGGTCAGCTCCGGCCACGGGGTCACCCCGCACGCGGTTACCGGGGCGATGTAGGTGACCTGGTGGCCCGCGTCCAGCAGGGCCCGGATCTGCCGGTGCAGGATCCGGGCGTCCTGGGGGTGGTGCACGATCGTGCACACGATCACGCGCATGGCGTCACCGAACCGCCCAGGAGAAGCCCTCGGCCTTCAGGCCAGGGAGGAATCTGGAGCGTCCACGAAGCGGGCGGCGTAGGGAGCACGCGGCGTGTCGATGGGAATTTTGACGGCACGCGGAATCCTGTAGGGGATGAGGACGGCTTACCGGTGCCGGGCATACCCGGACGCGGGACAGCAGGCCATCCCTGTCCCGCACGTTCGGATGTGTGCGGGTGGTGTGGAACCGCACCCTGGCGGCCCGGTATCAGCGGTACGGGACGGAGCGCAAGGCCACGTCCTATGCGGAGACGGATCGCGCTCTGACCGCGATGAAGCGCGACTCGGAATGGGCATTCCTGAACGAGGTCTCCTCTGTCCCCCTCCAGCAGGCGCTGCGCCACCAGCACGCCGCGTTCAGCGCGTTCTACGCCCGCCGCGCTCGCTACCCGCGGTTCAAGTCCCGACAGGGCCGCCAATCGGCCACCTACACCCGGTCGGCGTTTTCGATGCGGGGCGGGAGCCTGCGGCTGGCGAAGATGGGCGCGCCGCTGCGATTCGTGTGGACCTGGCCGGAGGTAGAGGTGACCGCCCTGGACCCCACCAGCGTGACCGTGACCCGCGATGCGGCCGGGCGCTGGTTTGTGACCTTCCAGGTGGACGTGCCCGATCCGGAGCCGCTGCCGACCTCCGGGCGGAACGTGGGCATTGACGTGGGCTTGGCCCACTTCGCAACCATGTCCACCGGACAGAAGATCCCCCACCCCAAAGACTGGGAACGCCACTTCCGGCGGCTTAAGCGATACCAGCGCCGCCTGGATCGCTGCCAGCAAGGCTCTTGCAACCGGGCCAAGGCCAGGGTGAAGGTCGCGCGGGCACACGCCCGGGTCGCCGACGCCCGCCGGGACTTCCTGCACAAGACCAGCACCGTCCTGATCCACAGCAGCGACCTGATCGCCGTCGAAGACCTGAACGTGGCCAACATGGTCCGCAACCGCTCGCTGGCCCGCGCGATCTCCACCACCGGCTGGGCGCAGTTCCGGGGCATGCTGGCATACAAGGCCCAGCGCTACGGCCGCACCGTGGTCGCGGTGAATCGCTGGTATCCCTCGTCCAAGACCTGCTCCACGTGCGGGCACCTGCTCGCCGCGCTGAACCTCGGGACACGCCACTGGACGTGCCCGTCCTGCGGCACCTGGCACGACCGGGACGTCAACGCCGCGAAGAACATTCTGGCCGCCGGGCTGGCGGTGACTGCCTGTGGAGCGGATGTCAGACACGAAGGGTGACCTTCCGTGCAGTCCGCTGGGAAACAGGAACCCCTGGGCGTGAGCCCCGGAATCCCTGTCCTTTAGGGCGGGGAGGAGTGTCAAAGCATCTCCGCGTGCGGGTGGCCGATCCGGCCACGGGTGTCCAGTACCGGCGCGGGTCCGCGGCCGATCCGGTCCAGGTCGCAATCGGCGTGGTCCTGGAGCAGGATCACCAGGTCGCAGCCCGCCAGGCCGGCACCGAGGTCGGTGACGCGCGGCACCGGTCGGCCGTCGACCGGCCAGGTGTCCACGTAGGGGTCGTGGTAGGCGAGCACGGCTCCGCGGGACAGCAGCTTGCGGGCGATCGGGCGGACGGGCGATTCCCGCTGGTCGGCGATGTCACGCTTGTAGGTGACGCCAACCAGCAGCACCCGGGCGCCGTTGAGCGGCTTGGCGTGCCGGTTGAGCAGCTCGGCTGCCCGGTCCACCACGTAGCCGGGCATGCGGCCGTTGATCTCCTGCGCCAGCTCCACGAACCGGAACGGGTAGCCCAGCGTGCGCACCTTGTAGGACAGGTAGTTGGGGTCGATCGGGATGCAGTGCCCGCCCACCCCCGGCCCGGGGTAGAACGCCTGGAACCCGAACGGCTTGGTCGCCGCGCAGCGGATCGCGTCCCACAGGTCCACGCCCAGTTCGTGGCAGAACACCGCCATCTCGTTGACCAGCGCGATGTTCACGTGCCGGTAGGTGTTCTCCAGCAGCTTGGCCATCTCGGCCTCGCGCGCCGAGCGGGCCCGCACCACCTCGTCGCACAGCTTCCCGTAGAACCCGGCCGCCGCCTCCGTGCACGCGGGGGTCAGGCCGCCCACCACCTTGGGGGTGTTGCGGATGCCGTAGGTCTTGTTGCCGGGGTCGATCCGCTCCGGGGAGAACGCCAGCCAGAAGTCCCGGCCCGCGGCCAGCCCGGAGGCCTCCTCCAGCAGCGGCCGCACGACCTCGTCCGTGGTGCCGGGGTAGGTGGTGGATTCCAGCACCACCAGCATGCCCGGCCGCAGCAGCCGTCCCGCGGCCGCCGCCGCGGCCCGCACCGCGGTCAGGTCCGGCCCGCTGTCGGGGGACAGCGGGGTCGGCACGCAGATCACCACCGTGCCCGGCTCCCCCACCGCCGCCTCGTCGGCGGTGGCCCGGAACCCCCGAGCCAGCATCGCGCGGACGTCCTCGCCGGAGATGTCATCCACGTGCGACCGGCCGGCGTTGAGCCCGGCCACCACGGGGGCGGACGGGTCCAGCCCGGTCACCTGCAAGCCCGCGAGGGCCGCTTCCCTGGCGAGCGGCAGGCCCACGTACCCGAGGCCGATGACCAGCAGGTCTACCTGCACAGAGGGCTCCCTCCCGGGCCGGTCCCAGCAGACCGGCACGGCCCGGCGGCGGCCTCAGCCGGCCGCGGCGCCGAGCGATTCATACGCCATCCGGTATCGCTCGGCATTGCGCGCCCAGGTCCTTTCCCGGGCGACCCATTCCCGGGCACGGGCGCCGAGTTCCCGGCGAACACCTGGACTGTAAAGGAGGGATTCCAGGCAATTAGCGAGGGCCACCGGATCTTGCGGAGCTATTAGCATTCCAGTCGATTTGTGTTCAACTATTTCCTGCAGCGCGCCGACTTCACTGGCAACCACGCACAGCCCGCTCGCCATGGCCTCCACCGGCTTGAGCGGGGTGACCAGCTGGCAGACACGATCGTTGGTGCGCGAGATGACGAACAGGTCCAGGACGGCGTGGTAGCGGCGCACCTCCGCCACCGGCACCTGCCCGGTGAACACCGCCACCCCGGCCAGGCCCAGCCGGCGGGACAGGTGCTCCAGGGCGGGCCGTTCCGGCCCGTCGCCCACGATGAGCGGCCGCACCGGCACCCCGCGCCCGCGCAGCAGGGCGGCGGCCTCCAGGAAGCACGGCACCCCCTCGTGCGCGTACAGGCTGGACACCAGGCCGGGGACCAGGTCCCCGGGGCCGATGCC
>JBLMWU010000102.1:0-2677 GCA_050257395.1 Gemmatimonadota bacterium | reverse complement strand
CCGGGTTCGTGCATCCCTGCGTGCCTGCCGTCTTCGACGCCGGCACCTACGATGGCAGCCTGTACCTGGTCATGGAACTCGTCGACGGCTGCACGCTCGGCGACCTCGTGGCCGAGCAGGGGCCGCTTCCGGTCGGCTGGGCCGCGGGTATCGCTGCCGGCCCTGCTGTTCGGCGGACTCGGAGTTTCCTTGCTCGCGGCCGTGTGGCCTGCGGCGATCATCCACTCGATGTGGGTGAACTTCAAAAGCCGGCTGCCGCTGCTCAATACCTGACCAGCAGGACGGCTTATCGGCTGGCTTCCTGCTGCCGGGCTGGTTCGGCGTGCCAGGCTTCGGTGATGTGCAGCCGGGCGCCGGTGTGCAGGACCGCGTTGCGGTACAGCCGGCCTCCGATGCGGAACAGGCCGTAGACCGACGCGAGCGTGAGGATCGCCGCGGCCGCCACCTGCCAGGCCGGGACGTCGGTCAGCGAGGTGCGCAGCGGCATGAAGATGGGCGCTGACGGCGGCAGCACGGACAACACGGTGACCCACGCCGAGCCCGCGCTGGAGACCGCCATCGTCGCGGCCACGTAGATGGCGACCAGCACGATGATGACCGGGCCCGCGGCGGCCTGCGCGTCCTCGGTCCGCGATGCCAGAGCGCCGAGGCTGCCGTAGAGCATGCTGTAGAACGCGAAGCCGAGCACGAACCACACCACCAGCATCGGGATCGCGGCGTAGGTTCCCGGCGGCAGCCCGGATGGCCGGGTGATCAGCAGCGTGACGGCGGCTGCGGTGGCCACGGCGGCGAACTGGGCCAGGCCCGCCAGCCCGATCCCGGCGATCTTGCCGCCCAGCAGCGAGGACGGCTGCACCCGGGACAGCAGCACCTCCACTACCCGGCTGGACTTCTCCTCGACCACCCCGGTCAGCACGAAGCTGCCGTAGATGGTGATCGCCATGTAGAGCAGGATCATGCCGACCTCTCCGACGATGATCCGCCCGGTGCGCTGGGTGTCGGCGTGCAGCTGGGTGGCGGTGATCCGGACCGGGGACAGCAGCCGGGCGGCATCGCCGGGAGACAGGCCCAGGCTGGCCGCGCGCTGGGTGATGGTAGCCTGCTGGATCGCCGCGTTCAGGGCCGGCTGCAGGGCGGAGTCGGCGTGCGTCTTCCAGATGGTCTCCCCGCCCGCCGCCACCGCCGCGGCGGCCTTGCCCTGCTCGACCAGGCGGACCGCGGCCGCCCGGCTGGCGACAGGCTGTACCGTGAGCTGCAGCCCGGCTGCCTTGGCGTCGGCGCGGGCCATCGCCGCTACGCCCGCTGGTGCCTGCTCGGTGACCGCGACGGTAAAGCGCTGCGGGTGCCCGAGCAGCGCAGCCGGTATGGCGATGCCGGCTACCGCGCATGCCACCAGCACGACGGTGGAAAGGCGGAACGCGGTGCCGCGCATCCGGGTGGCCAGTTCCCGCCGGGCGATCAGTACCAGGTCCCGGACGTTGTCGTTCATCGCCGCACCGCCTCCCGGAAGATCTCACTGAGGGAGGGCGGCTCGAAATCGAACCGCACCACCTCGCCGACCGACCTGGCCTCGATCAGCACCTTCTCCAGGTCGGCCGAACGGCCGGCGGTCAGCCGCACCCGCCGGGCATCACCGCTGACCACCTCGACGCCGGGCAGAGCCGGTGACCATCGCTCCCACCAGCGGTCACCGGCGTCGCTGGCCAGCGTCACCTCAAGGCGCCGCCGCGGCGCGGCCGCCCGCAGCTCACTCAGCTGCCCGGCCAGCACGACCCGGCCCTTGTCCAGGATCACCACGTCCTCGCACAGGTGCTCGACCAGGTCCAGCTGGTGGCTGGAGAACAGGATGGTGGTGCCCGCTTCGCACAGTTCGTGCATGAGCGCGGCCAGGGCGTCGACCGCGATCGGGTCAAGCCCGGCGAACGGCTCGTCCAGCACCAGCAGGTCGGGGTCATGCACCAGCGCGGCCGCGAGCTGGACTCGCTGCTGGTTGCCGTGGGACAGCCGGTCGATGCGGCTGCCTGCCCGGCCGGCCAGGCCGAGGCGGTCCATCCAGCGGCGGGCGGCCGCGGTGGCGCCGCGGGCGGTCAGCCCGCTGAGCTGGCCGAAGTAGGCGATCTGCTCGGCCACTCGCATGGCTGGGTACAGGCCCCGTTCCTCGGGCATGTACCCGAACCGCCGCCAGGCGTGCGCATCGACCGGGCGCCCGCGCCACCGTACCGCGCCGGCGTCGGGCACCACCAGGCCGAACAGCGTCCGCATCACGGTGGTCTTGCCGGCGCCGTTCGGCCCGAGCAGTCCGACGAGGTGCCCTGGAGGGACCTGCAGACTGCATCCGTCAAGCGCCAGGACGTCCCCGTACCGTTTCACCAGCTCTGTGATCTCGAGCATGAGCCACCTGCCACGTCTGGCCGAACCCCGTGCCGATCATCGGCCGGCAGCGCCCAGTCAGCCAGTGAAGAACGTCCCCCGCACCCCGCCAACAGGCCCGGCAGGCGGCTGACTTCCGGCCTCCGCCGCCGGGTCGCGTAGGGTGAGCCTCCCCGGTCGCCGCCGTGCATGCACAGTCGGTCCCCGGGGGCCTAGCCGCCAAGGCGCCAAGCGTCCCCTGGCGCCGGCCGAAGGTCCTGTCTGGGTGACCATAGACGCCGGAAACAGGACCTTAGGACCGCTCCGG
>JBLMWU010000101.1:0-19021 GCA_050257395.1 Gemmatimonadota bacterium | reverse complement strand
GCAGAGCCGTTCGCCGCAGAGCCGTTCGCCGCAGAGCCGGCTGCTGCCGGGTCGTTTGCCGCAGAGCCACCTGCCCCGGAAGCATCCGCGGAGCCAGGGACGCCTGGAGGGCCCGCCGGTGAGCCGCACGCCGCGGAGCAGGAAACCATATGGCCCCCCGTCCCGGATCCTGCCGCAGCCGGGCCCGGCCCGGGCGCGCCGGAGCCCGCGTTTCCCCCGCCGGGCGACCTGGCGCAGCCCCCGCCGCCAGCGGCTTATCTGCCGGGCGGGGCCCCGCCGCAGGCCGGGCCCCTGCCAGGCGGGCCACTGCCAGGCGGGCCACTGCCAGGCGGGCCGCTGCCAGGCGGGCCACTGCCGGCCGACCCCTGGCACGCGGCCGTGCCGCAGGCCGGGCCCCTGCCCGGCCCCGGGGCGGGACCACCCGGACCTGGGGCGGGACCACTGCCGGGGCCCGGGGCGGGACTACCGCCCGGACTCGGGGCCGAACCACCGCCCGGACCCGGGGCGGGACCCCCGCCCGGACCGCCGCAGCGGCCCATGACGGAGGTGGCCCAGGTGCCCGGCTTCGCCGCGGCCCCGCCCGCACCCCCGCCAGCCCCGCCCGGGGCGCCGCCGATCGGAGCGGTCCCCTTCCACGAGCCGACCGGTGCCGCCGACATACCGGTGCGGGAACCGACCGGCCCGGCCAACGTCCCGCCGCCAGGCGCCGGCTTCCCGGGCAACGGCGCCGGCCCGGGCGCCAACCCCCCGATCGTGCTCGGCGTGCTCTGCAAGAACGGCCACTTCGGAGATCCGGAGACCCGCAACTGCGCGGTGTGCGGAGCATCCAGGCGCCGCGGCCAGGCCCCGCAGCCCGGCCCCCGGCCGCCGCTCGGCGCCCTGATCCTCGACGACAACTCGGTCCTCATGCTGGACGCCGACGCCGTCGTGGGCCGGGACCCGGCGCAGGATCCGTCCGTGATGGCAGGTGAGGCGCACCCGCTGCGGATCGTGGACGAGGAGATGACGGTGTCCCGCATCCACGCCCGGGTGCACCTGGAGGGCTGGCAGGTCTGGCTGGTCGATCTCGGCTCGGCGAACGGCACCCGCATCCTGCCGCCCGGCGCCCGCGGCGAGCAGATGCTGGAGCCGAACCGGCCGGTGCCGCTGCAGGGCGGAACCCGTGTCTTCGTGGGCACGCAGGGCTTCCGGTACGAGTCCGGGCCCCCCCGGTTACCGGGCCGCCGATAGGAGACCGCCACCCACCGCGGCGATCCCGGCCCCGCCGGAGGTGACCTGGTCAGCGGGCCTGGCTCGCTGAGTTATGTACCGGTTTCGGCACCATCTGCTTTTCTGTGATGAGTTGCGGGGAGAAATCCGTCAGACTGCTCTCGGGGTTCGCATCGTCGGGCGGGCTGGGGCCCGCCGGACCGCGGAGAGTGAGGCGGAATGGCGCATCCGGTGCCCGCCTGGACACGAGGAAAACGGGGGCGGCCGTGACAGCCGTAGGGGATCCGCCGCACGCGGCGCCGGCCATGACGGCGCGCTCCGCGGCGCAGCGGCTGCGGGCCAGGACCACCCCCGGCAAGCTGCGGGCCCTGCTGGCCGGGCTGGTGGCGCTGTGCCTGATCTGGGGCGGGGTAGCGGCCTGGGTGGTGAGCGTGCGGGCGGCCGGCGCGGCCGACGTGGTCAGCACCAGCGAGCCGCTCAGCCTGGACGGGCAGCAGATCTACCGGGCGCTGTCGGACGCGGACGCCACCGCGGCCACCGCGTTCCTGTCCGGCGGCCTGGAGCCGATCGCCGCCCGGCAGCGCTACCAGGCCGACATCGCGCAGGCAGCGTCCCGGCTGGAAGCCGCCACCGCCATCGCCGGCCACACGGCCGCCGCCAGGGACCTGGCCACCCTCGCCTCGGACCTGCCCGTCTACACCGGCGAGGTGGAGACGGCCCGGGCCGACAACCGGCTCGGGCTGCCGCTGGGCGCGGCCTACCTGCGGGAGGCGTCCGGCCTCATGCGCGGCACGCTGCTGCCGGCCGCGCGCAAGGTGTCCGCCCAGGCTGACGCGCAGCTCGCCGCGGACAGCGGGCGGGCGACCGGGCTGCCGCTCGCCATCGTGCTGCTGGTCGCGGCCGTGGCAGCAGGCGTGGTGCTGGTCCGGGCGCAGCGCTGGCTGTCCCGGCGCACGCACCGGGTGCTCAACCTGGGGCTGCTGATCGCGTCCGCGGCCGCGGTGGTGTCGGTGCTGTGGCTGGCCGTCGCGCTGACCGTGGCCCGCGCCGACCTGCTGAACGCCCGGGACCAGGGGTCAGGGCCGGTGGCGGCGCTCGCCGCGGCGGACATCGCGGCCCTGCAGGCACGGGCCGACGAGAGCCTCACCCTGATCGACGCCGGCGGCGACGACAGCTTCCAGACGGACTTCCTCGCCACCCAGCACCGGCTCGGTCCCGGGCCCGGGACCTTGCTGACCGCCGCTACGACCGCCGCCACCGGCAGCCCGGGCGCCCCGCAGGCGGCCGCGGCCGCCCGCGCCGCCACCGCCTGGTACGCGGCGCACCGGACCGTGCGGTCCCTGGACGACAACGGGCAGCACACGCGGGCGATCGCGCTGGTGACCACCCCGGGATCCGGGCATTCCAGCACCCTGTTCACCCGCCTGGACAGCTCGCTCACCAGAGGCATCGCCGCGGACCAGGCGGTGTTCCAGGCGAGCGCGGTGGCCGGGCGCGACGCGTTCACCGGACTGGAGGCAGGAGTCATCGTGCTGGCACTGGTGATGGCGGCCGGCTGCGCCAGGGGGCTCACGCAGCGGCTGGCGGAGTACCGGTGAAGCGGCCCGGCGTGCGCACGCGGCCCGGCCGGCTCCGGCTGCGGGCCTGGCTCGGGCTGCCCACGCTGCTGACGGCCACGGCGATGCTGGCCGCGGGTGCGGCACCCGGCTCAGCGGCCGTGACCGCGGCCCGCCACCTCGGGCACCCGGCCCGGCCGGCCGCGCGCGCGGCGACCGCCACCTGCGACCCCACCGCGAGCCTGCGGCCCAGCGGCCCGCCGCAGGTGACACCCGGCTCCACCATGGCCAGGATCCGGGCCCGCGGCTACCTCATCGCAGGCGTGGACCAGAACACCTACCACTTCGGCTACCTCAACCCGCTGACCGGCAAGATCGAGGGCTTCGACATCGACATGGTGCGCGCGGTCGCCGCCGCCATCTTCGGGAACCCGAACAAGGTCCAGTACAAGGCCATCTCCGACGCGCAGCGGATCCCCGACATCCAGTCCGGCGCGGTGGACATCGTCGCCCACACCATGACCATCAACTGCGAGCGGCTGCAGCAGGTCGACTTCTCCACCGTGTACTACGACGCGGGCCAGCGGGTGCTGGCGCTGGCCGGGTCGGGGATCCGCGGCATGGCCGGCCTGGGCGGCAAGAAGGTGTGCGCCACCACCGGCTCCACGTCGCTGGCCAACATCAAGGCCGCCGCGTCCCACCCGGTCCCGGTCGCGGTGCCGTACTGGACCGACTGCCTGGTGCTGCTGCAGCAGGGCAAGGTCAGCGCCATCTCCACCGACGACTCGATCCTGGCGGGCCTGGCCGCGCAGGACCCGTGGACCCGGATCGTCGGCCCGCGTTTCACCGACGAGCCGTACGGCCTGGCCATCTCCAGGCAGCACCCCGACTTCGTCCGGTTCGTGAACGCGGTGCTCGCCCAGCTGCGCGGCAACGGCCAGTGGGCCGCGAGCTACGCCCGCTGGGTCGGCGGCCCGGTGCCCGCTCCCCCGCCAGCCCACTACCACGGCTGAGCCATGGCGTTCCTGATGAATCGCGAGCAGGCGGCGGCAGCAGCGGCGTCGGCGTCCGCCGAGCGGGACGGCATCCAGGCCAACCTGCTGGACCTCGACGGCAGCTTCGGCAAGCGGCTGCTGGAGGGCGCCACCCTGACCGGCGTGTCGCAGCAGGCGTGGCAGCAGGCTGCCGCCGACCTCGCCGGCCTGTGGGACATCTTCAACGCCTACGAGGCCGCCGTGGACCGGGCCGCGGAGCTGCTGGGCAGCGGCCGCCGGCTGGGCAGCCAGGAGCTGTCGGAGATCTCCGCGCTGCTCACCGGCGCGTCGGTCGCGGTCACCCGGGCGCCCGCGCCGCTGGCCCGGCGCGACCTCACCGACAGCGGCCGCAGCAGCCTCACCCTGGCCGCGGCGGTGACCGAGATGAAGCGGCTGTTCGCCAGGGTCACCGAGACCACCGCCGCGGCGGAGAGCGTGTGGAACGAGACGGCTGACGGGCTCAGCGAGGTCGGCGCCACCCTGGACGGCGCCACCGGCCAGTCCGCCGGGCTCGGCGACGAGGTGGCCGGGCAGCTCGCGGCGGCCAGCGCCGAGCTGGCCCGGCTGCGCGGCGTGCTCAACACCGACCCGCTCGCGCTGTGGCGCGGCGGCCGGGTCGACACCGGGCCGCTGCAGCAGCTGCGCGCCCAGGCCGCCACGGCCGCCGCCCGGGTGAACGAGCTCGCCCGGGTGCGCACGGACGCCGAACAGCGGATCGCCGCGGTGCGGGCGGCCTGCCAGGCCGCGGCCGACGCGTGGCAGGACGCCATGGCCGCCCGGGAGCAGGCAGCCGCCAAGGTCGCCGCCGTCCTCCCGCCGCCGCCATCGGTGGCGAGCCTGCGCACCAGGCTGGCCGCGCTCGGCCCGCTCCGTGACGAGGGCCGGTGGACCCGGCTCGCGGCCGAGCTGGATGCGCTCAGCCGGGACGCCGCGGCGGCCCGGGACCGGTGCCGCGACGCCGAACGGGCGGCGTCCGGCCTGCTGGGCCAGCGGGACGAGCTGCGCGGCCTGCTCGACGCCTACCAGGCCAAGGCGGCCCAGCTCGGCGCGGCCGAGGACGCGGACCTGACCGCGCGGTTCCAGCAGGCCCGTGACCTGCTGTGGACAGCGCCGTGCGACCTGACGGCCGCGCAGGCCGCTGTCACCAGCTACCAGCAGGCGATCCTGGCACTTGACGGACGGAGGCAGCCGCGATGACCACGGCCGCGGTCACCTGTACCCAGCCGGGCTGCACCGGCACCATCGAGGATGGGTACTGCAACGTGTGCGGCATGGCCGCCGCACCCGCCGCCGCGGCGGCGCCGTCCGCCGCCAGCGGGCCCACCCGCTGCACGCAGCCGGGCTGCACCGGCACCATCGAGGGCGGGTACTGCGACGTGTGCGGCATGGCCGGCGCGCCCGCCGCCGCGCCGGCCACCACCGACAGCACCCCCAGCCAGAGCTTCGCCTCGTTCCTGACCTCCACCGGGACCTCGGGCCGGGCGGGCACCCGCGGCACCCGCACCACCACCAGCCGGTCCTCGCGCGGGAACCTCGGGGCCGGGCTGGTGGACATCCCGCCGGTGCCCGCCCACGACCCCGCCAGCGCCGTGCTCAAGGACCCGCAGGTCCCCGAGAACAAGCGGTTCTGCCCCAAGTGCGAGCACCCGGTGGGCCGCTCCCGGGACGGCCGGCCCGGGCTGACCGAGGGCTTCTGCCGCAACTGCGGCACGGCGTTCTCGTTCAGCCCGAAGCTCAAGCCCGGGGATCTGGTCGGCGGCCAGTACGAGGTGCTCGGGTGCCTCGCCCACGGCGGGCTCGGCTGGATCTACCTGGCCAAGGACCGCAACGTCAGTGACAGCTGGCGGGTGCTCAAGGGCCTGCTGAACACCGGCGACGCCGACGCGATGGCGGCCGCCGTGGCCGAGCGCCGTTTCCTCGCCGAGGTGGACCACCCCAACATCGTCCGGATCTACAACTTCGTCCAGCACACCGACCCCGGCAGCGGGGAGACCGCCGGCTACATCGTCATGGAGTACGTGGGCGGCCGCTCGCTCCGGCAGATCCTCCAGGACGAGCGGAAGGCGGGCCGGTCGATACCGCTGGACCACGCCATCGCCTACGCCATCGAGGTGCTCCACGCGTTCAGCTACCTGCACGGCCGCGGCCTCGTCTTCTGCGACTTCAAGCCGGACAACGTGCTCCAGTCCGAGGAGATGCTCAAGGTCATCGACATGGGCGGGGTCCGGCGGATCGACGACGAGGACAGCCCCATCTACGGGACGGTCGGCTACCAGGCGCCGGAGATCGGCACCGAGGGCCCGTCGGTGCCGTCCGACCTGTACACGGTCGGCCGCACGCTCGCCGTGCTCACCTTCGAGTTCACCGGCTACACCAGCACCTACAAGGACCGCCTGCCCGACCGGGCGAGCGTGCCGCTGCTGGCCCAGCAGGAGTCCTTCTACCGGCTGCTGAGCCGCGCCACCGACCCGGTGCCGGCCCGCCGGTTCGCCTCCGCGGCCGAGATGAGCGAGCAGCTCACCGGGGTGCTGCGGGAGGTCCTGGCGACCGCCGACGGCATGCCACGGCCCGCGTTCTCCGGGCTGTTCAGCCCGGAGCTGCAGGCGGCGGGCGCGGACGGCGCCGCCGCCGCCGGGGACGGGGCCGCGCCGGTGCAGACCCCGCCGGCCGCCGCCGAGATCGCCGCGGCGCTGCCGATCCCGCAGGTGGACACCACCGACCCCGCGGCCGGGTACCTGGCCACGCTCAGCACCCTCGCCCCGGCCGCGCAGATCGGCGCGCTGACCGCGGCCGTCCGCGGCGAGGCGGGCACGCCGCAGGCGGTCGCCGAGTCGGCCGAGACCGCGATGGCCCTGGCCCGGGCGCAGATCGTCACCGGCGCGCTGGACGAAGCCGCCGCCACCCTGGCGGGCCTGGCCGCCGACCCGGGCGCCGACTGGCGGGTCATCTGGTACCAGGGCCTGCGGGAGCTCAGCGCGGGGCAGCTGGCCACCAGCCGGGCCGCCTTCGAGGCCGTCTACGGCGAGCTGCCCGGCGAGCTCGCGACGCAGCTCGCGCTGGGATTCGCCGCCGAGGCCGCGGGCGACGTGGCCGCCGCCACCCGGTACTTCGGGCGGGTGTGGACGGTCGACCGCTCCTACGTCAGCGCCGCGTTCGGCCTCGCCCGGGTGCTGGTGGCCGCGGGTGACCGGCCCGGGGCGATCGCGGCGCTGGCCTCGGTGCCGCAGACGTCGGTCTACTACACCGCCGCGCAGATCGCCGCCATCCGGATCCACCTGCTGCGCACCGACCACCGGGGAGCCAGCATCAGCGACCTGCGGGCGGCGGCCACCCTGCTGGGCAGCCTGAGCCTGGACGCCGCGCGGCAGCAGCAGCTGACCGCGGGCATCCTGGCGGCCGCGCTGGAACGGGTGGCCGCGGGCGAATCGATCGGCACCGTGCGCCTGCTCGGCTGCGAGCCGGTGGAGCACGGGCTGCGGCTCGGGCTCGAGGGCAGTTACCGGGCCCTGGCCAGGCTGGCGCCGGACGAAACCCGCCGCATCGCGCTGGTGGACCGGGCAAACGACGTGCGCCCCAGGACCTGGCTGTGACCGCGGGTGCGGTGGCACCGGCCGCCGGGCAGTGCCCCGCCTGCAGCGGGCCGGTCAGCGCGGGTGACAGCTTCTGCGAGGTCTGCGGGGCGGAGCTGGCCCCGGTCATGGTCAGCGACGGCAGCGACCCCGGCGCCCGGAGCTGTCCGTTCTGCATCACGTCGGCCATCACCCCGGACGGTTACTGCGAATCCTGCGGTCACAAGCTCCCGGCCGGCCGCGACCACGTCGAGATCGGGCTGGGGCTGCTGGCCGGCGTGACCGACCGCGGGATCCGCCACCACCGCAACGAGGACGCGATGGCGCTGGCCGCCGCGGGCACCGAAGCGGGCCCCGCGGTTGTCGCCGTGGTGTGCGACGGGGTCTCGTCCTCCGCCCGCCCGGACGAGGCCTCGCTGGCCGCGGTCCGGGCGTCCGCACAGGTGCTGGCCGGCGCCGTCAAGGCAGGCGGCGACCTGCAGGAGGCGTCTGCGGCGGCCGCCAGGGCCGCCGCGGACGCGGTCGCCGCGCTGGCCGGGCCGGCGGCCGACCCGCCCGCCGCCACCTATGTGTCCGCCGTGGTGACCGGCGACGCGGCGATCGTGTGCTGGCTCGGTGACAGCCGCGCGTACTGGCTGGCCGACGGGCCCGGCGCCGGGTCACAGCAGCTCACCACCGACGACTCGGTGGCCAGGGAGCTGATCGCGGCCGGGATGCCGGAGGCCGAGGCGCTCGCCTCCGCCCAGGCCCACGTCGTCACCCGGTGGCTCGGCGCGGACCTCGCCGGCGCCGAGCCGCACGTGCTGCGCTTCGAGCCGCCCGGCCGCGGGGTCCTGCTGCTGTGCTCGGACGGGCTGTGGAACTACCAGCCGGACGCGGCCGGGCTGGCGGCCCGGGCGCTGCCAGCGGCCCTGACCGACCCGCTGGGCACGGCCCGGGCGCTGGCCACCTTCGCGGTCGACTCCGGCGGAGCCGACAACGTGACCGCGGTGCTCATCCCGTTCCCGCTCGCGCCACCCGCCCCGCCGGACGGCGGCGGCGCGCCCCAGCCTCCTGACCCGGCCGAGGAGAAACCGAGTCCATGAGCCAGCCTGCTTTCACGGTGGACGTCTACCAGAACGAGTACCTGCCCGAGGGCGGCCGGGAGGTCAACGCCGTGGTCACGGTGACGGCCTCCGGCGAGGCGTCTGCCGCGCCCGCCGCGGACCCGGGCAGCGCGGAGATCATCATCATCGACTGCTCCGGGTCGATGAGCGCGCCGCGCACCAAGATCGCCGAAGCCCGCGCGGCCACCGCGGCGGCCATCGACGTGATCCGGGACGGGGTAGCGTTCGCGGTGATCGCCGGCACCGACCAGGCGGTCCCGGTGTTCCCGCCGGATGGCACGCTGACCATGGCCACCCCGCAGACCCGCGAGTGGGCGAAGCAGACGGTGTCCGGGCTGCTGCCCGGCGGCGGCACCGCCATCGGGCGGTGGCTGACCCTCGCCCATCAGATGTTCATGTCCTATCCGGGCGCCACCATCCGGCACGCCATCCTGCTCACCGACGGCAAGAACCAGCACGAGACCCCGGAACAGCTGACCGCGGCCATCGGCCTGTGCGAAGGCGTGTTCGCCTGCGACTGCCGCGGGGTCGGCACCGACTGGGAGGTGTCGGAGCTGCGCCGGATCTCCAGCGCGCTGCTCGGCACCGTGGATATCGTGCCCGACCCGGCCGGGCTGGCCGCCGACTTCTCCGCCATGATGACCGCCGCCATGGGCAAGCAGGTCGCCGACGTGGCGCTGCGGGTGTGGACGCCGCAGCAGGCCAGCATCCAGTTCGTCAAGCAGGTCGCGCCGGCGGTCGAGGACCTGACCGGGCGGCGCACCCAGACCGGGCCGCAGGCGGGTGACTACCCGACCGGGGCGTGGGCCGGCGGGGAGAGCCGCGACTACCACGTGTGCGTCCAGGTCACCCCGGGCACCGTCGGCCAGGAGATGCTGGCCGGCCGGGTGAGCCTGGTCGCGAGCTCGCCGTCCGGGCCGCAGATCCTCGGGCAGGGACTGGTGCGGGCGGTCTGGACCGACGACGAGGGGCTGTCGACCCGGATCAACCAGCAGGTCGCCCACTACACCGGGCAGGCCGAGCTGGCGCAGGTGATCCAGGAGGGCCTGGAAGCCCGCAAGCAGGGCGACGAGGACACGGCCACGGCCAAGCTCGGCCGCGCGGTCAAGATCGCCCAGGAGTCCGGTAACGAGGACACCGCCAAGCTGCTGGCCAAGGTGGTCGACGTGGTGGACGCGGCCACCGGCACCGTGCGGCTGAAGAAGCAGGTCGAGGACGCCGACGAGATGGCGCTCGACACCAGGTCCACCAAGACGGTCCGGACCAAGAAGTAACGGGCCAGGAAGTAGCTGGCGGCCCGGATGCCACGGAAGGGGCGGAGATAGGGATGCCGACCTGCCCGGCCGGTCACGACTCGGCCAGCAGCGACTTCTGCGACGTCTGCGGGATGAAGATCGGCGGTGCCCCGGCGGCCGCGCCGGACGCGGCGTCCGCCGCGCCGCCCTCCGCGCCCGGCCCGGCGGACGCGGCCGCCGCGGGTGGCCCGCCGGGCGGCGGCGAACCCTGCCCGCAGTGCGGGACCGCCAAGTCCGGCCGCTTCTGCGAGACCTGCGGGTACGACTTCGACACCGGCACCGCGGCACCGGTCTCCCAGCCCACGGGGGCGGCCGCGGCCGGCCCGGCGCCGGCCGGTGTCCCCGCGGCCAGCGGCCCGGCGAGCGGAGCCCCGGCCAGCGGGGTCCCGGCCACGGCGGTCACCCCGGCGGCTGCCGGGACCGCGGCCGGCGGTGCGGCCGGCCCTGCGGCCGGGCCGGCCTGGACGGCGGTGGCCGCCAGCGACCGCGCCTACTACGACGCGGTGATCGCGGCCGGCGGCCCGGACGCGGCGACGATCGAGTTCCCCGCCTACTGCCCGGAACGCCGGTTCGCCCTGACCGGCAAGGAGATGCGGATCGGCCGTCACAGCGCCTCCCGCGGCCTGTACCCCGAGATCGACCTCACCGGCCCGCCCACCGACCCCGGCATCTCCCGCCTGCACGCGGTCCTGGTCGCCGAGCCGGACGGCGGCTGGTCGCTGCTCGACCCCGGGTCGGAGAACGGTACCCAGGTCAACGGGAACGACGTGGCCGCGGGCGGGAAGGTGGCCCTGCACGATGGCGACACCATCCACCTCGGCGCCTGGACCGTCATCACCATCCACGCCGGCTAGCTGTTCTGTCCTGACAGGTTGCCGCCTGGCGCGGTCGACTGGCCGGGGTCAGGAACCGGAATATCTCACTGGTGAGGACACGCATCGTTGCTCCTTCGCCAAGAGCCGGGGCGGGCCGGGATGAACAGGCCCGCCCCGGCGATGCTCACGCCGCGGGCGGGACCGGGTGGTTGGACCGGATCAGGTCACCGGGGTCCACAGCTGCCTTGATCTGGCGCAGCCGCTGATAGGCCGGCCCGGTCCAGAACTCCGGCGCGCCGCGCCGGGTGTCGGCGAAGTTGAGGTACATCTGCTGCGCGGCCCACGGCGCCAGCGCCGCCCTGACCGCCTCGACCTGCGCCCGGACGGGTGCCACCATGTCCGGGCGCGGGGTCATGCCCACCGCATACAGCGAGTACTGCGCGTCGATGCTGGCGAGCGCGCCATTGCCGGGCCGTGGGCGGGCGAGCTCGCCGCCGAGGTGGCGCAGCTCAGCTGACAGCAGCGGGAATGCCGCACCGGCACCGGCGGCGCTGACGAAGGAGTCGACCGCCTCGGCGGGCAGGTCCCGGAGCATCAGGCCATCTCCGGCCCCCGGGACGGGCTGCTCCGGGTCCATGTGCAGATGGCTGAGCGCGGGCACCGGGACGGTGGCGATGGTGTCCCTGACCGGCCCAAGAGCCCGCAGCGGGGCGAGCAGCTCGTCGGCCTGCTCCGGGTCACCGATGTGGCAGGCCTCGACGATCACGAACGACTTGCCGCGGATCTCCGCCGGGATGTGCGGGACCTCCGGCAGGCGGAGAAACCGGCCCACGGTGGTCAGCTCGTCCGGTGGGCCGCCGCGGGTCAGGTCGCCCCAGGTGCGCAGCACTTCCGGTCCCCGCCCGATCGGATACCACAGCACGCCCGCGTACGCCTCGGCCAGCGGGAACAGCCGGAGCTCGAGCGCGGTGACCACGCCGAAGCTGCCGCCGCCGCCGCGCAGGGCCCAGAACAGGTCCGGCTCGCGCTCCTGGTCGGCGCGCCGCAGGCGCCCGTCGGCGGTCACCACCTCTATGGCCTGCACGCTGCTGGCCGCCAGGCCGTACTTGCGGCCGAGGAAGCCCACACCGCCGCCCAGGGTGTAGCCGGCCACGCCCACATCGGGGGAGGAGCCGGCGAGGGCGGCGAGCCCGTGCCGGGCAGCGGCGTTCACCACGTCGAGCCAGACGGCACCCGCCTCCACCCGCGCGATCCGCGCCCGGGGGTCGATCCGGACGGCGCGCATGCGCCCGGTGCGCAGCAGCACGGTGTCGGCGAGCGAGCCGAGCGGCCCGGCATTGTGACCGGTGCCCTGCGGGGCGATCCGCAGGCCGCGCTCTGCTGCGTAGCGGACGGCAGCAGCTACGTCCGCTGGCGATTCGGGTACGACGACAGCCGCCGGCCGCTGGTCGACGGCGAGGTTCCACGCCTGCCGGGCCTGGTCGAAACCGGGGTCACCGGGCAGGACCAGCTGGCCGGCCAGCCCGGGGACCGGCCCGGTGACGGGGTAGGGGGAGATCGGGTGAATGGACAGGGACATTGCACGGGGTCCTTCCGTGGCTTGCGGGTGACGGGGCCGCAACTGCGGCCGTCCTGCGCACCACCGTCACCGACCGGTCTTTGCGTCCACCGGTGGGACGGCTTGGGGCCGCCGCCGCATGGGCAGCCACTGGCGGCCAAGCCGGAACCAAGGCCGAGCCAAGCCACTCGGGTGAGGCTGGCGGCGTGAACCCGCATGACCTCGGCCCGGCAGCCCCGCTGCTGGCCAGGCGCCCGCCGGAAGCGGTCCAGCCGCTGGTGACGGCGCTGCTGCGGGATGCCGGCGCAGACCCCGCGGAAGCGGCTGACCTGCTGCGCCAGCGCTCGGTCCTGGTTCTGAGCGACCTCACGCTGCCAGCAACGGCGCCGCCGATCGCGGCTGCTGCCTTCCGGATCGACCGTCAGGCCGGGACGGCGGACCTGATCGCCATCGCCGTGCAGGAGCGCTGGCGCCGCCAGGGCCTGGGCCGCAGGCTGCTCGGCGCGACCCTGACCATGCTGCGCGCGGAGGGGGTGGACCAGGTCCGCGCCCTGGCGCACCCTGGCAGCCCTGGCGCGTCGTTGCTGGTGAACGCCGGTTTCGCGGCTAGCAACTACACTTCATCCACAGGCGGCTGGAGCCAGTTCCAGCTGCTGCTGTAGGCCTCTCAGGCCGGATGATGTCCCGCCAGCAGGCCGCTGCCGGTGACCACCGGCGTGTCGACGTGGGGTTGTCCGGAATGGCGCAAGACTCGGCGCAGGGGCGCCTGCACTTTGGCGTGCTGGGCGCGTTCCAGGTGGACCGGGACGGCCAGGCGGTTCCCCTCGGGCCGCGGCTGCAGCGCACGCTGCTGGCCATCCTGGTCGTGGAGGCCGGGCGCGTGGTCCCGGCGGACCGGCTCATCGATCTCCTGTGGCGCGAGGAGCCGCCCGCGGCAGCGACCGCCTCGCTGCAGGCCTACATCTCACAGCTGCGGCGGGTGCTGGAGCCCGGCCGGCCGGCCCGCGCCCCGGCTGAGGTGCTGGTGACGCAGGATCCTGGCTACCTGCTGCGGGTCGGGGACGGGTCCGTGGACGCCCTGCGTTTTCAGGCGCTGGCCCGGCAGGCGCACGATGAGCTCGCCGCCGGCGAGCCCGCAGCAGCGGGCGCCCGGCTGGAGGAAGCGCTGGCGCTGTGGCGCGGTGACCCGCTGGTGGAGTTCGCGGACGAGCCCTGGGCCGTGGCGGCGGTGGCCAGGCTGGCCGAGGCACACGACCTTGCCCTGGAAGACCGCGCCGACGTCTGGCTGAGCCTGGGCAAGCACGCGCAGGCAGCAGCTGAGCTGGAGGCTCTGGTCCAGGCCCGGCCGCTGCGGGAACGGCGCTGGGAACAGCTGATCGTCGCTGCGTACCGGTCCGGCCGGCAAGCCGACGCGCTGCGCGCCTACCAGCGCTGCCGGGCCGTGCTCGCCGGCCGATTGGGCCTGGAGCCTGGTCCCGGGCTCCGCCGGCTGGAGGCGGCCGTGCTCGCCCAGGACCCGTCGCTGGACTGGCGGCCGCCCGGCGCCGCGGCGGTGGCCGCGGCACCTGCCGCTGAGCCGCGGCCGGCCGCGCCATCCGCCCCCGCCCTGCTCGGCAGGGGCGCGGAGCTGGCCCAGCTCGGGGAGCGGCTCAGGCTCGCTGCGGCCGGCCACGGTGGCACCGTTGTCCTCGTCGGTGAGCCTGGGGTTGGAAAGACCACCCTGGCGGAGGCGGCCGCACAGCTCGCACCCGCCGTCGGCGGCAGGGCCGCCTGGGGCAGGTGCCTGGATGCGGCATCGGCGCCTGCCTACTGGCCGTGGAGCCAGGTGCTGCGGGGGCTGCCGGAGGGACCGCAGGTACGGGCGGCGCGTCAGCGCCTCGAGGGGGACGTCGAAGGCGATGGAGAGGACAGCGTCCGCCAGTTCCGCGCGTACGAGGCGCTGACCGCGGCGTTGTCGGAGGCGGCGGCCCGCGGCCCGGTGCTCGCGGTCATCGATGATCTGCATGCTGCAGACGACGCGTCGCTGGCGATGCTCCAGCTGCTGGCAGGCGACCTGCACCGGATGCCGGTGCTGTGCCTGTTCACGGTGCGAGACACCGAGCCGTCCCGCTTCCTCGGCCAGACGCTGGGGGAGCTGCTCAGGTATCCCGGCGCCGAACGGATGACGGTCGGCGGCTTCAGCCCGGCGGAGGTGGCCGCGCTGCTGGAGCGCCTGACCGGGCAGCAGCCGCCAGCGGACGTCATCGCCGCGCTCACCAGCCGTACCGGCGGCAATCCCTTCTACACGACCGAGCTTGTCCGGCTGATCAGCAGTGAACACCGGCGCGGCCCGCTGACCGCCGCTGACGTAGGTGAGCTCGACGTGCCGAGCGGGATCCGCGACGTCCTGCTGCGGCGCTTCCATCGCCTGCCGGAGGATACGCAGTCACTGCTCACGGTCGCTGCGGTGGCAGGCCGGGACCTGCGGCCCGACCTGCTCGAGCAGGTCGCCGGCCTCGACCCCGAGCACCTTCTTCTCGGCCTCGAGCCGGCGGTCGCCGCCGGGTTGCTCACGGCGGCCGAAACCGGCTGGGCCTACCGCTTCCGGCATCCGCTCATCCAGGAGAGCCTGTACGCGAGCCTCGGCCAGGTGCAGCGGGCGAGGCTGCACGCCCGGGTCGCGGCCGCGCTCGAGGACCTGTCACGCGCCCCCAGCGCCGAGGACTTCGCCCAGCTCGCTCACCACTACCAAGCTGCCGGCCCGTTCGGCGACCAGGCGAAGGCCGTGAGCTACGCGCGCGAGGCCGCCGGCCGGGCGGTCCGGCAGGGTGCCTGGCAAGATGCGGTGCGCCACCTGGAGGCAGCCCTCGCCGCCATCCCCCCGGCCCAGCCGGACGCCGGGCCGGAACGCTGCGACGTGCTCGTCGAACTCGGCCGGGCCCGCCGGTCGGGGGGAATGATCGCCGGGGCGCACAGCGCCCTGGAGGAATCGATCAGCCTTGCCGACCGCATCGGCGATGAAGACCGGATGCTCGCGGCGGCGACCGAGTTCGGTGCGCCCGCCCTGTGGGGATCACGCGAGTGGGGCCAGAGCGACCCGCACCTCACCACGCTGCTCGGGCGGCAGCTGCACCGGATCGGGGGCACGGATCCGGCCCGGCGGATTCGCATCCTGTCCACGCTGGCCACGGAACTGTCCCGCGATCCCGATGCTGACCGCGGCTGGTCCTATGCGGGCGAGGCGCTTGAGGAGGCCCGCCGGCTCGGGCGCCCGGCAGAACTCAGCATCGCCTTCAGCGCCTGCCTGCTGTCGGCACGGGCCACGGACCGCCTGCAGCAGCACCGCAGCATCCTGCAGGACATGCTGAAAAACCAGCAGGATCTCACCGTGCCGGCGCAGGCGATGCTGCACAGCAACCTGCTCACCGAGCACCTCGAGGCCGGGGAGCTCGCGCGGTTCGACGCCGGCTTCCCCTACGCCTGGCGGCTCGCTGCCGACGTCCTGCATTCGCCTGAGCTCCAGGCACAGCTCCGTTTCGGGCAGGCCTGCCGCTACCTTCTGTCCGGGGACGTCGAACTGGGCGCCGGGATCGCCGAGCGCACCTTCGATGAGCTGGCGAATCTGACCGCCACCTGGCAGCAGCCTGCCCGCTTCATCCTGGACTGCTGTGTGATGCTGATAACCGGCACACTCGCTGAGCACGCGGAGGAGATAGCCGCTCAGCTGGCCGCGCCGGAGCACCCGTCACTCCCCCACCTGGCCGCGCCTGCCGCTGCCCTCGGCTTCGTGCAGGGGGGCGCGACCGGGCGTGCGGCTGAGATCGTCTCCCGGTGGTTTGCGCCGCCCCCACGATCCTGGTCCCGTATCCAGGCGATCTCCTACTGGGCGCAGGTCGCCATCGAGCTCGGCGTCCCTGACCCGCAGTGGCTCTACAGCGAGCTTGCCGCCCGGACCGGCGAACTGGCCGTGGTCGGCGCCGGGGCTGACTGTGGCGGCGCCGTCGACAGCCTGCTGGCCGGACTGGCCTGGCGGCTCGGCCGCCGCGACGAGGCGGCCGGCCTCGCCCGCGCCGCTCTGCTGCTGGAGACCCGGGTGGGCTCCCGCATCTGGATCGAGCGCACCAGCAAGCTCATCGCCCAGATGCAGGAGCATCGGGATGGATCCGCTGCTGGCCCGGCAGGCTTAAGGCGAGTGTGTGCGGCCTGACCAGCCAGGTTCCTGGCCGGCTGCCTGGTCGATGCGGGCGAGGAACCCGGCCAGGACGCTGAGGTACCGCTCGCACTCCGCTGCACCGTCCACAGCGAGTCGTCAGGGGGCCGGTCGGACCTGCCGCAGCCGAGCTGGTCGTAGAACACCACCGGGCGGTCCGCGGCGAGGTCCGCGAGCGGTTCCAGATAGTCATGCGGCATCCCGGGCCCGCCGTGCAGGCACAGGATCGGGACGCCGGGCCGGCCGGCCCCCGCTACCCGGTACCAGACCCGCCCGCCGGGGACAGCCACAGCCCGACCGCCGGGTAGGTGGACTCCCACAGCCACGTAGCCGCTGCCAGCCGAAGGCCTGCGATTGTTCATCACCGCGAAGCTGATCGCCGTCGGCAGCACGGCAATGGTGATCAGGATGAACAGGAATGGCATGACGGGACCGCCGGAATCGGTCTCCATGAAGCCCATGTACAGCCGCCGCGGCCGCCCGCGGCCCGGCGGACCGCCGGGCTCAGCGGACGGTGATGGTGAAGGTCACCACCGTCACCGCCGGGCAGGAGCGGCCGGACGGGCTGGCTGACGCCGCTGCGGCACAGCCAGGGGCGTGGTACCGCCACGACATCGCGGTGGTGCCCCGGGCGCGGGCGACCAGCGTGTGGAAGTAGGGGACGCGGCACCCGACCAGGCCGGGGCTGCAGCTCCCGTCGTTGAAGTTGCCGGCCAGCCGGACGAGCCGGGGGTCCGGTGGCGCGCCTGTCTGCGTCCACCAGAACGGCCCGTCGGAGGTATCCACCTTGACCGCGAACCGCTCGCCCACCCGCACCGTGACGGGAATGACCTCCGCCTTCCCGGCGGTGGCGGCCGGCACGAAGGGGATGCTCAGGTGCCCGGCCACCGAGCCGTGGTCATGCGCTGGCGTGCCCGGCCCCGCGCACGCCGCCACCAGCAGGCCGGCCGCCAGCGTGGCCGCCAGTACGTCGCGCACGCGCATAGGGACCGTCCCCGGGCCGATGACTGCTGCTGAGTGCTGCCTATCCGACGCGGCCCGGCGGGGGACGGTTGACGCCAGCCGGGTACGTCAATTGTCCAAGAGACATGGCCGGGTTCCGGAGCGACACTGGCAACAGGACCGCTGCTGGCGCCCCGCCGCTGCCCCCTGCGCGGGTGCCGGGGCAGGACCGGCACAAGGAGGGCTGCCGTGCTGTCACGTGAAGACAACGAGATCCTGACCCGGGTCGGCCCCGGCACGCCCATGGGCAGCCTGCTCCGCCGGTACTGGCTCCCGGCCTGCCTCAGCTCGGAGGTCGGCGAACCCGACGGGCCACCCGCCCGGGTCCGGCTGCTGGGCGAGGACCTCGTCGCCTTCCGGGACACCAATGGTGACGTCGGGCTGATCGAGGAGTCCTGCCCGCACCGCGGGGCCTCGCTGTTCTTCGGCCGCAACGAGGAGTGCGGGCTGCGCTGCAGCTACCACGGCTGGAAGTTCGACGTCCACGGCCAGTGCGTCGACCAGCGCAGCGAGCGGATCAGCTTCGCGCACCGCATCAAGATCACGTCCTATCCGGTGCACGAGTCCGGCGGCATCATCTGGGCGTACCTGGGGCCGCCCGCGACGATGACGCCGTTCCGGGACTTCGGCACCGACACGCTGCCCGCCGGGAACGTCGCGGCGGTCAAGGAGATCGTGCGGTGCAACTGGGTGCAGTCCATGGACGGCGACCTGGACAGCGCCCACATCTCCAGCCTGCACCAGTTCGACGCCATCGATGAGATCCCCGACGACGGGACCGACAAGCCGGGCTACCCGTCGGGCTACATGTCGATGAAGTTCTGGCGGCACGACCCGCGGCCGCTGATCGAGGTGCAGGACGAGTGGCACGGGTTCCGCTACGCCGGGATCAGGGAGACGCCCAACGGGTACCGGCACGCCCGCGTCACCGCCTACATCTTCCCGGCCAGCACGATCATCGCCCAGATCCCGTTCAGCACCCGGCAGATCTTCGTCGTGCCGGTGGACGACTGCCACACCTACCGCTACAACTTCACGGTGCAGCCGCCCAGCAATCCGCGCGGGCTCGGCGGCCCGCTGTTCTTCACCTACGAGAAGTACCCGTTCGAGATGCTGCCCCCGAACGGGATCGTGGAGCGCAAGTACACCCCGGAGAACGACTACCTGATCGACCGGCGTGCGCAGAAGGGCGAGTCCTACAGCGGCATCCGGGACTTCCGCAGCCAGGACATGATGGCGACCGAGTCGGCCGGCCCGATCTACGACCGCACCAGGGAACACCTGGGCAGCACCGATGTGGCCGTGATCCGGATGCACCGGCAGCTGCTCCGGGCCGCCAAGGCCCTCGGGCAGGGGCAGGAGCCGCCGGCGCTCGGCGGCAGCGGGGACTTCCGCGCCATCCGGGGCGCCGAGAAGGTCCTGGCCGAGGGCGAGGACTGGCGCCCGCTCGGCACCGGCGACGACCCGGTCGTCCAGGAGGCCCTGCTGGCGGCGGAACGCCAGGTCCTGGCGGAGCAGGCGGGCACCCGGCCCGCGTGATGGACCAGCAGCACACCGCCGCGGGCGGCGCCAGCCAGCTGCCGCCGGAGCTGCTCGCCAGCATCGTCGATACCGCGCCGGTGGGGATCGCGGTCATCGCCGGCGACGGCAGCTGCGCCTACGTGAACGGGCACGGGCGGCAGCTGCTC
>JBLMWU010000100.1:0-10149 GCA_050257395.1 Gemmatimonadota bacterium | reverse complement strand
CCCCCCCCCCCCCCCCCCCCCCACCACTCGGTCAGCCCTTGCCCCAGGCCGGCTTCGGGTTGACGACGGCCACCGAGCCCGTCATCCCGGTCGGCAGGACCTGGACGAACTTGCCGCCGGTCTGCCACTGGAAGATGAAGATCGAAGCGGCGGTGTTCATGCCGACGCTGTCGAACTTGGCCGGGCCCTGCACGGTCTGCAGAGTGACCCCGCTGTGCAGGTAGCTGATCAGCTTCTGGTTGTCCAGGCTCTTGGTCGCGGTCACCGCGTCCGCCAGCACCTCACCCACCGAGTAGGCCTCGGCCGCATCGGCGTTGATGTCCGCGCCGGTGCCGCCGTACTTGGCAATGTAGGCCTTCACGAACGCCTGGCTCAGCGGGTTCGCGAACCCGGCATACCAGCCGTTCGGGACGAAGGTGCCGGTGGCGTTCTTGGCGCCGCCGATCGCCTTGAGGAATGCCGCGCCCTGGTCCGGGCCGGCCGAGGCAGCGAGCATCTTCGGGTTGAAGTGCTGCTGCTGGAACGCGGTCATGAACGAGGACACGGTGGGCACGTCCACCGAGCCGATCAGCACCAGGTCCGGGTGCAGCGAGGCGACCTGGTCCGCACCGGCCTTGTAGTCGGGGTTCTCCGCCGGGAAGATCTTGGAGTACACCGTCTTCACGCCGGCGGACTGCAGGATCTGCTGGGCGTGCTGGACCATCGGGTCCGCGAAGGGGTCGGTCACCATCGGGTACGCGGCGGTCTTGGGCCGCTGGCTGGCCGGCAGCGACGCCACCCACTGGGCGAACGGCACCAGCTGGTTGGCCACCGGCGGGCTCACCGCGAACAGGTTGGGGAGCTTCAGCGCGAACACCGACGGCGCGCCGCCCGCACCCTCGACGAAGGCGTAGTGGTAGCGGGCCGCCACCTGCGCGGCCGGCGCGGTCAGCAGGGAGGAGAACGGCCCGACCGTCAGGTCCACCTTGTCCGACCCGATGAGCTGGGTGTAGTTGGTGGTGACCGTGCCCGGGTCGCTGTTGTCGTTGACGATCTTCAGCTGGACCTTGCGGCCGAGCAGCCCGCCGTGCGCGTTCACCTGGTCCGCCCACAGCTGGTAACCGCGCTGGAACGCCTGGCCGTCCGCGGAGAAGTCACCGGTGAGCGACAGGGAGGCACCCACCACGATCGGCGCCTTGCTGCCGCCGCCGCCGCCACTGCTGCTGCCGCCGCTGCTGCTGCAGGCGGCCAGGGCGGTCGCCGCAATGGTGACCGCCGTCAGAGCCAAGAACCGGGTGCCGTTGGGTCTCATCCGGTTCCTCCTTCCAGATCTTGAAATGGCCGGGTGATAAGAACTGACCGTCTCCGCAGGTCCGAGTGCGGATCTAGCGGTGGCGACGCATCCGGGAAGGCCGGTGTCAACGGCCGGCACGGAATCGGTTTCGGGGGCTCACCGTACTCCATTTGCGTTGTTCGTGTCGGGTGGCCCGAGTCCATCGGAGATGTCCGCGTTCTCACTTGTAAGTTCGATCCCGGCGGACTCGGCGGCCAGCTGGATCAGCGCCGCGAAGTCCTGATCGGCGTGCCCGTGACCGATGAGGCTCTGGATGATCTGGTGCACCAGCGCGGCCACCGGCATGGGCACGCCGTGCTCGCGCGCTGCGGCGAGCCCCAGGTCGAAGTCCTTGCGCAGCAGCGTGGCCGTGAACGTGGGGTGGAAGTCGAGGTTGACGAAGGCCGGCGACTTGTACCGGCTGAACGTCGAGCCCATCACGCTGTTGTTGAGGCACGTCAGCAGGGCTTCCCGGCTGATGCCGGCCTGCTGGGCCAGGATCGTCACCTCGGCCAGGGACTGGGTGACCACCCCGAGGAAGAGGTTGTGGCAGATCTTGACCGTCCGGGCCAGCTCGCCCTCGCCGACGTAGGTGGCGCCCGCCCCCAGCAGGTCCAGGTAGGGCCGGGCGGTCTCGTACGCGGCCTGCGGGCCGGAGATGGCGAGGGTCAGCCGGCCCACCCGGGCGGTCTTCGGGTTGCCCATCACCGGCGCGGCCAGCAGGTCGGTGCCGAACTCCGCCAGCCTGGCCCGCACCTGCTGGGACGCCTCCACGGAGATGGTGGAGCAGTCGACCACGATCTTCGGCGCGGCCCCGCCGGCCACCAGGCCCTGTGGGCCCAGCACCGCGTCGAGCAGGTCCTGCGGCGTGCCCACGGTGGCGAACACGATGTCGCGGTCGGCGAGGTCGGTGGCGGAGCCCGCCACCTTCGCGCCGAACCCGGCCAGCGGCTCCGCCTTGGCCCGGGTGCGGTTGTAGACGGCCACGTCACAGCCGCCCGCCAGCAGCCTGCGGACGAGCTCGGTGCCCATCCGGCCGGTGCCCAGCCAGCCGAGCCGGTGCTCATTGCCCTGCGTCATGCGGTCTCCGTGGTCGGCGGTCTCGTGCACAATCGTTTGCAGGTAGCAGATTGGACTACTCGTGACATCCCTGTCAACGGACTTGCCAAGCCGTTACCTAACTAACAGGCCCGCAGGTGACCGCGAGCCCGGCAGCACAGCCCTCCAGGGCGGGACGGCCGCCGCGAGCGGCCGCTGCAATCGAATGCAGCAGCCCGGCTCAGGGCCGGGTGACCGCGGCGGTGGAGCCGCGGACCACCAGCTCCGGCGCCAGGTAGAGCACCTTGACCGGGCCGGTCTGGCCGGCGATCCGTTCCAGCAGCAGCTGCGCGGCCTCGGTGCCGACCTGGTAGTGGGGGAACCGGATGGTGGTCAGCGGCGGCCGCAGCCGGTCGATGAAGGGCATGTCGTTGAAGCCGACCACCGACATGTCCTCGGGGCAGCGCAGCCCCGCCTCCTCGAGCGCGCCGTAGCAGCCCACCGCCAGCATGTCGTTCGCGGCCGCGATCGCGGTGCAGTCCCGGCCCCGCTCCAGCAGCAGCCGGCCGCAGCGCAGCCCTTCCTCGATGGTGAACGCCTTGGCCACCACCATGAGCTCGGGCTCGGGGACCAGGTGGTGCGCCTCCATCGCGGTCGCGAAGCCGCGCTGGCGGGACAGGCCGGTGGACAGGTCCTGCGGCCCGGCGATGTGCGCGATCCGGCGGTGGCCGAGCTCGGCGAGGTGCGCCACGGACATCCGCATGCCCCGCTCGTTGTCTACCGAGACAGACGGCACGCTGTGGTCCTCGGCGAGCCGGTTCATCAGCACGATGGGCACGTCCGCGCGCACCGCGTCAGCCAGCAGCGGGCTGCTCAGGTGGGCGCTCGCGAGCACGAACCCGTCGACGTGGCGGGCCCGCATCTGCTCGAAGACGACCCGCTCCCGCTCATCGTCGCCGTCGGTGTTGCCGATCAGCGCCACGTAGCCGGTGGCGGCCAGCCGGTCCTCGATCCCGCGCACGATCGGCGGGAAGAGCGGGTTGCTGATGTCCGGGATCAGCACGCCGATCGTGTGCGAGCGGCGGGTGCGCAGGCTGCGGGCCACCGGGTTGGGGTGATAGCCGAGCGACTGCGCGGCCTCCAGCACCCGGCGGGCCGTGTCCTCCCGCACCAGCAGCCTGGTCTCGGGATTGAGGGCGCGCGACGCGGTGGCCGGGTGCACCCGGGCCAGCGCCGCGACCTCACGCAAGGTCACCGGCGAGTCAGGCATCGCGTGTGTGGCTCCGCTCTGCGCGCCGGGGCACGCTCATGAACAGGCGGCCGCGCGATCCGCGGCCGCTCAGCCAATGGTACCCATCTGTGCACACGATTGCCCGGATCCGCTCAGCTAGCTGCGCCTTCAGCCGCTGCCGCGGCGGCCGTCCCGGCCAGCGCCGGCTCGTCGCCGGTCGGCTCCCGGCCGGTGACGAGCCAGGCGGCGGACCCCGCCACGACAACCGCCATGACCGCCAGCAGCACCCGGTAGTCCACCACCGCGATCAGCGCGGCGCCCACCGCGATGGAGACCACCTGCGGCACGGTGATGGCCACCGTGAGCGCCGCGTCCACCCGGCCGAGCAGCGCGGCCGGGGTCCGGCGCTGGACCAGGGTGATCCAGCCGACGTTGACCCAGACGATGCCGAAGCCCAGCAGCGCCATGGCCGCCAGCACCGCGGGCAGCCACGCCGGGATCAGCAGCACGCAGGACGCCGCGGCGGCGAGCAGAGCCAGGAACACCAGCGTGCGCTCACCGGTGCGGCGCATCACCCGGGCTGCCACCACCGCGCCGGCCACCGCGCCCACGCCCATCACCGACTCCAGCACGCCCAGGAACGTGGGGTGCCGGTGCAGGCCCTGCCCGACCACCGCGAACGGCACGGTCTCGAAGAACCCGAACACCAGCAACGCGATCACGCCCGAGACCATGAGCCGCCGCAGGATCGCTGTGCGGGCGATATGGCTGATCCCGGCGGTCACCTCGGCCCGCCAGTGCGAGGTGGCCGGCTCGGGCGGCGGTTCCCGCAGCCGGAGCGCCGCGACCGCGGCCGCCGCCAGCACGAACGTCGCCGCGTCGAGCAGGATGACCGGCCGCGCCCCGGCCACCGCCAGCAGCCCGGCGCCCAGCAGCGGGCTGACGATCCGCAGTCCCTGGCTGGCCAGCTGGAGCACCGAGTTGGCCTCGCCCAGCAGATCGTCCGGCAGCAGCACCGCGAGGAACGCGGTCTGCGCCGACATGATCAGCCCGTTCACCGCGCCGTAGCCGAACATCACCAGGTAGATGAGCCACACCTGGCCGCGGCCGCCGACCGCCAGCAGCAGGCACACCAGGCCGGCGGCCCCGAGGTTGCTGGCCACCAGCAGCGGCCGGCGGCGCACCCGGTCGGCGAGCAGGCCGGTCGCCGGGGCCAGCAGGGTGCCGCACACCAGGGCGAAGAACGTCAGCCCGGCCGCGCTGCTGCTGCCGGTCAGCAGCTTCACCCAGATCCCCATGGCCAGCCACAGCGCGTTGTCCCCGACCAGCGACAGCGACTGCCCCGCGAGGTACAGCCGCCCGTCCCGGTGGCTCAGCAGCCGCCGCATGTCAGCAGCTGCCCGGCCCGGGCAGGCCGCGCCCGGCGCCGGCCGGCTCGGGCAGGCGCCGGCTGAGCACCACGACCTCCACGGGCATCGCGCCCGCCGGGCGGCGGCGCGGGTCGTCCACCCGGTCCGCGTACCGGCCGGCCAGCCGGGAGCAGTCGCGGGCCAGCCGCCGGGCCTCGGCCGGGGTCAGGTAGATCCGGAAGCCGTAGGCCTCGGTCCCGTCCAGGAACACGCCAGTGGGCGGGGCCGGCTGCGGCACCCGTGCCGCACCGGCGAAGCGGCGCCGCGGCCACGCGCGGCCCAGCCAGCGCCCGGCCGCGCCGGGCCAGGACCCGCCCTCCCGGGACCGGCTCCCCCGGCGGGCGGCCAGCAGCTCGGCCCGGCGCTGGTCAGCAAGCCTGCGTGCGAACTCCGGGTGCATGGCACTCCCCCACGAGGACGGATAACTCGGATTCGGATTCAGGGCCGGATTCGGGATCGGCGGGCACGACAGAGCCCTCAGCGGCCGGCGGGCCGGGGCGGGCGGCCAGGTGCAGCAGCGGGTAGGACAGCATGATCACCTCGATCGGCATCGCGCCCGGCGGCCGCCGTTCCGGATGGTCGAGGCGGTCCTCGAAGCGCCGGCCGACCTGCCGGACCTCGGCGCTGAGCTCTTCCGCCTCCTCCGGGGTGACGTAGAGGACGTCTTCAGACGCGCCGGTGAGGCCGCTGCGCTGCCACTCATCCGGCCAGGACCGCTTCCGGGACAGCGCGGCCCGCGCCCGTGCCAGCAGCGTGTCGAACCAGAAGTCGGACACCTCGTCGGCGGCGATCTCCGCCTGCGGGTCGAGGCCAGCCCCGGAGATCCTGAAGCCGACATGGGAGCGGCGCCAGGGCCGCTCGCGGCCCTTGCCGCCGCCCGCCTCTTCCACGTAGCCGTACTTGGCCAGCGTCCGGAGGTGGAACGCGCAGTTGGCCGGGCTCTCCCCCAGCGCCTCGCTGGCCTGGGTCGCGGTCAGCGTGCCCGCGTGCGCCAGCGCCTCCAGCAGCGCCATCCGCACCGGGTGGGCCAGCGCCCGCATCGCCCGCGCGTCGGTCAGCCGCAGCAGCCGCGGGTCGTCCGGGTCCCGGGCGGCCCGCACCCCGGCCGCAGCCGGGCCGGCCTCCCCCGCCGCGCCCGGCTCGGCCAGCCCGCCCGGCTCGGCCAGATCGTCAGAATCGGCCAGATCGCCCTCGCCGGGCTGGCCGCCAGGGGCCGCCGCGGTGGCCGGGTCCGGCGCGGAGCGGGACCGCGCCCGGGCGGCTGGCGCCGGGGCGGGAGCCCGCTGCAATCCATCGGAAGACATGTTTCGAAACACTACTCTCGAAAGAGTTCTTTTGACAAGCCGCCCGGGCGAACTGCTCCCGGCTGATAGTGCGCCCGGCCGCCGCGCGGGTTACCCGGCCGCAACCCGATAGTGGCCCCGGCCCCTGGGGCAGAGTCCAGCGCGTCTGCTGCCGGCAGAGCGGCCGCCCCGCCCGGCGCCCGGAGCGCCCCTGCTCAGCCCGCCCCGCCGTGCGACGATGGCGGCATGCGGATCAGCGGCGCCGAGTCCACGGTCCTTTTCACCGGGAGCGCGGCCAGCCCGCTCCAGGTCGTCCGGGTCAGCGTGGACACCGGCGGCCCGGCCCCGGTCACCGTCCGGGTGGCGGGCCCGGGGGTCAGCACCCCGGTCCCCGCTCAGGCCGGGCCGGATGGGACGGCCGAGGTGGGGATCCGGGTCGCCGCCCCGCACGGGCCGGGCAGCCGGCTCCCGGTGACCGTGATCGCCGAGGCGGAGGGCGAGCGGGCGGAGCTGGCCACCGAGATCACCGCCGCCGAGCCGGGCTGGACCATGTGGATGGTCAGCCACTTCCACTACGACCCGGTGTGGTGGGACACCCAGGGCGAGTTCACCGAGTCCCGGCTGCTGCTGCCGGACGACAAGGGCCAGCTGCCCGAGGTGCGGACCGCGTTCGAGCTGGTGTCGCTGCACCTCGACGCGGCCAGGACCGACCCGGACTACAAGTTCGTGCTGGCGGAGACCGACTACCTCAAGCCCTACTTCGACACCCACCCGGAGGACCGGGACGACCTGCGCCAGCTCATGGCGGAGGGCCGGATCGAGCTGGTGGGCGGCAGCTACAACGAGCCGAACACGAACCTGACCAGCGCCGAGTCCACCATCCGCAACGCCGTGTATGGGATCGGGCAGCAGCGCGACGTGCTGGGCGGGGACCCGCGCAGCGCCTGGATGCTGGACGCGTTCGGGCACGACCCCGGGTACCCGGGGCTGATGGCAGCGGCCGGGCTGGCCGAGTCAGCCTGGGCCCGCGGCCCGTACCACCAGTGGGGGCCGCGGGGTACGGTCGGCGGCAACGAGCGGATGCAGTTCCCCAGCGAGTTCGAGTGGGTCTCCCCGGACGGGGGCAGCCTGCTCACCAGCTACATGGCCAACCACTACGGGGCGGGCTGGGTCACCCACCAGGCGGCGGACCTGGCCGCGGCCGAGGCCGCCGCGCTCGGCGAGTTCCTGTCGCTGGCCCCGGTCGCGGCCACCCGCAACGTGCTGCTGCCGGTCGGCGCCGACCACGTGATCCCGTCCCGCTGGGTCACCGGCATCCACCGCGACTGGAACGCCCGCTACGTCTGGCCCCGGTTCGTGACCGCGCTGCCGCGCGAGTTCTTCGCCGCGGTGCGGGCCGACGCGGCCGGGCGGGGTACCTGGCTGACCCCGCAGACCCGCGACATGAACCCGGTCTACCCGGGCAAGGACGTCACCTACATCGACACCAAGCAGGCCCAGCGGGCGGCGGAGACCGCGGTCGAGGACGGCGAGCGGCTCGCCACCCTGGCCTGGCTGGCCGGCGCGGGCTACCCGGCGGAGTCGCTGGACAAGGCCTGGCGGCAGCTGGTGTTCGGCGCCCACCACGACGCGATCACCGGCACCGAGTCCGACCAGGTGTACCTGGACCTGCTCGGCGGCTGGCGGGAGGCGTGGGAGCGCGGCGACGCCGCCCGCACCGCGGCCATGGCCACCCTCGCCAGGCTGGCGGACACCCGCGGGCCGGGCCGGCCGGTGGTGGTGTTCAACACCCTGTCCTGGCCCCGCGCCGGGCTGGCCACGCTCACCCTGGAGTTCGGGCCGGGCACGCCCTGGCTGGAGCTGCGGGACGGCGACGGCGCGGGCGTGCCGTTCCTGGCCGAGCACATCCGCGAGCATCCGGACGGCACCCTGGCGGCGGTGACCATCACCTTCCGGGCGGACGTGCCCGCCCTCGGCTACCGGACCTGGTGGGCGGCCCCGGCCGCGCCGGAGGATGTGGCGGCGCGGCGCCCGGACGCGGGCTGGCTGCCGCTGGCGGGGACCGTCGCCGCGAACGAGGCCTACCTGGTCGAGGCGGACCCCGTGCACGGTGCCCTTCTCCGCGTCCTGGATCAGCGCAGCGGTACCGACCTGCTGCGCGGGCCCGCGGAGCTGGTGCTGCAGGAGGAGTACGCGTCCCACCCACGCTGGGGCGAAGGGCCGTGGCTGCTGTCACCCAAGGGCCCGGGTACCGGGTCCGCGCAGGTGCCCGCCAAGGTCCGGGCCGAGCGCTGCCCGATCGGCCAGCGGCTGGTGGCTGACTTCCGGCTGGGCGGCCTGGAGATCACTCAGGAGACCCTGCTGTGGGAAGGGTCGGGCCGGGTCGAGGTGCGCACCCACGCCGGCGGCTCGATCGGGCAGGACCGGCTGCTGCGGGCCCGCTTCCCGGCCAGCGTGCCCGGCGGGCTGCCGGTGTTCCAGGCGGCCACCTCGGTGGTGGGGCGGCCGCCCGGCGATCCGGACGCCGACGTCGGGCAGCACTGGTTCACTCTGGACAACCCCGCGCACGAATGGTTCGGCGCTGGTTCCACCGCCCGGGTCCGGGCCGGCGGGGCCGATCACGCCATCGGGGTCGCCGAGATCATCCTGCCGGCCGCTCCCGGCGCCGCCGGGCTGCCAGCGGACTGGCGGGACGCCATCCGCGAACTGGTCGCCGCGCTCGCCGCCGCCGGGGTCACCGCGACCTGCAGCCAGCCGGACGGGCCCCGGTACGGCGCCCTGGATCTGGACTCCAACCTGCCGGACTGCCGCATCGCGCTCGGCGGGCCCGGGCACAACCCGTGGACCGCGGCACTGGGCGCGGCGCTGGCAGAAGAGGGGCTGGCGGCGGCGGGGCTGGCGGCAGGACCGGCGGAGGCGGGGCAGGTCTGGCTGCCGGCCGGCCAGCCGCGGACGGCGGCGTTCACCGCCGGGGCCGACGTCCGCGGGCTGCGGGACCTGCCGGTGCTGCTCGTGGCGGGCCCGGACCTGGCCGCCGCGGTGCGGGCGCTCACCAGCGATCTCGCCGACGCGGTGATCGACGCCGGGCTGGCCGGCCCGTCCCCGGACCCGCCGCTGGCCGCCCACAGTGTCGCGCTGCTCAACCGGGGCATCCCCGGCAGTCTCGTCACGCCGGACGGCACCTTGTGCCTGTCGCTGATGCGCGCGTGCAGCGCCTGGCCGTGCGGCGTGTGGATCGACGGCGACCGGCGCACAACCCCGGACGGGAGCAGCTTCGCCTGGCAGCACTGGAGCCACACGTTCGAGTACGCGCTGATGGCCGGGCCGGGTGACTGGCGCAGCGCGGGATTCGCCCCGGCGGGTGAGGACTACGGCCACCCCCTGCTGGCGTGCGCGGCGGACGCGGCGGCCGGCCCGCTGCCCGCGGCTGCCAGCCTGGCCGCGGTCGAGCCGGCGGCCTCGGCCACCCTGACCGCCCTCAAGCCGCGGGGCAACCCGCTGGCCGCTGGCCGGCCGGGCACCCCGGACCGGGCGGACGGGGTCACCGTCCGGCTGCGGGCCGGCACCCGGCCGGGGTCCGCGCAGGTGCGGCTGTTCACCGGCATCACCGCCGCCCGGCTGACCGGGCTGTGCGAGGACACCAGCGGCCCGGAGCTGCCGGTCGCCGCCGGCTCCGCGCTGGCGGACGTGCCGCCGGCCGCCACCGTGACCCTGGCGCTGACCCCGGCAGCCGCACCCGGCCCGGCGGCCGGGGAGCCGGTGGACGGCGCCGCCCGGGCCGGAGGGGGCGCGGTGCGCCCAGGCCGGAGCGAGCCAAAGGGCCGCGCCGCCGTCTGGACTGACGAGCGAGGCGACGGAGGAGCCGGAGCGAGGAGG
>JBLMWU010000099.1:0-11220 GCA_050257395.1 Gemmatimonadota bacterium | reverse complement strand
CCTCGGTCGCCGGGTTCAGCACCGTGAACGTGGACATGCGGATACTGCCTCCCTGTTCGATACGTTCCCTGTGCAGATGGCGCTGGTGCGCGGCACCAGCAGGACCGCGGCTACAGCCGCTCGAAGCTGCGCTGCAGCTCCCAGTCGGTGACCGCGGCGTCGAACGCGGCCAGCTCCACCCGGGCGTGGTTGGCGTAGTGCTCGACCACCTCGTTGCCGAACGCCTCCCGCGCGAGCTCGCTCTTCTGCCATGCCTCCAGCGCCTCCCGGAGGGTGGACGGCACCCGGGGCCCCGGATCGGCGTAGGCGTTGCCCCCGAAGGCCGGCTCGAGCGGCAGCTCCTTCTCGATGCCGTCCAGCCCGCCCGCGATCATCGCGGCGACCGCGAGGTAGGGGTTGACGTCGCCGCCGGGCACCCGGTTCTCGGCCCGCAGCGACTGGCCGTGCCCGACCAGGCGGTAGGAGCAGGTCCGGTTGTCCACCCCCCAGCGGATCGCGGTCGGCGCGAAGCTGCCCGCCACGTACCGCTTGTAGGAGTTGATGTTGGGCGCGTGGAAGAGCGTCAGCTCGCGCAGCGCCGCCAGCTGGCCGGCCAGGAAGTGCTCGCCAACGGGGGACAGGCCGTGCTGCCCGTCACCGGCCATCACCGGGCTGCCCGCCTGGTCGCGCAGGGACAGGTGGATGTGGCAGGAGTTGCCCTCCCGCACGTTCGGCTTGGCCATGAACGTGATGCTCATGCCGTCCGCCGCGGCTATCTCCTTGGCGCCGGTCTTGTAAATCGAGTGGTTGTCGCAGGTGGTGACCGCCTCGGCGTAGCGGAACGCGATCTCGTGCTGGCCGAGGTTGCACTCACCCTTGGACGACTCGACGTACAGGCCAGCGCCGGCCATGCCGAGCCGGACCTTGCGCAGCAGCGGCTCCACCCGCGAGGTGCCCAGGATGGAGTAGTCGATGTTGTACTGGTTCGCCGGGGTCAGGTCGCGGAAGCCCTGGGCCTGCGCCTGCTCGTAGGACTCGTTGAAGACCACGAACTCCAGCTCGGTGCCGACGTAGGCGGTCCAGCCGCGGGCCGCCAGCCGGTCCGTCTGGGCCCTGAGGATCTGCCGGGGCGAGGCGACCACCGGGCTGCCGTCCTCCCACGCCAGGTCGGCCAGGAGCAGGGCGGTGCCTTCGTGCCACGGCACCATCCGCAGCGTGCGGAAGTCCGGTACCAGGACGAAGTCGCCGTACCCGCGCTCCCAGGACGACATCGCGTACCCGTCGACGGTGTTCATCTCGACGTCCACGGCGAGCAGGTAGTTGCAGCCCTCGGCGTGGTTCTCGACCACCTCGTCGAGGAAGAACTCGGCGGACAGGCGCTTGCCCTGCAGCCGGCCCTGCATGTCGGTGAACGCGAGCACGACCGTGTCGATCGTGCCCTCGGCCACCAGCAGCCGGAGCTGGTCGAGCGTGAGCATGCCGCGTCGCCCGGCGGAGCCGGTCTGGGCCACGGTGGCGGCCTTCTTTCTGCCTCGGGTGGCTGCCGGGGCGTGGCCCCGGCAGCCACACTTCCTAGATCTCGGTCAGTTCCCGCTCGATGGCGGCCAGTTCCTCGGCGGTGCCCTGCACCTTCGGCCCGGTGAACCACTTGCGGGCCGACACCAGCCAGTAGATCCCAGCGAACCCGAGCACCACCGCGACCGCAACCACGGTGTAGTTGAAGTTGCCCACGGTGATCGGGGACGCCTGCGGCAGCAGGAACAGGATCGTGATGATCCCCACCCAGACCACGGCGATCCAGCCGACCGGGTGGCTCCACCGGCCCAGGTGCCACGGGCCGCGCTGGAAGTGCTCGCCCCGCCGCAGCCGCAGGAAGGTCGGCATCACGTAGGCGATGTACAGGCCGATCACCGCGATCGAGGTGACCGCGGCGTAGGCGGCATAGTTCCACAGGTAGGGCAGGCCCAGGATGAACGCGAAGCCGGCGGCCAGCCAGATCGCGTTGGTGGGCGTCCTGGTCCGGTGGTTGACCCGGTGCCAGAAGCGCGAGCCGGGCAGCGCGCCGTCCCGGGAGAACGCGTAGATCATCCGGGAGTTGGCGGTGACCGAGGACATGCCGCAGAACAGCTGGGCGCCGACCGCGATCAGCAGCAGCAGCTTGCCGCCGGTGCTGCCGACCGCGTCGATGAAGATCTGCGCGGGCGGCACCCCGGTCGCCGAGCCGAGCTCCCCCTTGTAGTTCTGGATCGCGAAGGTGACGCCGATCAGCAGCACCCAGCCGGCGATCAGCGAGACCACGATCGACATGACGATGCCGCGCGGGCCGCTGCGGGCCGCGTTGTGGGTCTCCTCGGTCATGTGCGCGGAGGCGTCATAGCCGGTGAACGTGTACTGGGCGAGCAGCAGGCCGATCAGGATCACGTAGAACGTGCTGCTGAAGCCGGTGTTGTTCACGATGTGGCCGAAGACGAAGCCCGCGGACTGGTGGTGCGACGGCGCGAACGCCAGCACCCCGACGATGATCAGCACGCCGACGATGTGCCACCACACGCTGATGTCGTTGAGCAGGGCGACCAGCCGGACCCCGAACTGGTTCAGGGCGCCGTGCAGCAGCAGGATGAGCCCGTAGACCAGGATCGTGTGACCGGGGGTGGCCGCGAAGCCCCACTGCAGGTCCAGGAAGGCGGTCAGGAAGAACGCCGCCCCGAAGTCGATGCCCGCCGTCACCGCGACCTGGCCCAGGAAGTTGAACCAGCCGGTGAACCAGGACCAGGCGGCCCCGTTCTTCGGCGCGATCTTGGCCGCCCAGTAGTACAGGCCGCCGGCGGTGGGGTAGCTGGAGCAGACCTCCGCCATGGCCAGGCCCACGAACAGGGTCATGATGCCGACGAACGGCCAGCCCCAGACGATGACCGCCGGTCCGCCGGTGTTCATGCCGAACCCGTAGAGGGTCAGGCAGCCGGACAGGATCGAGATGATCGTGAACGAGACGGCGAAGTTCGAGAAGCCGGACATGCGCCGGCGAAGTTCCTGTGCATAGCCGAGCTCGTGGAGGCGCTTGGCATCCTCGTCGAGCTGTAGCTGGCCCGCGCCCTCTGATACGGCCACGGGGGCTCCTTCCGTCCGCAGATCCAGGTCGCTGATGCCAGCCACGGCCCCTGCGGGGCGGCATCGGTGCCCAATGGTTTATTAACAGACCATTGATGGCTACAGTGCGGATCATGTCAAGGTCCGTGGGAAAACTTCCCGTTAACACCGGTCTGCCCGGGTCTGCCGGGGTGCGGCGGGTGGCGGACCGTAAGCTCAACGCAACCATCGGGCGCGCTGACCGGAGGCAGGTGAGGTGACAGCCGCTGAGGAGCTGACCACTCTGCTGGGCCCGGTGCGCACGGGGAACGCGTTCGAGGAGACCGTAGAGCGGCTGCTGACAGTGATCAAGCTCGGGATGGTGGCCCCGGGCGGGAAGTTCCCGGCCGAGCGCGAGCTGGCCGCCCGGCTGGGCATCAGCCGGCTCACCCTGCGCGACGCCATCGGCGAGCTGCAGAAAGCCGGGTACGTCGAGTCCCGGCGCGGCCGGTTCGGCGGCACGTTCGTCACCTACGTGCCGCCAGCGCCCAGCGAGGCGGAGGTGGCCCGGCTGGCGCGGGAGGACGCAGGCAGGCTGACCGACGCGCTGACCTTCCGGATGGCGGTGGAGACCGGCGCGGCAGAGGCGCTTGCCCGGCTGGGCGGCCCCCGCACCCGCGAGGAGCTGCTGGCCCGGCTGGCCGCCGTGAACGCCGCCGGCCCCGGCGACTACCGGCGCCTGGACACGCTCTTTCACCTGTCGATCGCCGAGCTGACCGGCTCCAGCCTGCTCACCGCGGCCTGCGCCGATGCCCGCATGCGGCTGAACGACCTGCTCAACGCCATCCCGGTGCTGCGCCGCAACATCGACCACACCGCCAGCCAGCACGCGGCGATCGCCAGCGCCATCCTGGCGGGCGACCCGGACGGCGCCCGGCAGGCGGTGGCCGAGCATCTGGACGGCACCGGCGCGCTGCTGCGGGGCTTCCTGACCGCGCCGGTGACCGGCCCGGCTGGCCGCCGGCCAGGTGACCCAGGTCACATTTGAGACCAAAATCAATAACTGAGAGTAGTCATCTAGGGCCGCTAGGTCACGATATGAAGTTGGTCATAGGATCAACGGACGCTCAGGGTGCGATCAATCGGCGCAGTTGAGAGCATGAATTCGAGTAAATATTCGAATTATCTCAAAGTACGTGATCTACGTCATAGGTTTGAAGTCCGGATTTCGGGCACAAGCACCGCTCGGTATTTGTCATGGTGGTGTCAACAGCACCCGGCGTGTCCGATGGTTGCCCCCTTAGTAAGTAACGCGTCGCCCTGAACCGCGTCACATCGCGCGCCTCTGCCGAAGCCAGGTGCTTCGCCACCGCAGGCAGTGCCCCGGGTGATCAGTGAACGCGCGCCCCCCGCGCGTCCCAACCCAAGGTTCATTCTTGCACCCCCGCATTTCTGAAACCCGTTCCGTACTCCGCAATGTCCCCGCCGGCCTCCGCCGTCCCCCCCGCGGCACGTTCGTGGTCGCCGCTGCGACCGCCGCCACCGCCCTGGTGACCGCCGCCACGGTGGCGAGCGCATCGGCCAGCACCCCGGCCACCCACCACGCCGCCCAGCCGGCCGCCGGCACCATCGCGGCCGCCGCCGCCCCGGCCCACGCCGGGCACACGGCCGGGCAGCCGGCCCAGGCGCACCCCGGCCACGGCACGCACGTGACCGTCACGGTGGCCAGCAAGGCCGGGCACAAGGCCGGGCACAAGGCGGCCCCCAAGGCGCCGGCCAAGCCGGCCCTGCCGTACCGGATGTACGACTCGGTCACCCCGTCGTCCATCCCGTCCCACCAGGCGGCCGCGGTCTACTCGACCGGCTCTTACGCCACCACCCCCGCGCAGATCCGCCACCTGGGCCACGCGCTCTGGATCGACACCACCGGCCACAACTACTCGGCCTCGGTGCTCGACGTGGAGCCTGGTGACGCCACCCCGGCCCAGGCCGCGAGCTGGGCGTTCCACCGGCTGCAGGCGCACCCCCACAGCCTGGCCCGCATCTACACGATGATCTCGCAGTGGCCGGCCGCCCAGTCGGCCGTGCGCGGGCTGCCGGGCTGGATGCAGTCGCACGTCCGCTGGTGGATCGCTGACCCGACCGGTGTGCCGCACATCGTGCCCGGCGCCTCGGCCACCCAGTGGTACTGGGGCTCCAGCTACGACCTGTCCATGGTGAAGCCGGGCTTCTGAGCAGCCTGACTCCCGGCCCCGGCCAGCACCCGCTGGCCGGGGCCGCTGCCTGCCCGGGCACCGGCGGGCCGCACCCGGCGGCCGCGGTCAGCCGGCTGCGTGCGGGGCCAGCAGGGAGCCGGTCAGCGGCGGCGGCGCGGCCGCGATGAAGCAGACGATGGTCCGGTTCCCGGTCAGCCAGGACCCTGCCAGCGGATACAGGTACTGCACCGTCATGTCCGCGGTGATCTTCTTGTGGTTCACGGCACCCGTGATCCGGGCCTGGCAGCCGTTGCCGGCCTGCCGGAGCAGCGCCTGGTGCCCCGGGTAGGCCGTGCCGTGGGCCCGGAGCTCCGCGAAGACCTGCGCGTTGTGCGGCCGCGAGCACGGGACCGTGGTCACGTACGAGACCCCCAGCTGGGCGAGCGCCCCGGAGGGGTTCTGGAAGCAGTCACCCACCCGCAGGGCGAACACGTTCGTGCCGGGTCCCGGGCCGGTGGCGCTGGCGGTCGCGGCGGCAGAAGCGGAAGCGTGCCCCCGGGCGTGCCCCGGAGCGGCTGACGGCTGCGGCTGGCCCGCCGCGCTGAGCGCGGCGCCCAGGATCAGCAGCAGCACCCAGCCGCCGGAGATGACCAGGCCCGCGATCGCCAGTCCCCGGCCGCGCTGCTGCCGGCGGCTGCCCTGCGCCAGGGCCACGATCCCGAACACGATGCTGAGCAGCAGCGTCACCACCAGGAAACCGGGCAGGCTCAGGATGAACGAGGCGACGGCCAGCCCGTTCAGGCGCGGCCCGGGCGGGCCTGGCGGGCCGTACCCGAACCCTCGCTGGCCCGGCTGCGGCCACGGCGGCGGCCCGGCCACGGGTCCCGCAGCCGGGCCGGGCGGGGGCGTGCCCTGGTAGCCGCCGGGCTGGTAGCCGCCAGGGACCGGCCCCGGCTGGTACGCGCCGGGCGCGGGCGCGGCCCAGGAGGAGGCCGGGGGCTGGGCAGGCCAGCCAGCAGGGCCCTGGCCCGGGCCCGCCTGCGCACCCCCGCCCGGAGCCGCCCAGGTCTCCGCGGACCGCGCGCCCGGGGCGGCCCAGGTCTCAGCGGACCGCGCGTCCGGGGCGGCCCAGGTTTCCGCCGGGCCGTCGCTGACCCACAGCTGCCACCCCGGGGGTGGCGCCGGCCACGACGGGTCGGGCTGCCAGCCGGGCTGCGGGGTGAAGCCCTCCGGCGGCAGCGGCCAGCCCGGGGGCGGGTTGAACCGGAGTGCCACGGCTCAGCCGGCGGGGCTGGCGGTCAGCAGCGAGCCGGTCAGGTCCGTCCGCGAGTCCGCCACCAGGCAGATGATGGCACGGTGCCCGTCCGCCCAGGTCTGCGGCTCGGGGAAGATGTAGCGCAAGGTCATGGTGCTGGTGATCTTCGTCTTGTCGAGGTTGCCCGAGACCCGGGACTGGCAGCCCTGGCTGGCCTGCCGGATCAGCGCGGCCCGCCCGGGATAGCTGCTGCCGGCCGGGGTGAACTCCGCGAACGTCTGCGCGTTGTGCGCGGTGGTGCACGGCACCGCGGTCACCGTCAGCACCTGCAGCTCCCCGCCGCCTGCCGGGTTCTGGAAGCAGTCGCCGACCCGCAGCGAGAAGATGCTGACCTGCCCGCCCTTGGTGATCTGGCCGCTCGCCGACCGGCTGGGGGACACCACGATCGCGGCGGCGATGAGGCCGGCGATGGCCAGCAGCCAGAGCCCGGACAGCACCAGCCCCGTGATCGCGAGCCCGCGGCCGCGCTGTGGCCTGCGGCGGAGCTGGGACAGGGCGATGATGCCGAAGATGATGCCGAGGACGGCGCCGAGGCCCGCGAGGCCGAGCAGGCCCAGGATGAAGGAGGCGACGGCGAGCCCGTTGGTCCCGGCCCTGGGCGGCGCACCCGGCCCCGGGTAGGGGGAGTAGCCCGGCGGCTGGCCGGGCGGGGGGTAGCCGGGGATCGGCCGGACCACGGTTTCGCCGGCGCTGGCGGGCGCGGCCTGCGGGGACATGGCGGGGGGCTGCGGCGCGGCCGGGCCCGGCCAGGCCCCGGCGGCCGGCTCCGCAGGCGCGGCATCGTCGTCAACCCACAGCTGCCAGCCGGGCGGCGGCGGCGGCCAGGAGGGGTCAGGCTGCCAGCCCGGCGGCGGGCTGAACCCCTCGGGCGGCGCCGGCCATCCGGGTGGGGGGTTGAACCGGAGTCCCACGGGGCCATCTCCCTCGTCCGCTCGCGCGCCGGCCACCGGCGCGGATCGCAAGCAGAACATAACAGGCAAAGACCAGCTAAATAAGCCTCAAACCGGCCGAGTTGTGGCGGCGGATCCGGTGCCCGATAATCGGGCGGTCGCATCCGAACGCCCGCCCGTGACCGGCGAGGAGCCGGTGACGGCCCTGGCCCCGGCCGGGGAGACGGCGCCGACCAGAGGCGGTCATGAGCACCGAGGATCAGGCGCCGGGCCAGCTGGCCCCGGCACCCACGTGCTATCAGCACCCGCGCCGCGAGACCTACATCAGATGCACCCGCTGCGACCGCTACATCTGCGGTGACTGCATGCGGGAGGCGCCCGTCGGGCACCAGTGCGTGCAGTGCGTGCGGGAGGGCAGCCGGACGGTGCGCCAGCCGCGCACGCCGCTCGGCGGCCGGGTCTCCGCCACGCCGGTGGTGACCGGTGTGCTCATCGCCGTGAACGTGGCGATGTATCTCGGGGAACTGGTCAACCTCAACTTCATGCTCAGCCAGTTCGGCGGCTGGGGCGTGGGCGTCTGGGAAGGCCAGTGGTGGCGCCTGGTCACCGCGAACTTCCTGCACGAGCCGCTCACCGGGTTCGGCGGGCTCGGCATCCTGCACATCGTCTTCAACATGTGGTGGCTGTGGGCGCTCGGCCGCGTCGTCGAGGCGGACCTGGGCAGGCTGCGGTTCCTCGCCCTCTACCTGCTGTCCGGGATCGGCTCTTCGGTGCTCGTCTACCTGATCGCCCCCGAGCAGGACTCGATCGGCGCCTCCGGCGCGGTCTTCGGGCTCGCTGCCGCCTACTTCGTCATCACCCGGCGGCTGGGGCGCGACACCGGCCAGGCGAACCGGCTCATCACGCTCTTCCTTGTCTGGATGGTCATCTCCGCCTGGTTCACGTCGTGGCAGGGGCATCTGGGCGGGCTGATCACCGGCGCCGCGCTCACGGCCGCCTACGCGTACGCACCCGCCCGCCGCCGCGGTTTCCTGCAGGCCGCCGCCACGGCCGGCCTGCTGGTGCTGCTGCTCGCGCTCGTGCTGGTGAAAACCTCCCAGCTCTCCTCCGCCTAGGGGAGCGGCCCGCCCCGCCGGCCCCGGCGGGCATTCCGGGAATACCCGGCGCCGCCGGCAGGCTTCCGCTGCTGGCCAGAGGCCCTGTGGTGGGGGCGGTTTGCGGGCCGGGATGTATTTACGCCACACTGATGTTGTGAAAAGCGTGAGGACGGCAGACGTGCGCCAGGGCACGGGCGGCGCGGCCGGCACGGCCGGTGCCCCCGGGCTGGCTGCTGCGCCCGCCCGGCCCGCGCCGCCCGCCTCGCTGCGCGGGCAGGCGCCCGCCGGCTCCGAGCGCGGCACCCGGGCCCGGATCGCCCGCCTCATCCTGGAGAACGGGCCGGTCACCGCGGCCGGCCTGAGCACCCGCACCGGGCTGACCCCGGCCGCGGTCCGCCGCCACCTGGACAACCTCCTGGCCGACGGCATGATCGAGGTCCGGACCACCCGCCGGCCCGCCAGCCGCGGCCGCGGCCGCCCCGCCAAGCTCTTCGTGATCACCGACGCGGGGCGCAGCGCGTTCGAGCACGCCTACGACGACCTGGCAGCGAGCGCGCTGCGGTTCCTGGCCGAAGTGGCCGGGCCGGGCGCGGTCGCCGAGTTCGCCCGCAGGCAGCTGGCCGACACCGAGCGCCGGTACCGGCCGGTGGTGGAGGCCGCCGGGCCCGGGCAGCGGGTGCAGGCGCTCGCGGACGCGCTGTCCGCGGACGGCTATGCGGCCTCGGCCAGCGTCGCCCCGGCCCGCGGCCAGCAGCGCCCGGCCCCGCCGGCCGGGGGGCCCGCCCGCGGGGACAGCCCGCGGGGCGAGCAGCTCTGCCAGCACCACTGCCCGGTGGCCCACGTGGCCGCGGAGTTCCCGCAGCTGTGTGAGGCGGAGACCGAGGCGTTCGCCCGCCTGCTCGGCACGCCGGTCCAGCGCCTCGCCACGATCGCGCACGGCGACGGAGTGTGCACCACCCACGTCACCGCGCCGTCCCTGACTCACATCCGAACCGAACCCACCAAGTCCGGAGGCATCTCCGCATGACCACGACCGCACGCCCCGAACTCGAAGGGCTCGACCGCTACAAGTTCGGCTGGTCCGACACTGACGTGGCCGGCGCCTCCGCGCGGCGCGGGCTGTCCGAGGAAGTCGTCCGGGACATCTCGGCGAAGAAGAACGAGCCGGAGTGGATGCTCGACCTGCGGCTCAAGGGCCTCAGGCTGTTCGGGCGCAAGCCGCTGCCCGACTGGGGCGCCGACCTCACCGAGATCGACTTCGACAACATCAAGTACTTTGTCCGCTCCACCGAGAAGCAGGCCGCGAGCTGGGACGAGCTGCCCGCCGACATCAAGAACACCTACGACAAGCTGGGCATCCCGGAAGCGGAGAAGCAGCGCCTGATCGCCGGCGTCGCCGCCCAGTACGAGTCCGAGGTCGTGTACCACAAGATCCGCGAGGATCTCGAGGAAAAGGGCGTCATCTTCCTCGACACCGACACCGCGCTGCGGGAGCACCCGGACCTGTTCCAGGAGTACTTCGCCACCGTGATCCCGCCCGGCGACAACAAGTTCGCCGCGCTCAACACGGCGGTCTGGTCCGGCGGCAGCTTCATCTACGTGCCGAAGGGCGTGCACGTGGAGATCCCGCTGCAGGCCTACTTCCGGATCAACACCGAGAACATGGGCCAGTTCGAGCGGACGCTGATCATCGTGGACGAGGACGCCTACGTCCACTACGTGGAAGGCTGCACGGCGCCCATCTACAAGTCCGACTCGCTGCACTCCGCGGTGGTCGAGATCATCGTCAAGAAGGGCGCGCGCTGCCGCTACACCACCATCCAGAACTGGTCGGCCAACGTGTACAACCTGGTCACCAAGCGGGCGGTGGCGCAGGCGGGCGCGACCATGGAGTGGGTCGACGGCAACATCGGCTCCAAGGTCACCATGAAGTACCCGGCGGTGTACCTGATGGGCGAGCACGCCAAGGGCGAGACGCTGTCGGTCGCGTTCGCAGGCGAGGGCCAGCACCAGGACGCGGGCGCCAAGATGGTCCACCTCGCGCCGAACACCTCCTCGACCATCGTGTCGAAGTCGGTGGCCCGGGGCGGCGGCCGCACCTCCTACCGCGGCCTGGTCCAGGTGCAGGAGGGCGCGGCGCACGCCAAGTCCACGGTCAAGTGCGACGCGCTGCTGGTGGACACGGTCAGCCGGTCCGACACCTACCCGTACGTGGACGTGCGGGAGGACGACGTGGAGATGGGCCACGAGGCCAGCGTCTCCAAGATCTCCGAGGACCAGCTGTTCTACCTGATGAGCCGCGGCATGACCGATGACGAGGCGATGGCGACCATCGTCCGCGGGTTCGTCGAGCCGATCGCCCGCGAACTGCCGATGGAGTACGCGCTCGAACTGAACCGCCTGATCGAGCTGCAGATGGAGGGGGCGGTCGGCTGATGGCGGCACTGCAGGGGGCCGTGGAAGCCGCGGCCCCGGTCTCCAGGCTGCACCAGCGGCACTCGTTCGACGTCGCGGACTTTCCGGTGCCGGCCGGGCGCGAGGAGGAGTGGCGGTTCACGCCGCTGCGCCGGCTGCGCGGCCTGCACACCGAGGCGGCGCTGGCGGCCGGGAAGGTCAGGGTGGAGGCGGACGCCGCGCCGGGAGTCACCGCGGTGCGGGCGCAACGCGGTGACTCCCGG
>JBLMWU010000098.1:0-12340 GCA_050257395.1 Gemmatimonadota bacterium | reverse complement strand
GGGGGAGCGGGGGCGGGCCGGCCGCCCCGCCGGACCGGTCCCGGCCGGCTCTGGGGAAAGGAGCCCGGGAACACCGGCCCTGCCACAGTGAGTTGGATGTGTTTGACCGAGCATTGGCTTAAGAGGGTGAGGGGAGCGTGCCAGCAAAGACAGGTGCCGCCGCCAGGGGGGCGAAGGGCAAGGCGGGCGCTGCCGGCAGCAACGGCGGTGGCCAGCGGCTGGTCATCGTCGAGTCGCCGGCCAAGGCACGCACCATCGCCGGGTACCTCGGCCAGGGCTACGTGGTCGAGTCGAGCATCGGCCACATCCGCGACATGCCGGACAAAGCCGCCGAGATCCCGGAGAAGTACCGCAAGGAGCCGTGGGCGCGGCTCGGCGTGGACGTCGATCACGACTTCCAGGCCCTCTACGTCGTCAACACCGATAAGAAGCAGCAGGTGAGCAAGCTCAGGAAGCTGCTCGCCGGCGCGGACGAACTGCTGCTCGCCACTGATGAGGACCGCGAGGGCGAGGCCATCGCCTGGCACCTGCTGGAGGAGCTCAAGCCCAAGGTGCCCGCCCGGCGGATGGTGTTCCACGAGATCACCCCGGAGGCGATCGCCCAGGCCGTCGCCAACCCGCGGGAGCTGGACGCCGGGCTGGTGGACGCGTACCAGACCCGCCGGGTGCTGGACCGGCTGTACGGGTACGAGGTCTCCCCGGTGCTGTGGAAGAAGGTCATGCCGCGGCTGTCGGCGGGCCGGGTCCAGTCGGTCGCCACCCGGCTGATCGTGGCCAGGGAACGCGAGCGGATGGCGTTCCGCGCCGCCAGCTACTGGGACCTGGAGGCCACCTTCACCCCGGCCGCCGAGGGCGCCGAGGACACCTCTTTCCCCGGCCGCCTGGTGGCGGTGGGCGGGCGCCGGATCGCGCAGGGCCGCGACTTCGCGCCCACCGGCGAGCTGCGGGCGGCCGCGGAGGCGGACGGCGCGGGCGCCGGGCCGCGCGGCGACGGCCTGCCGCTGGTCCTCGACGGCGCCGGGGCGGGCGAGCTGGCCCGGCTGCTGAACCAGAACGCCGACCGGTTCCGGGTCAAGTCGGTGGAGCGCAAGCCCTACCGGCGTTCGCCGTACGCGCCGTTCCGCACCACCACGCTGCAGCAGGAGGCGTCCCGCAAGCTCGGGTTCTCCGCCAAGTACACGATGTCGGTGGCGCAGCGGCTGTACGAGAACGGCTACATCACCTACATGCGGACCGACTCCATCCAGCTGTCGCAGACCGCGATCAACGCCGCCCGCACCCAGGCGCGTGAGCTGTACGGCGCGGAGTACGTGCCGGACTCGCCCCGCGTCTACACCAGCAAGGTCAAGAACGCCCAGGAGGCGCACGAGGCCATCCGCCCGGCCGGCGACCGGTTCCGCACCCCGGCCCAGGCGGGCCTGTCCGGCGACGAGTTCCGGCTCTACGAGCTGATCTGGAAGCGCACCGTCGCCTCGCAGATGAAGGACGCCGCCGGCGAGTCGGTCTCGGTCCGCATCACCGGCGTCGCCGGGACCGACGGCGCGTCCGTCACCATGCCGGACGGGTTCACCTTCGGCGGCAAGGAAGCCGAGTTCGCCGCGTCCGGCAAGATCATCAACTTCTACGGGTTCCTCAAGGCCTACGTCGAGGAAGTCGAGGACGACGGCGAACGAGACGACCGGGAGCGCCGGCTGCCCCCGCTGGCGGAGAGCGACCCGCTGACCGCCGAGCTGGCAGCGGCCGCGCACGAGACCCGGCCGCCCGCCCGCTACACCGAGGCGAGCCTGGTCAAGGAGCTGGAAGACCGGGAGATCGGGCGGCCCTCCACCTACGCCTCGATCATCGGCACCATCCTGGACCGGGGGTACGTCTTCAAGAAGGGCACCGCACTGGTCCCCTCGTTCCTCGCCTTCGCGGTCATCACCCTGCTGGAGCGGCATTTCAGCAGGCTGGTGGACTACGACTTCACCGCCCAGATGGAAGATGCGCTGGACGACATCGCCCGCGGCGAGGCCGCCCGGGTGCCGTGGCTGCGCCGCTTCTACTTCGGCGACGACGGCGAGGAAGGGCTCAAGGCCCTCGTCAGCGACCTCGGCGACATCGACGCCCGGGACGTCAGCTCGTTCCCGCTGCCCGGCACCGACATCGTGGTCCGGGTCGGCCGCTACGGGCCCTACCTGGAGCGGGAAGGGCAGCGGGTGAACGTGCCCGAGGGCACCGCGCCGGACGAGCTGACCGCCGACCGGGCCACGGAGCTGTTCGCCCAGCCCAGCGGGGAGATCCCGCTCGGCACCGACCCGGCGACCGGGCACGAGATCATCGCCAAGAGCGGCCGCTTCGGCCCGTACGTGACCGAGGTGCTGCCCGAGGGGGCCGACACCAAGCCGCGCACCTCCTCGCTGCTGTCGTCGATGGCGCTGGACACGGTGACCCTGGAGGACGCGCTCCGGCTGCTGGCCCTGCCGCGCGTCATCGGCGAGCTGGACGGCGAGCCGGTCACGGTGCAGAACGGCCGGTACGGGCCCTACGTCAAGAAGGGCAGCGACAGCCGCTCGCTGGCGGCTGAGGACCAGCTCTTCACGCTCACCCTGGCCGAGGCCAAGGAGATGTTCGCCCAGCCCAAGACCCGGGGCCGGGGCCGCGCGGCGGCCGCGCCGCCCCTGCGCGAGCTGGGTGAGGACCCCAACAGCAAGCGGCCGATCGTGGTCAAGGAAGGCCGGTGGGGACCATACGTGACCGACGGCGAGACCAACGCCTCGCTGCGCCAGGGCGACGACGTGGATAGCCTGACACTGCAGCGGGCCGCCGAGCTGCTCGCCGGGCGGCGCGCCGCCGGGCCGGCCACCCCGCGCCGGCGGGCCACCCGCAAGGCACCGGCGAAATCCGGCAGCCGTGCCAAGGGCTCGTCCCGCAACGGTCCGTCCTGACGCTGCCGGCCAGGCCGGCCGGACCAGGCGTCAGCGGGATCTATCGCTCCCGGGGGAACCCATGAGCAGCTCATGACGGCAAACTGGGATTTACATGGGCAGGCGGACGGCGCGTAAAGCACGCGATCGATACCCTGGCGCAGTGAACTTCCGATCCCCCACGCGCGCCGGGGGCGGCAGCGTGCTCTCCATCCGGCCCTTTCGCCGGCTGTGGATCGCCACGTCCCTGTCCAGCCTGGGGGACTGGCTCAGCCTGCTGGCGCTGACCTCGCTCGCCTCGACCCTGACCAGGCAGGGCGTCGCCGCCAACGCGGCGGTCGGCGGCGTGTGGCTCATCTCGCTGGCTCCCGCCCTGCTGTTCGGCCCGCTGGCAGGCGCGTTCGCCGACCGGCTGGACCGCCGGGTCAACATGATCATCGGCGACGTGGTCCGGGCAGTGCTCTACATATCCATCCCGGTCAACGTCACGTTCGGCATCGTCAACAAGCTCTCCTGGCTGTACGTGGCGCAGTTCCTGGCGTCCTGCGCGTCGCTGTTCTGGACGCCGGCCAAGGACGCCTCGGTGCCCAACCTGGTGCCGCCGGCGAAGCTGGAGCAGGCGAACCAGTACAGCCTGTTCACCACGTACGGCACCGCCCCGGTGGCAGCGGGCCTGTTCATCGTGCTCGCCCTGATCAGCACCGAGCTGGCGTCCGTCTCGCACTACTTCGCCAGCGCCAACCAGGTCAACCTGGCCCTGTACTTCAACGCGGTCACCTTCATCATCTCCGCGGTCACCATCTACCTGCTGCGGGAGATCCCCAAGCGCCAGGCCAGCGCCAAGATCTCGGCGCCGTCGATCGCCAAGACCATCTGGGACGGCTGGAAGTTCCTGGGCCAGACCGCCGTGGTCCGGGGCATCGTGATCGGGATGGTCGGCGCCTTCTCCGCAGCGGGGGTGGTGGTCGGCCTCGGGCAGCCCTACATCAAGCAGACCCTGCACGGCGGCGACGCCGGCTGGGGCCTGGTCTTCGGCGCGATCTTCGTCGGCCTGGCGGGCGGCATGTTCCTGGGCACTCGGCTGCTGAAGGAGTTCAGCCTCCGCCGCCAGTTCGGCCTGGCGATCGCGGCCGCGGCCGTGCCGCTGGCGCTCATCGGGCTGATCCCCAACCTGGTCACGGTCGTCCTGATGGTGGTCCTGCTGGGGGTGTTCGCGGGGATCGCCTACGTGACCGGCTACACGATCGTGGGCCGGGATGTGGACGACGACACCCGCGGCCGGACGTTCGCGTTCCTGCAGTCCGGCATCCGGGTCATCCTGTTCGCGGTGATCGCCCTCGCGCCGGTGCTCGCGGGCCTGTTCACCGCCCTCTGGACGGGCATCACCGGGTCCAGCAGCCTGCGGATCGGCAGCGCCGGCTACAACGCCATCGGCGACAACTTCGTGCTGCTGGTGGCCGCGGGGGTCGCGCTGTGGCTGGGCATGCTCTCCTACCGGCACATGGACGACCGCAAGGGCGTGCCGCTGTGGGAGGACCTGGTCGCCTCCGTGCGCGGCGAGCCGTTCGTGCCCGAGCCGCCGCACCTGAACGGGCACGGGCCCGGCGGCCGCCGCGGCCTGCTGATCGCGCTGGAGGGCGGCGAGGGCGTGGGCAAGACCACGCAGGCCCGGCTGCTGGGCATCTGGCTGCGCGAGCAGGGCTACGACGTGGTGTCCACCCAGGAGCCCGGGGCGACCAAGGTGGGCATGCGGCTGCGGGCGCTGCTGCTGGACAGCTCGCTGGCGGGCATGTCCGCCCGGGCCGAGACCCTCATGTACGCGGCCGACCGGGCCGAGCACGTCGACCAGGTGATCCTCCCGGCGATGGAGCGCGGCGCGATCGTGGTCACCGACCGGTACGCGGACTCGTCCATCGCCTACCAGGGCCAGGGCCGCCACCAGCACGTCACCGACGTCACCCGGCTGAACAAGTGGGCCACCGGCAACCTGGTCCCCGACCTGACCATCCTGCTCGACCTGCCGCCCGAGCAGGGGCTGCAGCGGCGCGCCCCCTCCGGCGACCGGCTGGAGGCCGAGCCCACCGAGTTCCACGAGCGGGTCCGCGCCGGGTTCCTCGCCCAGGCGCACGGCGACCCGCAGCGCTACCTGGTGCTGGACGCGGCGCAGCCGCGGGAGGAGATCACCCGGCAGATCCGCGACCGGGTGCGCGACCTGCTGCCCGACCCGGTCCCGCCCGCCGCCGAGGACGCCACCGGCAGCTTCCCCGCCATCATCGAGTGACCGTCCCAGCGGCGCGGTAGCCTCGCTCCCAGGCTGGGTTTTTCATGATCGTGAAGGATCCTCGGTCATAGTGACTGAAAATCCTTCACGATCATGGACATGGCGGCCGGGAGGTGAGATGGGCGACGGGGTGTTCGGGGAGCTGGTGGGGCAGGACGCCGTGGTGGCGGAGCTGCGGCAGGCGGCCGGGGCGGCAGCGGCCGTGCTGCGCGGTGAGCACGCCGCTGGCATGACCCACGCCTGGCTGTTCGTGGGCCCGCCGGGCTCCGGCCGGTCGGTGGCGGCGCGGGCGTTCGCCGCCGCCCTGCTGTGCCCCGACGGCGGCTGCGGCCACTGCCCGTCCTGCCATCAGGTGCACGCGGGCACCCACCCGGACCTGCTGCTGGTGCGGCCGGACGGTCTCTCCTACGGGGTGAAGCAGACCCGCAGCCTGGTGCTGCGCGCGGCGGGCGCGCCGTCGGGCGGCCGCTGGCAGGTGGTGCTGTTCGAGGACGCCGACCGGGCCACCGAGCAGGCGGCCAACGCCCTGCTCAAGGCCATCGAGGAGCCTGCGCCCCGGACCGTCTGGCTGCTGTGCGCACCCTCGGCCGAGGAACTGGTCACCACCATCCGGTCCCGCTGCCGGCTGGTCACCCTGCGCACCCCGCCGTCGGCGGCGGTCGCGGAGGTGCTGACCGCCCGGGACGGGGTGGCCCCGGAGCGGGCGCTGGCCGCGGCCCGGGCCGCGCAGGGGCACATCGGCCGGGCGCGCAGGCTCGCCACCGACGACGAGGCTGCCCGGCGCCGGGACGAGGTGCTGGCCGTGCCCGCCCGGCTGACCAGTGTCGGTGCCGCCCTGGCGGCCGCGGCGGCGCTGGTCAAGGCGGCGGAGGCCGAGGCCGCCGCGATTACGGCCGAGCTCGATGAGCCGGAACGGGAAGCCCTGCGCCGGGCTTTCGGTGAAGGCTCGACCGGCAAGGGCGTGGCGAAGGCCGTGCGCGGCTCGGCCGGCGCCATGAGCGACCTGGAAGCCAGGCAGAAGTCCCGGGCCACCCGGCTCAAGCGGGACGCGCTGGACCGGGCGCTGCTGGACCTGGCGTCGTTCTACCGGGACGTGCTGGCCCTGCAGGTGGGCGCCGCGGTGGAACTGGCCAGTTCCGGCCACGAGCAGCAGGCGCGGACGCTGGCCGGCCGGTCGGCGCCGGAAGCGACGGTGCGCCGGATCGGCGCCATCCTGGCCTGCCGGGAGCGGCTCGAGGTCAACGTCGCGCCGCTGCTCGCGGTGGAGGAGATGACCCTCGCGCTGGCCGGGAACTAGAGCCAGCTGCCCCGTTTGCGGATGTTGGTCAGCCGGGCACCCATCTCGGCGCTCCCGAGGTGCTGCAGGCCCCGGACCACCCCGATGAACAACCCGATCAGCAGGGCAGGGATCGCTATCAGCACCCACCGGCCGCCTGAGGAGTGGGTGTAGTTGAGGATCCCGGCGGTCCAGCCGAGCGCCACGAGATCGAAGACCACGATGAGCGCGGTGACCCAGCCCGGTGCGACCTTGCTGGAGATCACGCCGGCCAGCAGGCCGATCGCGAACCAATAGGTGCCGGAACCCACCGCAGATGCCGCGCCGTGCGGCCGCACGAGCGCGAGCAGACTCCCCGTCACGGGCATAACATGCCATCCTGCGCCGGCAAGGGCAAGGCAGCGGAACTCCGAGTCGGAAAAACCCGGAAAAAGTAACGGCCGGTAGCCGCAGGCCGCCATTCCGGCGCCGCGGGGCGCCGCCTTTCCCGGTCCCGGCGGCCACCCGGGCCCGTGCGGCGGGCGGAGGCGGCACGTACCCTGTTCGGGTGGGCATGATGATGGCCGTCAGCTTTGAGCGCTATGGACGGCTCTACTACCTCGATCCCGGGGAGCACACCCCCGCGGTCGGGACCAAGGTGCTCGTGCCCACTGAGTCCGGTCCCGAGGTGGCGGAGTGCGTGTGGGCGCCGCAGTGGGTGGCCGAGGACGTCGGCGGGCTGCCGGTCTGCGCGGGCATCGCGACCGAGGAGCACCTGGCCCGCGACGAGGCGAACAAGGCCCGGCGGGCGCAGGCGCGGGTGACTGCCCGGCGGCTGGTGCGCGAGCACGGCCTGCCCATGAAGGTCATCGGCGTGGACTACACCGGCTCGCCGCCGGTGTACACCGTGTACTTCAGCGCGCCGCACCGGGTGGACTTCCGGGCGCTGGTGCGCGACCTGGCGGGGCGGCTCGGCACCCGGGTGGAGCTGCGGCAGATCGGGCCGCGTGACGAGGCCAGGCTGCAGGGCGGGATCGGGCCGTGCGGGCGGGACCTGTGCTGCTCCACGTTCCTCAAGGACTTCGAGCCGGTCTCGGTGCGGATGGCCAAGGACCAGGATCTGCCGGTCAACCCGCTGCGGATCGCCGGGGCCTGCGGGCGGCTGATGTGCTGCCTCAAGTACGAGCACCCGCTGTACCAGGACTTCCGCAAGGAGGCTCCGCGGTTCGGCGAGACCGTGGACACCCCGGAGGGGCCGGGCGTCGTCACCGGCCACAACGTGCCGGGCGACAAGGTCGTGGTGAAGCTCACCGGGGACGGGCGGCGGACCGCCTGCTCGCGGGCGAGCGTGTGCGGCTCCCGCAAGGCGTACGAGACGGCCTACGGCGACGGTGCCGCGGCCCACGGCGGCGCCCGGGACGCCGGGGCCAGCGACGGCAACGGGGCCGCCAGGTGAGCCACGGCTGGCGGGTGGGCCGGCGCTCCGCGCCCGCGGTGCTGGCGCTCACCGCTGCCCTGGCGTTCAGCGCCTGCAGCACCGGCAGCCCCGGCGGGCATGCCAGCAGCGCGTCCCCCACCAGCCCCGGCATCAGCAAGGCCGTGAATCCGGCCGGGGCGCCGCCCGTCACCCTGGCCGGCTACGACTCCCAGAAGCTGCAGTGGAAGCCGTGCAGCCGCGGCTTCCAGTGCGCGCGGATGTGGGTCCCGTTCGACTACCAGCGGCCGGGCTGGCGGCGCTTCTCGCTGCCGGTGATCAAGCTGCCCGCCAGCAATCCGTCTCAGCGGATCGGCTCGCTGGTGGTCAACCCGGGCGGGCCCGGCGGCTCCGGGATCCAGTACGCGCTGCAGGCCCGCAGCCAGGTCTCGCCCGCGGTCCGCGCCCGCTTCGACGTGGTCGGCTTCGACCCCCGCGGCGTCGGCGCCAGCGTCCCGGCGCTCACCTGCCTGAGCGGGCCGCAGCTGGACAGGTACTTCTCCACCAACGACAACCCGGACAACGCCGCCCAGCTCTCGCAGGTGGTGTCGCAGAGCAAGGTCTTCGCCCAGGGGTGCCAGCAGCATTCCGGCCCGCTGCTGCCGTATGTCGGCACCGCCAGCGCCGCCCGGGACATGGACGTGCTGCGGGCGGTGCTCGGCGACGCCAAGCTGACCTACCTGGGCAAGTCCTACGGCACCTACCTGGGCGCCTGGTACGCGCAGCTCTTCCCCAGCCACGTGCGGGCGCTGGTGCTGGACGGGGCGGTCAACCCGGGCGAGTCCGCGATCAGCATGAACGCGGTGCAGGCGCAGGGGTTCCAGGTCGCGCTGCGCTCGTTCGCCGCCAACTGCCTGCGGCAGTCCAGCTGCCCGCTCGGGCACGGCGGCACGGTCAGCGCCGCCATCGGGCGGCTGCAGGGGCTGCTGGACCGGGCCGGCCGCAAGCCGCTCGCCAGCTCGATCAGCGGGCAGCCCGGGAACGAGCCGCTGCTGCTGAACGGGGTGGCGGCCTCCCTGTACAGCAAGTCCTACTGGCCGTACCTGCGGTCCGGGCTGACCGCCGCGTTCAGCGGCGACGGCACCCTCATGGTGGAACTCGGTGACCTGCTGGTGGAGCGCAGCCCGAACGGGCACTACTCCAACCTCACCGCCGCCAACACCGCGGTCAACTGCGTGGACCGGCCCTGGCCGCGGTCGCTGCCGGTGTGGCAGTCGGCGGCGGCCTCCGCGGCGAAGTCCGCCCCCCAGTTCGGCGCGCCGATCATGTGGGGCAGCCTGCCGTGCGCGTACTGGCCGGTGAAAGGCCAGGCGGTGCCGCCGCTGCGGGCGGCGGGCGCGCCGCCGATCCTGGTGGTGGGGACGACCAGGGACCCGGCGACCCCGTTCCGGGACGCGCAGGCGCTCGCGCACACGCTCCAGTCCGGCGTGCTGCTCGCCTGGAACGGTGACGGCCACACCGCCTACCGCGAGGGCAGCTCCTGCGTCGACACGGCGGTCGACCAGTACCTGATCAGCCTCAAGCCGCCGCGCAGCGGCACCCTCTGCGGCTGACCCGCCAGCCGCCCGCCCACCAGTGGCGTGGCTTATCTCATGAAGTTCCGCCGATGTCAACCCTTGCTGCCGGGGTGACGTCAGCTAATGGGGGATAAAGAGGGGGCTGCCGGGATGGCCCGGGGGGAGAGCCCCGCTCTGCCCCGTGGGGGAAGGCAGACACTCATCATGACGATCAAGGGTCTCCGGCACTGGCTGCCCGCAGTGGCGGCCGCCGCCATCCTGCCGCTCACCGCCGCGTCCGCGGCAGCGGCAAGCACGCATCATCATCACCACTCGTTCCCGCACACCGTCACGGCGGTCACCCACCTCGTGCACCGCGGGGATGGCGGCGGCGCCGGCAACTACTGGGCGTACGACTACTTCACCCGGACCGCGAAGGTCACGTTCCGCGGGATGGCTCCGCTCAGCAGCTGCGGTGTCGTCACCGGGCACTGTTACGCGTTCACCGCCAGGCTCGCCGATCGCGGTTCGTTCCGGACGATCGCAGGCCAGCAGAGCCCGAACTTCGGTACCTATCCGGGCGTGCTGATCAAGCGGCAGGTCAAGGGCAGCTTCCACGGCTACGGCCTGTTCGCGACCTTCTACGCGAACGCGCTGCCGAAGGCCGGCCGCGTGCCGCACGTCGTGTACGGCAACGCCGACCCGAGCTACCTCTGGCCGACGCTGTTCTTCCCGTCCTGGGCGGCCGTCGTGGGCGTGAACGAGACTGACTACGGCTACTACTACAAGGCGCGGCACCACCAGCATTGGGTGGACGGCTCGTTCAACGGCGACGGCCAGCTGCCGGGGGACGGCAACATCACCGGCTGAGGCTTCACGCGCGGAACTGGGCCCTTCCCCGGCCGGGGAGGGGCCCGTTCCGCATCCCGGGCCGGCAGTGGCGACAGGTGACCTTCGTCCCTGGATCGCGGGCCGGGCGGCCGGCAGGCTCGTAATCAGGGGGCCGGCACGGGAGCCTCCCGGGAATCCCCAGCAGGGGGATGATCAGAGATGGCAGAAGTCAGTGCCGTGGGCACCGAGGTCCGGACCCGGGTGGAGGCGCTGTTCCGCGCGCTCAACGAACACGACCTGGACAAACTCATCGAGCTGCACACCGTGGACGCGCTCTGGGACGACCCGGAGCTGGCCGAGCCGGTGCGGGGCCGGGCGGCGATCGCCGTGCGGGCCGCGGCGATGTTCCGCGCGTTCCCGGACCTGCAGTTCATGCTCGACGAGATGGAGATCTACCTCGCGGACAGCGGCCGGGTGGCGGCGCGCTGGCACGCGGTGGGCACGATGACCGGCCCGATCGAGCCGCCGGGATTCGGGCCCACCGGCAAGAAGGCGTCGTTCTCGGGGGTCTGCTTCTACGAGTTCGAGGACGGCCTGTTCGCCCGGCACACGATCCTCTACGACAGCATGGGGCTGCTGCGGCAGGTCGGCGTCATGCCGATGCCGGAGAGCCCGCAGGCCAAGCTCATGGCGGGCCTGCAGCGCGCCGTCGCCCGGGCGGGCCGGCCGCCGCGCCGCCGCTGAGCGCCGCCCTGGCTGCCGGGCCGTGAGCGCCCTGCTGCCGGGGCCGGTAGACTCATGGCGCTGCCAGCTCAGGCAGTGCCGCCGCCTTAGCTCAGTCGGTCAGAGCGACGCACTCGTAATGCGTAGGTCATCGGTTCGATTCCGATAGGCGGCTCCCACCGGAACCCCCGTTTCTACAGGGACTTTGCGCCCGGCCCTGCCTCGCCGCCGTCCTGGGCGTGGCGTCCAGATGGCTCAGATGCCCCCGTGATGCCCCCGAGCCGCTGGGCAGCCTGCCACAAGTTGGCATCGACCATGTGCCCGTACAGGTCCATCGTCATGGCAGCGGTGGCATGCCCCAGCACCCGCTGAACGACCTTCGGATCAGCGCCTGCCCCCAGCCAGAGCGAAGCTGCCGTATGGCGCAAATCGTGAACGACCCCGCACGACATGATCGTCGCTCAAAAAAGGTTGGAAGCCCTCGGCCCGGAGATTGTGGCTGCCCACAAGGCCATGGCTAGGACCACCTTCACCGGACGACCGGTGACATCGATAAAGGTTGTGCCGTTCCCAGCGCCACTCGCCCGCCAAATGCGCCGGATCGACGCCGACCTGGCCACCTTCGGAACTGCACGCGTCAGGTACCGGCCCCACAAAAGTCCACAGCCCATCGGCGATGCGGCGCAGAAGCTCATGCGCGATATCCGGGCAGTCCAGGCAACATGCTCACGGGTGCGGAGCCGAGCGCAATCCTGACAGCAGTGGCGACAGCAACGTCGCCGGACGCGGGAGCCACGCTGGGAGCCACCCGGGCGAACGGCATCGGAGAACGGCGGGCACAGGCGCACTATCCGCCGCGGCCGAGCCGAGCGGCTGGACCGGTCCGAACCCCTTCGGACGCCTCATGGGTGCCTACGGATCAGAAGGCGCCTATCGGAAGAACGGCCAGGACTTGGGGACTCTTGCCGATCAGCACGGCCACTTGGCAGGGGGTGAGCAGGAGCGATACCTTACAGCGAAGGTGAGCTATGCCCTGGCGCTGGTGGCGGCGGAAAGCACAGCCGGACCCCGATGCGGTACCAATCCCGGCTGGTCCCGATGCGGTGCCGGGTCCCGATGCGGTACGGCCGGACCTGCTCGCCTGGGCACAAGAAGTGGATGTGTCGCGGCTGTCAGACAGGACTGTCCATTGGGCCGAAGATTACCTGCGGAGGTATCGGCGCATGACCCTGGGCGCCAGCCAGGAAGAGGCCTTCCGCCTGCTGTCGGTCATTGAGGCTCAGGTAAGCCCGCCGCCGCCAATCGGCATCCATCCGATGGACGTCATCGCGACGGTCCTCGCAGTCCGCCGTCAGCAGCTCGGCATTGGCTAAG
>JBLMWU010000097.1:0-20074 GCA_050257395.1 Gemmatimonadota bacterium | reverse complement strand
GTGCTCGGCGTGCTGCTCGCGGTCATGCGGCTGTCGGCCAACCCGCTGCTGTCCGGGTCGAGCTGGGTGTACATCTGGTTCTTCCGCGGCACGCCGGTGCTGGTGCAGCTGCTGTTCTGGTTCAACCTCGCCTTCCTGTACCCGCACCTTTCCCTGGGGGTGCCATTCGGGCCCTCCTTCGTGCACGCGGACGCCAACAGCCTGATCACCCCGCTCGCCGCGGCGATCCTCGGGCTCGGGCTCAATGAAGGTGCCTACATGTCGGAGATCGTCCGCGCGGGCATCCTGTCCGTCGAACATGGCCAGGTCGAGGCCGCCCAGGCACTCGGCATGAGCAGGGGCCTGACGATGCGGCGGATCGTCCTGCCGCAGGCGATGCGGGTGATCATCCCGCCGACCGGCAACGAGACCATCTCCATGCTCAAGACCTCGTCCCTGGCGAGTGTCATCACCGTCACCGAACTGCTGTACGCCGTCCAGCTGATCTACTCGGTGAACTTCAAAACCATCCCGCTGCTGATCGTGGCCAGCATCTGGTACCTGATCGTCACCTCGGTCCTCACCGTCGGCCAGTACTACATCGAGCGCCACTACGCCCGGGGCGCCGCCAGGGAACTTCCGCCAACGCCGTGGCAGCGGATCCGGCGGCATCTGTTCACCTTCCACGCCGCGCCGCCGGCCCCGCCGCTCTTCCTGCGCCCGGAGCGGTGAGCATGGCAACGGGCATGCCGCCGAGCGCGGGACCAGGCACGGGGCCCATGGTGCTCGCCGAGGGCCTGCACAAGAGGTTCGGGCGGCTGGAAGTGCTGTGCGGCATCGACCTGCAGGTGGAGCGCCAGGAGGTCATGTGCATCATCGGCCCCTCCGGGTCAGGCAAGTCCACGCTGCTCCGCTGCATCAACCACCTGGAAAAGATCAATGCCGGCCGCTTGTGGGTCGATGGTGAGCTGGTTGGTTACCGCCAGCAGGCCGGCAAGCTCTATGAATTGAGAGAACGAGAGATCTGCGCCAAGCGTGCCGAGATCGGCATGGTGTTCCAGCAGTTCAATCTGTTCCCGCACATGACCGCGCTGGAGAACGTGATCGAGGCGCCCATCCGGGTCAAGGGCATGCCCAGGGCGCAGGCTGCCGGCCTCGCCGTGCAACTGCTCGACCGGGCAGGCTTGAGGGACAAGGCCGATGCTTACCCCAAGCAGTTGTCCGGCGGGCAGCAGCAGCGGGTCGCCATCGCCCGCGCGCTCGCCATGCAGCCCAAACTCATGCTCTTCGACGAGCCGACCAGCGCGCTCGACCCGGAGCTTGTCGGGGAGGTCCTCGGCGTCATGCGTGACCTGGCCGCCACCGGGATGACCATGATCGTGGTCACTCATGAGATGGGATTCGCCCGTGAAGTGGGCGACACCCTGGTCTTCATGGACGGCGGCGTCGTCGTGGAGAGCGGTCCGCCCCGTGAGGTGCTGAGCAATCCGGAGCACCAGCGGACCCGTGCCTTCTTGTCCAAGGTGCTCTGACCGGGCCGCCTTACGGCAGCGCAGGACTCCGCAAGCTGGGACAGCTACTGCACCGCACGGCGCGCGGGCACTGGCGCTTCGTCTTCGCCGCCGTAGCCGACCGCGAACGACAATTCCGGGTCGGTGTGCAGGTCCCAGTACCGGGTCCGGATCTTCTCGGTGACTACGCCCATCTTCCCGTTTCCCACGGGCTGGCCATCAAGTCTGGCGACCGGCATGACGCCGCCCGCGGTGCTGGTCAGGAACAGCTCGCTGGCCCGGTACAGGTCTCCCACCGGGAGGTCGCCGACATGAACGGGCAGCCGAAGCTGCCCCGCGATCTCGATGACAGTGCGGCGGGTGATGCCCAGCAGCACGCCCCGGGCCGGCGTATACAGTTCCCCGCCGATGACCGCGAAGACGTTGAATCCGGCGCCCTCGGTGACGAAGCCGTCGGCGTCGGGCAGAATCGCCAGCCAGCTGTCCCGGTCATAAGCCTCATAGAGGCCGCGGACCAGGTCGCCCCAATGGTAGTTCTTCACCGTCGGGTCAACCGACCCGAGCGGAATGCGGCGGGTGTTGCGTGCCACGACGACGTCCGTACCGCCCTGTTCCTGCACCTCCGGCCGCACGATCCACACGTACGGGATGGCGTATGCGTACAGCCGGGAGGTCCATAGCCGCGGGTCGCGCTCACCGGGGCCCGGAACCCCCCGGGTGACCACGACCTCGACGTATGCGTCCCGCAGCCCAGACCGGCGGACCGCCCCGATCATGATCGATCTGATCTCGTCTTTGGCTGCGGGCGGCGTAATGCGGAGGCGCTGGCAGCCGGCGAGCAGCCGATCGATGTGGTCGTCGAGACGGAAGAACCGGCCCTTCCACACCGCGGCCACGTCATAGGTCAGATCGGACCGCGTGAATCCGGTATCGAGGATCGGGATCCTTGCCTCGGCGATTGGCACGTATTGCCCCTCGATCCAGGCACATCCTGCTGCGTACCGGTTCTCCCCCATGACGAGCCTCCCTGCCGTGAGTTGCGGCTGAGATGGCGGCGGTTATCGATGAACGGGGCGTCGCAGGCGATTGGGATGATGGCGCGGTCATCCCAGCGCGGCTGCGGCCATCAGCTGGCGAGCCGTTACCGCCATATCTGCCGAGCATGCATGCCATACAAGCTTCCACAATGTGCCTGCCGTTGTCACTGGCGCCTGCCGCCTGCGGCTGGCGGCGCGGTCAGCGTAGCGGGAGATAGGGCACGCCGACGCGCCGGAACCCCGACCTGATGGTGGCCGCGACTGCCCGGTCCCCGTCGTCACTGGTCAGGCCTGTTTCCATGGCCGCATGCGTCAGGGCCCGCCACGCGGCCGCGGCGTCAAGCTCTCCGTCGGCTATCAGCTCTCCAGCCCGCAGGCTGGCCCAGAACAACAGCCGGTTTCGTTCGCCGCGCTGCGCGGCGAGCAAGCGCCCGACGATGCCGTGAAAACGGGCCTGGGTGTCTGCGCTGCCGCTACCGGTCCCGTGACCGCTGGCCGGGAGGTGGGGCGGCCCGGCCAGTTCCGCGATCCACCCGGGGATGACCGGCAGGCGGTCCGGCCTGGCCCAGACCGCGTATCCCGGTGAGCCCGGGCAGGTGCCGCGGGTGCGCAGTTCGACGGCGTGGCACCGGGCCAGCGGGCCCATCCGCACCTGGCAGGCGGGATCGGCCCGGTACCACAGGTGCCAGCCGGGCAGGTGCCCGCTGGCCGGATGGCCCGGTGTGCGTACTGACACGGCGACGGACAGGTCGAGCAGCCCTCCGGACTCGACCGCCCGCTCAGCCAGCCAGCGCAGCGCATTGACCATCGGCGAGCCGTCCACCGCCGCCGGGGTGTCGATATCCACCAGCACGAGTTCCCCGCCGCCGAGCAGCTCGCCGCCGCGGCGGCGGATGTGCGCATCCACGGCTGGTGACCACTCAAGACCCCGGCAGCGGGTGAGCTGATAGATATTGCGCTGTGCCAGGTGCCCCGGCACCGGCAGGCCCGCGGCCCGGAACGCCCCCGGCGTGACCCGGGCAGGCTCACGCCGGCCGGCTGCCTGCCTGGGCACGAACCTGCCGCCGCGCAGCGCGGCCGGCACTGCATACTTCTGAGCTTTCACACCTCCGCCCCCTGCGAGCTGCGGCGACCCCTCCTTCCGCCGGGCCTGCGTGCTCTTTCTATTAGAACACGTGTTCGGCAAATCCCTGCCCAGGCCGCCGGGCCGGCCACCGTGGTGATCGGCCCCCAGCGCACAACTAACCCGGGCGGGATGCGGGACGCGCCCCCGCTGAAGCCACAGGGTGTGGTCAGGCGCTACGAGTCGCCCATTTCCAGCGGCAATGACGGGTCGGCGCACCATTCGAGCAGGCCTCCGTCGTAGACGGCGACATTGGGGTGGCCGAGCCGGTGAAGCGCGAAGGCGAGACTGGATGCGGCGATGCCGCCGCCGCAGTAGGTGATGACGCGCTCGGCGCCAAGCACGGGAGCGCACATCTGGCGAAGCTCGCTGACCGGCCGGTACCGGCCCGAAGCCTTGTCGAGGATGGCCCACGCGGAGACGTTCCTGGCCCCGGGGATGTGCCCGGGCCGGCCATAGTCGCTGACCTCCCCCCGGTGCTGACGGCGGCCGAGCGCGCTGACGATTGCCGTGCCCGGGTCGCCGATCGCGGCGAGCACTTCCTTGCTGCCGACGAACAGATCCGGGCGCGGGCGGGCCACGAACCGGGCGGGTGGATAGGCGCACGGCTGCGAGCAGACCGGGCGTTCCTGGGAGGTCCACGCCCGCCAGCCACCGTCGAGTACCGCTGCGTCATCAAAGCCGAACGCGCGCAGCATCCACCAGACCCGCGCGGCCCACATGTTCTCCCGGGCGTCGTAGAGGATGACCCGGGCCCCCGGCTCCACGCCCAGGGCGCCCATCTCCGCGGAGAACTGCTCCGCGCTGGGCAGCATCATCATCAGCGCCGGCGCCGCCCGGTCAGAAAGCCCGCCGAGGAGGTCCCCGAAGACGCTGCCCGGGACATGAGCCACCTCCCAGTCCGGGCGCCCGCTCCTTGCCACGAACTCGGGCGTGATCTGGACTGTCACGTCAAGGACCCGCAGGTCCTCGTCTCCCAGATGGCTGGCAAGCCAACCAGGATCCACAAGATCATCGGAGAGGTTCATCGCCGCCCCCTTTGCCATCCGGTCCCCATCGTCGGAGCACGCAGTCCCGGCCGATAGAGCCGAAAGCCACGAGCTGCCGTCTTTCCCCGGGTGGCCGGACGGCGCGCATCAGCTCAGCCTCGCCGCCACCGCCCGGACCGCCGTTGACGAGTAGCTGGCCTGCCACGGATGTGGGCTGGTCACGTTGGGCCCTTCGCCTCTCACGGCCGCCTTCGGCGTTGCCAGATGATCAGGATGAGGCCGAGGGGGTGGTCGTCATGTCAGTTTCCGCGCCAGCGGCGGCCGGGCCACAGGACCATGACACCATGCAGGGGCTGGCGGCCGAGAGGATCTACCGGCTCCGCAGGTTCAGGCTCCATCTGATCGGGTTCGTGCTCGGCATACTCATCCTTGGCGCCGTGTGGGTGCTGTCGGAGTACTTCGAGGAGCACACCTGGCCGAGCCGGTTCGCGTCCGCACCGGACGTGGCGGGGACGTGGGATCCCTGGTTCTTCTTCGCCGCCGGGATCTGGTTCATCATTCTAGTGATTCACGCCCTCAGGACGTACCTAGGTCCGCCAGTAGGGCCGCTGGGCCGCTACATCCGCCGCCCGATCGCGAAGGCGGAGCTCGATCGCGAGGTCGAGCGGCTGAAGGCGCACCGCTGACGCACGTGGATGCACGGGACGTCCACGTGCGCTCCCAGCTGTGACCCGGGAGCATTTCCAGCGTTACCGCACGGGCCGGGCGGGTGCCGCTGCCGGTCATTTGACACGGCGATGAAATAGGCGCTATGTGAGACTTCTGAATCTTGCGCGGCCATGCCGGATGCCGCGCCGCCGGCGCGGACGGGGACACGTCATGACCGACCCGGAGGCCACAGCGCGGGAATCGGCGGCTGCCGGACCGGCCGCTGCATCTGCCCCACCCCTGATCACCGGCCAGGACGCTGCCACCGCCCTGGCGCCGGCGACCGTGACCCCGCCCAGGCGGCGGCGATGGGTGCTGGTCGCGCTCGTGGGGATGGTGGTAGCCGGGCTGGCCGCTGGCCTGGTGGTGTGGGCTCCGTGGATCCCGCCGCCGGTGCTGCGCCCGATCGGGCTGAAAGCCGGCCCGGCCACCGCTCATTCGGGCACCCTCCGCTGGTCACGCCCGCCCACCGGGCCGCTGCCGGATCGATACCTGATATGGCGCAACGGGCTGCCGGCCGGTTCGGCCGCCGGGACGGCCACGTCCTACCAGCAGGCGGGCCTGGACCCCGGCGTCACCTACCAGTACAGGTTGGTGGCGGTGCGGGGCGGCAAGCGCTCCCCCGCCTCCGCCCTGCTGACACTGACGACCAGCACCCCACCCATCTCGCAGGCCCGCCTGCAGGGCCTATGGAACATCAACGCCAGGAACGTCCGCGCCCAGAACATCCACACCGGGTACAACGGCTACCACGGCTCGCTGACATGGACCTTCCGCCCGGTATGCCGGACCGGCCCCTGCGCCGTGATACTCCACGGAAAAATCGACGGCATTCACTCCATCACCATGAAATTGAGCCGCGCGGGCGCCGTGTACCAGGGACGGATTACCGACGTTGCCATTCCGTGCGGACCGGGCGCCAATTCGATTTCCGACCCGATGACGCTGAGAGTCCGCATCCGGGTCACCGCCGCCGCCGCGCAAGACCAGGTGTGGGCCGCAATCTCCTGGGCCGGCACCATCGCGGGAACCACCCAGTACCTCTCCGCCGCCACCTTCTACTGCCCCGCCGGCAACTTCACCGCCGTCCTCAACTCACCGGACTGATCCAGGCCCGAGGACGGCTCCCAGGCAGGAGCGGGCCACCGGTACTGCCGTGGCTCCGGGAGGCCTAGGCTTTGTTGCGAGGCCCGGATCTGGCTTACCAGGGGAAGCACATGGGAACGCTCAGGACATGCTCATAGCCGTCGGTGCCATCATCATCCTGTTCGGCGGCGTCTGGTTTATCGTCCCGGGTCCCCCGGACAGGGAGAGGCGGGGAGTTGCCGCCGGCGCGGGCCTCGCTGGCGTGCTGCTCCTGGTCCTGGGCCTGCTGTGACCTGGGCGCATTTCCAGCGTTATCGCACGGGCCGGGCGGCGGCCCTGCGTTCGAGTTCGGCGGCTGCATGCCGCAGGAAGCCTGCGCAGTGGTCAGGGTCGAAGGCGCCCAGTGCGGCCGGGCTGACCTCGCAGCGCACCGTGAGCAGCAGCTCGGTGATCGCCTCATCGCCCGTCTGACGGGGCAGCAGCCGCAGCTGAGCGTGCAGCCATCCGGCCGGATCACCGCCGGCTGCGGCTGCCGGGCCGGCCGGGATCCACCGTATCGCCATCGTGGCTGAACGCTCGCCGTCCCGTTCCAGCGGCGCCGTCACCACCGGCGACCGGGCGCCGAGCCAGCCTGCTGCCGCGGCGCTGCCGGATCGGGCCGCCAGGAGTGCCGCTTGCGCGATGATGTCCTGGCCGTGGCGGTCGAGCGCCGTGCAGGCGGTGCCGAACGGCAGGCGGACGCCGTCGCAGGCGTGAAACTCGTGAAGCGCCTCCATGCTCCCAGCGTTAACGCTGTGCCCGGGCCGGGGCAAGGACCAAGGGACCCTTTCCGGCCCCGCCCACCGGGCGGGGCGCCAGCTCCGCTCGTGTTTCTGCCGGTACGAGCGCTTTGCCCGGCCCGGGCGGCACCCGCTGTCCAGCCCGGGCCGCGACGGTCAGCCGGCGGCGAGCGCGAGGTCCACGGCGGCCAGGGCGTGCAGCCGGGTGGTCGGGAAGTAGGGCAGGCCGGCGTCCCCGGCGCTGACGAGCAGCTCGATCTCGGTGCAGCCGGCGATGACGCCCTGGGCGCCCCGGTCGCGGAGGCGGCCGATGATCTCCAGGTACCGCTGCCGCGACTGCTCCCGGATGATCCCGCGCACCAGCTCGCCGTAGATCACCTCGTGCACCACGGTGCGGTCGGGCTCGCCGGGGATCAGCACGCTGAGGTCGTGGGCTTGCTCCAGGCGGCCGCGGTAGAAGGCGCGCTCCATCGTGAACCGGGTGCCCAGCAGCCCCACCCTGGTCAGCCCGGCGGCCCTGACCGCGGCCGCGGTCGCGTCGGCGATATGGGGGAACGGGATGCCGACCGCCGCGGCGACGGCGTCGTAGACCTCATGCATGGTGTTGGTGCACAGCACCAGGACCCCCGCGCCGGCGTCCGCGAGCCGGCGCGCGTCGCCGGCCAGCAGCCGCCCCGCCTGCTCCCAGTCGCCCGCCGCCTGCAGCCTCTCGACGACGGCGAAGTCATAGGAGCGGATCAGCAGGTCAGCGGCGTGCATCCCGCCGAGCCGCCGCCGTACTTCCTCGTTGATGATCCGCTCGTACACGATCGAGGACTCCCAGCTCATGCCGCCGAGCAGGCCGATCGTCTTCATCGCCGGTCTCCCGCCGCCGGTGAGCCCTGCTAGCCGGGCGCGGGCGCGCCACCGCGGGAATCGAAAAGCTCGTCGCGCTCCTGGCCGGTGTCCGCCCCGATGTCCCCGTAGTGGGCTGCGAACGCGTCCATGATCTCCCCGAGCGGCAGGTCGGCGAAGCTGCCGCGTTCCGCCACGTACTCCATGTGCCGCCGGCCGTCCGCGGAGAACGCGTGGAACAGGGCGTCGCTGCGGCCGTCGAACTCCAGCGGCTTGACCCCGAATCGCTCACAGAGCTCGATGTTGAAAGCGGGGGTCGCTTTCACCCACCGGCCGCCGAGCCAGAACTCGGTGTAGCCGTGGTACACGAACAGGTCCGTGCCGAGCCGGGCGAGCAGCTTCTCGCTGGACAGGTGGTTGCGCACGTCCGCGAAGCCGAGCCGGGCCGGGATGCCGGCGGCCCGGGCCAGCGCGGTCAGCAGGACGGCCTTGGGGATGCAGTAAGCGGCCGGCTGCGCGAGGACCGCGCTCGCCCGGTAGCCGGCCGGATCCCGGGTGATCGAGTAGGGGTCGTACCGGATTCCGTCGCGCACCAGGTAGAAGAGCCGCCGCGCGCGCTCCTCGTCGCTGGCGGCACCGGCGACCGCCTCCTCCGCGCGCCGCCTGACCTCCGGCGCGTCGCAGTCGATGAACCAGGTGGGGCGCAGGTAGAGCTCGAGATCCTCAGCAGGCACCGAATCAGTGTACGTTTCGCCCCGGAACGGGCACCCGGTGCCGTCAATGGGTCTTTTTGCCGCGGCCACGCCTGCTGGCCGGCCTGGAAAAAATCCGTGGCTTCTATCCGTATCTATCCAGATCTATCCCGAAATTTGCTCTGACCTGGGATCTAGGCAGCAACTTGACCCGTGGGTAACATACCGGTCACGCAGCGCGCACCACGTCTGCCGGGTGCTCCGATGCCGGAGGTGGCGATGGTGACGGGTGCGTTAGGACCCGGGTGGCGGGTGCTGCTGATTGCCGCCGCATCTGCACTGGCGCTGGCCGCGGCGGGCCCCGCGCGGGCGGCCAGCCCGCCTGCCGCCTGCCCGCTGGGTATGGCCGGGACGGCCGAGCCGGCGCCCGCTGGCGGCACCGCGTACACGCTGTGCACCGGGATCGTCGCAAGCTTCGACGGCACCCCGCTGGACACCGACCTGACCCTGCCGGCCGGGGCCAGCGGGCCGCTGCCGCTGATGGTGATGCTGCACGGCTGGGGCAACTCCAAGACCGACTTCGAGGCCACCAGCCTGGACGGCAACGGGACCAACACCTGGCACTGGAACAACGTGTGGTTCGCCGCGCACGGCTTCGCGGTGCTGACCTACACCGCCCGCGGCTTCCACCGCTCCTGCGGGAAGGAGCTTGCCAGCGGCTACACCTACCTGACCGATCCCGCGTGCCAGGGCCGGGCGAGCTGGACGCACCTGGCGGACCGGCGGTGGGAGATCCACGACACCCAGTACCTGACCGGGCTGCTGGTGGACGCGCACGTCGCTGATCCCTCGCGGGTGGCGGTGACCGGGGACTCCTACGGCGGCGGGCAGTCCTGGCTGCTCGCGCTCAGCCAGGACAGGGTCATGGAGCCCGGCGGCGCGCTGGTGCCGTGGCGCTCACCCGCCGGGGTGCCGATCCGGCTGGCCGCCGCGGTGCCGCAGTTCAGCTGGACCGACCTGGCGCAGGCGCTCGAGGAGAACGGCCGGGCCTCCGACGGCTACCACGGCGCCCCGCCGGACGGGCCCCACGAGACCCCGTACGGCGTGGAGAAGCAGAGCTACGTCGCCGCCCTGTTCGCCGACGGCGGGGCGACCGCACAGTACGCGGGCGCCACCGATCCCACCGCCGACCTGCCCGGCTGGTTCGCCGCGATCAGCGCGGGGGAGCCCGGCAGCCAGCGCGACCCGCTGGTGGCACAGGCGCTGGCGCAGCTGCGGGACTACCGTTCCCCGTTCTATCTCCCCGTGCCCGGACCGGCGTTCCAGGTGCCGGTGTTCGCGGCCCAGGGCCTGACCGACCCGCTGTTCCCCGGCATCCAGCTGCTGCAGGAGGTCAACCGGCTGACCGCCGCCTACCCTGGCTACCCGGTCTGGGCCGCACTCGGCGACCTCGGCCACCCCTACGCCGCCAACCCGCACGCGCTGTGGGCGGCGGTCAACAGCGAAGCGAACACGTTCCTGTCCGCCGTGCTGGCCGGCCGCCGGCCGCAGCTCCCCCGGTTCACGGTCACCACAACCGGGTGCCTGCCCGGCCAGCAGGCGGCCACCTACACCGCGGCCTCGTTCCCCGCCCTGGCCCCGGCCTCACCGCGGTTCAGCGCGACCGGCCCGGTCACCCTGGTGAACGATCCCACCCCCGTCCCGGGCCCGGAGTCGGCGCAGGCCGATCCGGTGACCGGCGGAGCGCTGCCCGGCACCATGGGCGGCTGCCGGATCATGAGCACCGCCACCGATCCCGGCGTCGCCGCGTGGACCTGGTCACCAGCAGCGCCGGTCACGCTGATCGGGGCGCCGGTGGTGCGGCTCACCGCAACCCTGGCCGGCACCGACGCCGCACTGGCCGCCCGGCTGTGGGACGTGGACCCGGCGACCGGGCAGCAGGCCCTCATCACCCGCACCGTGTACCGGCTGACCGCGTCAGCGCCCGGCCAGAAGTTGCGGGCCGCGTTCGAGCTGTGGCCCGCTGCCTGGTCGCTCGCGGCCGGTCACCAGCTCAAGCTGGAGCTCACCCCGGACGACTCCCCCACTTGGCGGCCCGACACCCTGCCCTCGGCCGTCACCGTCAGCAACCTGACCCTGACCCTGCCGGCCCACGGCAGTTGACTCCGCCCCCGCCCCCGAGGAGGCCCCCATGGGATTCCGTGTTACCGGCTCAGCTCTGACAGTCATCGGCATCGCCGCCCTGGCGGTGCCACTGGCCGTGCCCGGGGCGGCAGCGGCCACCAGTCCTCCGTTCACCCACGGCGTGCTGCCGCCGCCACCGTCCGGCTCGACCACGACGTTCAACCAGGCGGCCGAGCCGCAGATCAGGGCCGACCAGGCGGGCCACTTCTACATCTCCTCCGAGAACGGCCTGGGATCGGGCACCGACGCCTGGTCGTCGGCAAACGGGGGCGCGACTTACGGCTCTCTGCCACAGCCGAACGAGATCTCCTCTGTCTCAGGTGGCGCGACAGGCCTGGCACCCGGCGGCGGAGACACCGATCTGGCGACCGCGCCGGCCAGGAACAGCGCCGGCACTGACAACCTGTACGTGGCGAGCCTGACGCTGGGCGACGTGACGGTCAGCCTGTCCCAGGACGGCGGCCACACCTGGGCCAGCGACGTGACCTCGGCCACGGTGCCCGGCGACGACCGGGAGTGGATCGCCGCCGCGGGAGCCAACGATTTCTACCTCTCCTACCACTCGATCGCCACCGGTGACCAGATCGTGGTCAACCAGGGCCAGGTGGCCGCCGGGCAGCCCACCACCCTGGCGACCTACGACGCGATCAACCCGGCGCAGACCAGCATCTATCTGGGCACGCTGAACAACAACGAGATCGGGAACATCGCCGTCGACCCGAAGACCGGCGACGTGTACCAGGTCTTCGCGGGCTGCCCGCCGAGCGCGACGGCGATCGTGACCTGCTCCTCGTTCAACACCGCCTACATGGCCGTAGGGGTGCCCACCACCACCGCCGGGGTTACCACGCTGTCGTTCACCGACTACGTCATCTACTCCTCGCCCAGCGCCTCGGCGAACTTCGCCAACAACTTCCCCGCGGTCGCGGTCGACACCGCGGGCAACGTGTACGCCACCTGGTCCGATGACCAGAACGTGTACCTGGCCTACTCCGGCGACCACGGCCAGCACTGGAGCAAGCCCGGCCGGGTGAACCACGGCACGGCCGCCACGACCGCGATCTTCCCGTGGCTGACCGCCGGGGCCCCGGGCAAGGTCGACCTGGTCTTCTACGGCACACCGGCGGCCGCGAACTTCCAGACCTGCGGGCAGACCGGCACCTATGACTGCCAGAACGAGCCGTGGTCGGTGTTCTTCGCCCAGAACCTCAACGTGGTCGGCGGCGGTTCCTGGGCGCAGAGCAAGGTGACCCCGGTCGTCCACTACGGCGGCGTCTGCCAGGGCGGCATCAGCTGCATGTCGAGCGGCAACGACAACCGTGACCTCTTCGACGACTTCGGCGTCGCCGCCAGCCCCACCACGGGACTGGCGTCGATCACCTACAGCGACGACCAGTACGCCGACAACACCGGCACCGCCAACGCGGGCGAGTGCACCCAGTCGCAGAACAACACCTCGTCCTGTGACCACACCGACTACGCCACCCAGACCGGCGGGCACGGCATCTTCTGACCGGATGCCGCCACACCCGGCTGGCGAAGCCGGGCCGTACCGCAAACGCTGCGGATAGTCAGGAAACCGGCCCGGAAATTACCCGAGTGGGTACGCGACACGCCCGCGCACCCTCACCTACATTTTGGCAATGACGCCTGGATCTGAGACCGTCAGTGCTCACCCGGCCGCGGCCGTCATGCGCGGCCCGGGTGACATCCTGGCGGCGGCCGCCCGGCGGTACGGGGACAAGACGGCCCTGATCACCGCCGAGCGGAGCCTGAGCTACGCCGAGCTCGACGACCTGGCCGCGCGCTCGGCGGCCGGCCTGCTGGCGGCCGGGGTGAGGCCGGGCCAGGTGGTGTCGCTGTACGGCCCCAACAGCTGGCAGTGGGTCGCGGCCTACCACGCCATCCTGCGGGCCGGTGCCGTGGTCAACCCCATCAACGTCATGCTGACCCCGCCGGAGGTCGCGTACATCCTGCAGGACTGCGGCTCGGCCGCGGTGCTCACCTCCGATGCCCAGCTGCCCGTTCTCACCGAGCTGGCCGCCGGGATCGGCAGCGTCGGGTTTGTGTGCGGCCTGGACACCGAGGGCCCGGCCGGTTTCGCCGCCCTCGCCGGGACCGATCCGCTGACCAGCCCGCCGGGTGCCGACCCTGCTGGCCTCTGCACCATCGGGTACACCTCCGGCACCACCGGGCACCCCAAGGGAGCGATGCAGTCACAGCGGGCGGTGCTGTTCAACTGCGCGCTGACCGCGACCATGCACGGCCGGACCGACCGGGACGTGGTGGTGACCGCGCTGCCCGCACCGCACGTCTACGGCAACGTCGTCATCAACGGCACGTTCCTGGCCGGCGGCACCGTGGTGCTGATGCAGCGCTTCTCGGCCGCGGAGGCGCTGGCGCTGGTCGGCGAGCATGAGGCGACCATGTTCGAGGGCGTGCCGGCGATGTACGCCATGATGCTGGCCGCACCGGAACTGGCCGGGGCGCGGCTCGGATCGCTGCGGGTGTGCACGGTCGGCGGGCAGACCATCCCGACCGCGACGATCGACGCGTGGCAGCGGCGCAGCGGCGCCCCGCTGCTGGAGTTGTGGGGCATGACCGAGCTGTCCGGCCTGGGCACGACGCACGCCATCTACGCCCCCAACCTCCCCGGCTCGATCGGGGTCGCGCTGCCGGGGGTGGAGGTGCGGGTCGCCGACCTGGCAGACGTGACCCGTGACGCGCCGCCCGGGGAACCTGGTGAGCTGATGGTCCGCGGCCCGATCGTGATGATGGGGTACTTCGGCAACGAGGCTGAGACCGCAGCCGTGATCGAGCCCGACGGGTGGCTGCACACCGGCGACATCGCCTATGCCAACCCGACGGGGCATTTCTTCATCGTGGATCGCCGCAAGGACCTCATCATCACGGCCGGCTACAACGTCTACCCCGCGGAGATCGAGCGGGTGCTGGCCGGGCATCCCGCCGTCGCCATGGTCGCCGTCGGGCCGGTCCCCGACCCGGTGAAGGGGGAAATCGCCTGCGCCTACGTGGTGCCGCGGCAGGACGCGCGGGTCACCGGGACGGAGCTCATCGACTTCACCCGTGACCAGCTGGCCGCCTACAAGCGGCCCCGCCGCGTGGTGTTCATGGAGTCGCTGCCCGCCACCTCCTCGGGCAAGATCATGCGCCGCAAGCTCGCCGAGGCCGCCGCCGCGCAGGCGCCCGCCCCGCCCGCCACCCGCTGACTCCCCGCCACCCGCGGCGGCCTCAGCCGCCCTGCGGGTTGCGCACCCGCTGGTAGTGGCGGCGGGCCTTCATCCGGTTGCCGCAGGCGGCCATGGAGCACCAGCGGGCGGTGTTGGCCTTGCTGCGGTCGATGAGGAACAGGCGGCAGTCGCCGTTCGCGCACGGGCGCAGCCGGCCGGGGCTGTGCCTGCTGAGGTCGTCCCACGCGAGCACCGCCCGCGCGGCCAGTTCCCGGTCCGGGGGAACGCTGAGGGTCCAGGCGACCTCGCCGCCGGCCACCTCCGGGACGAGTGCCACGCCGCGCAGGGCCGGGGCCAGCACGTCCGGCTGCTGCTCTCCGCGCACCACCGCCTGCAGCGCCCGCCGCACCTGCCGCACGTGCCGCAGTTCCGCCTCGGTGCCGGTGCCGCCGAAGCCCGCCAGCCAGGCGCACGCGCTCGCGGTGTCAGCGAGGCCGTCCGTGGGCACGCCATCGACTACCGGGGTGCTGTTGAGCAGCGCGAGCAGGAAACCCTCGCCGGACGCCGCGTCCGCCATCCCGTGCTCCTAACCATCATTCAGCCCTTGACAGGTTACACCCCCGGTGCTTGACTTGCCACTTATAACCAGATAAAGCTTCTATATGGGTTAGGGCCCCGGGTGCGGCATCCCGTGCCGCGCCCAGCGCCCCCGGAAGGATGATCACGATGGGCCTGTCCCGGCGAAGCGCATCCGGCGAGGCTGCCGTGACCGGCCGCCAGCCCGCGGCAGCCGGGGACGGGCAGCGGCGGGCTCCGGTGCTGCTATCGGTGAATGTCGGGATGCCGAAGAACGTGCCCTGGCAGGGCAGGACCGTCTACACCGGCATCTGGAAGCACCCGGCGTCCGGCCCGGTGATGGCCCGGCGGCTCAACCTGGACGGCGACGGGCAGGGCGACACCAAGGGCCACGGCGGCGAGCAGCGCGCCGTGCTGGTCTACCAGATCCAGTCCTACCGGCACTGGGCGCGGCACTTCGGGCGGGACGACTTCAGCTACGGCCAGTTCGGGGAGAACCTCACGGTCGACGGGCTGCCCGACGACGAGGTCTGCATCGGCGACCGCTACCGCATCGGCGAGGCCGAGTTCGAGGTCACCCAGCCCCGGGTCACCTGCTTCCGCGTCGGCCTGCGCCTCGGCGAACCCGAGCTGCCCGCGCTGCTGGTGAGCCACCACCGGCCCGGCTTCTACCTGCGCGTCATCACCGAAGGCCGGATCCAGGCCGGCGACCAGATCATCAAGACCCGCACCGGCCCGCACGCGCTGACCGTCGCCGGCACCGACGCCCTGCTCTACCTGCCCGGCCGCGACCTGCGCAGGCTCCGCCAGGCTCTGGACATCCCGGCGCTGAGCCCGGGCTGGCAGGGCTCGTTCCGCGACCTGCTGGCCGCGGCGGAAGGTGACGGCACCGCCACCGCGCCGCCGGCGGGCAGCGAGCCGGCCCCGCGGCCCGGGCCGGCCTGGGCCGGGTTCCGGCCGCTGCGCGTGGACCGGGTGACCCGGGAGAGCGCCACGGTGTCCTCGATCTACCTCGCGTCCGCGGACGGGACCGCGCTGCCGTCCGCCAGGGCCGGCCAGTACCTCACGCTGCGGGTGGGCGGCGCCGGGCGGCCCGCCCCGGTGCGCAGCTACTCGCTGTCCTCCGCGCCCGGCGCGGGCGGCTACCGGATCAGCGTCAAGCGCGAACCGCACGGCGCCGCCAGCGGCTACCTCAGCAGCGGCCTGCGGCCCGGGACGACGCTGGAGGTGGCCGCGCCCCGCGGGGACTTCGTCCTCGGCGACGGCGCCGGGCCCGTCCTGCTCATCTCCGCCGGCATCGGGGTGACACCGGTGCTGGCGATGCTGCACGAACTCGCGGACCGCCGCTCAGGGCGGGAGGTCTGGTGGATCCACGGGGCCCGCAGCCCCCGCGAGCACCCCCTGGCTGCCGAAGCGCACGCCCTGCTGGCGTCGCTGCCGAACGCCCGCGAGCACGTGTTCTACAGCGCGGCCACACCCGGGGAACTGCGGCGCTGCCACGCCGGGGCCGGCCGCCTGTCCAGGGACAAGCTCGCCGGGCTGGCGATCCCCGCGACCGCGACCGCCTACCTGTGCGGGCCGGCCACGTTCATGGCCGGCATGCAGCAGGCGCTCACCGCCATCGGCATCGCCCCGGACCGCATCCACACCGAGCTGTTCGCGGCGCTGCCGCCGGTCAACCCCGGGCTCACCGGCCAGACCCGGCGGCCGCCCCACCAGCCGCCCGGCCCGCCGGGAGCCGGGCCGCTGGTGACCTTCGCCCGCAGCGGCCTGTCCGTCCCCTTCGCTGCCGGCAGCCGCAGCGTGCTGGAACTCGCCGACGCCTGCGACGTCCCCACCCGCTGGACCTGCCGGACCGGCGTCTGCCACACCTGCGCCACCCCGCTGCTGTCCGGCGCCATCTCCTACTCGCCGGAGCCGCTGGAACCCCCAGCGCAGGGCGACGTGCTCATCTGCTGCGCCCGGCCCGCCACCGACGTCGTCCTGGACATGTGAAGGCCGGTCACGCCGGGGCTGCGCCCGCCGGGTTCACGGCTTGTACGCGAGACCGCCGTAGGTGCTGACCTCGGCTGCCAGCGGGCGCGGGCCGGTGTCGCCGGCCCGCCAGTCGGACACCAGCACCAGGCCCGGGTCGATCATGGGCAGCCCGGCAAAGGCCAGGCTGGCGAACTCGTCCGCGGAGCGGACCTTGCCGGTCACCCCGCCGGCCTGGTAGATCCGGGCCATCCCGCCGACCCTGGCCGGGCCGTGCTCGGGCGTCACGTGCGAGGCGGCCAGGTAGCTGCCCGCGGGCAGGGCGTCCAGCAGCGCCGAGACGAGCGCCGCCGGGTCGTCCTCGTCGGGGATGAAGTGCAGGATCGCGACCAGCATCATGGCGACCGGCTGGCTGAGATCCAGGGTGGCGCGCAGCACCGGGTGGTCCAGGATCTGCCCCGGCCGCCGCAGGTCCGCGTCGATATAGGCGGTCGCGCCCTGCGGGCCGCTGGTCAGCAGCGCCCGCGCGTGAGCCAGCACGATCGGGTCGTTGTCGACGTGGACGATCCGGGATTCGGGCGCGATCGCCTGCGCTATCTCGTGCACGTTGCCGGCGGACGGCAGCCCGGTGCCGATGTCACGGCGGAGCGGCGGCAGGCACCACTTCCGGGCCAGACCTACCGGCCCAGGAAACCCAGGACCAGGGCGGCAAGTGCAATGGCGGTGATGGTGACGGATATTGCCCGCAGCCGCCGTTCCCGCCCCCGCCCGGTGCGCGCCGCGTGCGGCAGACGGCCCAGCTCCCAGATCACGACGCTGAAAACGAGGACCGGGAAGCCCGCGATCGGAACACTGCTCCTGAGCAGGGCGCCGCCGAGGGCCGCGAACGAGATCGCGGTCCGGGTCCAGGCCAAATCGGTGCGTTCCCGGGCGAGCCCGGGGTCGGCCTCCTCGATGTCCACGGCGGGCGCTGTCAATGGCTGCGGATCGCCGATAGCAGCACAAGCGCGGCGGCCAGCAGGGCAATGCCGGTAATCGTGCTCGCGAGGATACGGGGCAGGCGGGAACGCGGCAGCGGTGATCCCAGCCGGAGCGCCCGCTGGCTGGCCTTCCATTCCGCATGACCGATCACGGCGACTGCCGCGCCGAGCAGGATGAGCGGGGTCCCTATCACGTGCCGGCCCCAGGGGATCCCGGGGAAGGGTGGCAGCAACTGGATCACGGCGAGCCCCGCCGCCACGAGGGCGAGGGACGTGCGGCTCCACGCGAGGAAGGTCCGCTCATTGGCGAATGTGAAGCGGGCGTCCGGCTCGGTGCCGTCCGCTGTAGCGCCAGGCGCGGGCGGCACCCGGGGAGCTTCGGCCGGTCTCGTCACCCCGCGAGCACCCCCTGCCCCGGCGGATCAGCCCCTCCCGGCTGGTCCACCCCGCTGACCGGAGCACGGGCAGAGGCTGCCGCACGCACCGCGCCCTGCATCACACCGCTCTCCGCCCAGGCGGCATGATCTTGCCGGTCACGCTGCCGCACACGATCGCGCACAGCTGCTCGATGGCCGGATCGGTGATCCGGTAGCGGACCGCCTGGCCATCGCGGACCCGTGCCGCCACGCCGCCGAGCAGCAGGCGGCGCAGGTGCTGCGAGGCATTGGGGATGGACGTTCCGGCCGCCACCGCGATCTCACTGACCGTGGCCTCACCGCGCTCGTGCAGGATGCGCACGATGTGCAGCCGGGTGGGGTCTCCCAGCAGCGCGAACCGCCGCGCAACCTCTTCAATCATGTCATCAGGGACGACCCGCACAGATGGACGGTACCTTTAGGCTTTCAATTAGTCAATGAAAGGCTTACCGCGATGCGCCGCGAAGTCGGCCCGGATCACCAGCGCCTGGCGGCCGAGCCGGCGGATGCGCCGCGCCAGGCCGGCGGCGGCCTGCTCGCGGCGGAACGTGTGCAGCACGAGGTCATAGCCGTCGGCGGCGAGCCGGCCGGCGATTACCGACCCGATGTCCCCGGAGGCGCCGGTCACCAGCGCCCAGCCCGCCATGCCAGCGCGCCGTCAGGTCAGGATCGGCAGCAGGCGCCGAGACTGCCGCGGCGGCTGGCGGGCGATGACCCCGGCGAGGCGGGTGAAGCCCTCCGCAGCCGGGCTCTGCGGGCTGCTGATCACCAGCGGCACCGCTGCCTCACTGGCGGTGCCCAGCGCGGGCGCGAGGGGAATGCTGGCCAGCAGCGGCACTCCCAGCCCCCCTGCGAGCCGCTCGCCGGCGCCGGCCCCGAAGAGGGGATGATCGCGCCCGCAGCCCTCGCACACGAAACCCGCCATGTTCTCCACGACTCCCGCCAGCCGCAGGCCGGCCTTGACCATCATCTGGCCGGCCCGCCGGGCAACCCGCTCGGCGCTGGCATGCGGGGTCGTCACCAGGAGGAAGTCCGCTGCGGGCAGGAACTGTGAGAGCGAGATCGCAACGTCACCCGTACCCGGCGGCATGTCGACCACCAGGTAGTCACGGTCATCCCAGTGCACGTCCGCCAGCAGCTGCTCCAGCGCCTTGTGCAGCATCGGGCCGCGCCACACCACCGGCCCGTCCTCCGCCAGGAAGTTGCCGATGGACAGCACGGTGAATCCGTGCGCTGGCAGCGGCATGATGAGATCGCCCACCACGGTCGGCCGCCCGGTCGCCCCGACCAGGTGCGGCACCGAGAAACCCCACACATCGGCGTCCAGCAGGCCGACCTGGTGACCCGCGGTGGCCAGCGCCGCGGCCAGGTTGACCGCCACCGTGGACTTCCCGACGCCGCCCTTGCCGCTGCCGACCGCGAGGATCCGGGTCCGCGAGCCGGGGCTGCCCACCCGGGGCACCTGAACCCGGACGCCGCCGATGATGCGGGCGCGTTCCTCCTCCGACATCGAGGTCAGCTGCACGTGAACGGCGGTCACCTCGGGGCACGCCGAGCGAACCTGCTCCGGCACCACCCGCTGGAAGTAGTCGCGCAGCGGGCAGCCGCCGATCGTCAGCGCCAGCGTCACGGTGACCTCGGTGCCGGTGACCTGGATGTCCCGCACCATGCCGAGATCGACGACCGACCGGTGAAGCTCGGGATCCTCGACGCTGCGAAGCCCTTCAGCAATCTGCGCGCGGGTGATCACAGTCACCTCCACCCCCAGCAACGCGGCCGGCCAGGGCTAAGGTAGGGATATATGAATATCTGAATATGCTAAGGCTCTCCTGCGCGGGCCGCAAGAGCTTCCCGGCGCCCAGCGCGTCAGGCGTGGCGCCGTCTGTCCATCAGGCGCAGGATGAGCGGGGTGAAGATGAGCTGCATGGCCAACTCCATCTTCCCGCCCGGCACGACGATGATGTTAGGCCGGGACATGAACGAGTCGTGCAGCATCGACAGCAGGTAGGGGAAGT
>JBLMWU010000096.1:0-14745 GCA_050257395.1 Gemmatimonadota bacterium | reverse complement strand
CTCAACATCGACACCGGCACCTACGGCGCGGTCAACTACGGCTTCCTGGAGGCCGGCGCGGTGATCGCGATGGTGCCGTGCGTGGTGCTATACATCGCGCTGCAGCGCTTTTACCTGCGCGGCCTGATGTCAGGCGTGGTAAAGGGCTAACCGGGCCGGTGCTGCCGTCCCTGCGGGTGCTCAGCCCGGCCGGGTGGCGCCAGCTCCGCCGTCCGGGCGGAACACCGGCTCCGCGGCCGGCGTTGCCATCGCCATGATCGAGCCTCGTTTCGCCGGCCTGCTGGCCGCACGCCGGGAGGGCATCCTCGCCACGCTGCGCCGGGACGGCCGTCCGCAGCTGTCGAACGTCAACTACGCGTTCGACCCGGCGGCGGAGATCATCCGGATCTCCACCACCGATGACCGCGCCAAGGTCGGCAACCTGCGCCGCGATCCGCGGGCCAGCTTCCACGTGTCCAGTGCGGACTTCTGGAGCTACGTGGTGGTGGAGGGCGACGCCGAGCTGTCGCCGGTAGCGGCCGGCCCGCAGGACGCGACGGTGGCGGAGCTGATCGGGCTCTACCGGGCGGTGCAGGGCGAGCACCCGGACTGGGACGACTACCGGGCCGCGATGGTCCGGGACCGGCGGCTGGTCGTCCGGCTGCCGGCCGGGCGCGCCTACGGCCTCGTGCGGGGCTGACCGCCGCGGCGGGGCGCGGGAGCCTGTCGATTTCCGCGCTGGCCGTTCGTGAAGGAGTCGGAGGGCTGGCCGCGGGCCGCTGAGCCAGGCGTAGGGGGCCGGCCCGCCGGAACGGCTGTGTACCTGAGCAAGGAGAGACGATGAGGCTGACTCTGCACACCTTCCTGACCCTCGATGGCGTCATGCAGGCGCCCGGCGCCCCGGACGAGGACACCTCCGGCGGGTTCAGCCACGGCGGCTGGTCGTTCCCCTATGGCGACGAGGACTTCGGCGCCACCATGGCCGGCTGGTTCAGCCAGGCCAGCGCGTTCCTGCTGGGGCGGAAGACCTATCAGATCTTCAGCGGTCACTGGCCGCGGGTCACCGGCCCCGCCGACCCGATCGCGGGGCCGCTGAACTCGCTGCCGAAGTACGTGGCATCCACGACGCTGCGGTCGGCGGACTGGCGCAACTCCTCGCTGCTGGGCGGGGACGTCCCGGCCGAGGTCGCCAAGCTGAAGGAACTGCCGGGCAACGAGCTGCAGGTGCACGGCAGCGGCGAACTCGCCCAGACCCTCATCGAGCACGACCTGGTGGACGAGTACCGGCTGCTGTTCTTCCCGGTGCGCCTCGGCCAGGGGCGGAAACTCTTCCGCGACGGCGCCAGGGCGGCGGCTCTGCGCCTGGTCAGCACCTCGGCCACCGGGTCCGGCGTGCTCATCGCCAGCTACCGGCCGGGCGGGCCGCCGCGGCACGGCTCGTACGCGCTGCCCGGCGAGTTCTGAGCGGGCGGCCCGCGCTGCTGGCGGCGGGTCAGTGCCGGTGAGCGGATGGCGCGGGGGCGGCGCTGGCCTCGGTGGCCTCGCAGGGCTCGCCGCCGGGGGCGCAGGGCTCGCATTCAGATTCGAGGGTGGCGTGGGTGATGGCGAACCGCTCGGCGAGCACCCGCTTGACCGTGTCGCTGATCTGCCGGGCCTCCTCCAGGGTGGGGTGCCCGGCGAGCTCCAGGTGGCCCGAGGCCGCGTGCAGGGTGTCCGAGACGCTCCACACGTGCACGTCGTGCACCCCGGTGACCCCGGCCACCGCGACCACCTGCTCGCGTAGCTGATCCAGGTCGATGCCGGGCGGGGCCTGCTCCAGCAGCACCCGGGACGACTGGCGCAGCAGCCGGACCCCCTGCGCCCCGATGACCACGCCGATCGCCAGCGACACGGCCGGGTCGAGCCAGTAGGCACCGCCGGTGGCCAGGATGACGGCGCCGGCCACCGCCACCCCGGCCGAGACCACCGCGTCCGACGTCAGGTGCGCCGCAGCGGCGCGGGTGTTGAGATCGGCGCCGCGCTCGTGCACGGCGAGCGCCGCGACCGCGTTGACCGCCAGGCCGGCCAGCGCGACCACGACCACCACGCCGCCCGCGACCGGCTGCGGGTGGGCCAGCCTGCGGATGGCCTCGGCGGTGAGCAGCGCGGTGACCACCAGCAGGCCCGCCGCGTTGGCCTGGGCGGCGAGCACCGGCCAGCGCAGCCCGCCGTAGGTACGGGACCCGGCCGGGGCGCGGCGGGCCAGCCGGACCGCCAGCAGCGCCAGCGCGACCGCAGCGACGTCGGCCAGGTTGTGCCCGGCGTCGGCGAGCAGGCCCAGCGACCCGGCCGCCACCCCGGCGACGGCCTGGGCCACCACGATCGCCGCGTTCAGGCCCGTGGCCAGGGCGAGCCGGCGCTGCTGGACGGCGAACGGGCGCCGCCCGGCCGGGTCCTGGCGTGTCCTCACACCTCCACGGTACGGCGCTGGCCTGCCCGCGCCGGGTCCCAGCCACCCGGGCCGGGCGCCGGTGGCGGCGCTGCTGGCAGGGTGGGCTGCATGGTCCACGACATCGCGGGCGCCGGGCTCGCCGGCTTGGCGGGGGTTGGCGCGGTGGCGGCGGTGGCCGCCACCGCCCAGACGATCTCGGGCTTCGGGATGAACCTCATCCTCGCCCCCGCCGCGCAGCTCCTGCTGCCGGGCGCGGCCGCGGTCCGCCTGGTCACCGGCGCCGGCGCGATCCTGAACGTGGGCCTGCTCGGGTCCGGCTGGCGCTGGATCCTGTGGCGGCCGGTGCTCTTCCTGGGGCTGCCGGCGATCGCCGCCACCCTGCTGCTCGGGCCGGTGATCGGCGCGGCCGGCGCGCGCCCGGTGAGCATCACCGTGGCGGCGGTGACCATCGTGGCGGTCGCCGCCAGCGCGTGGGCCGCGCTCCCGGCCAGGCTGAGCGGGCGGGCCGGCGCCGTCGCGGCGGGTGCGCTGTCGGGCGTGCTGAACGTGAGCAGCGGGGTCAGCGGCCCGCCGGTCGCGGTGTACGCGGCGGGGCAGCCCTGGACGCCGCGTGAGCTCGTCGCCACCGTCCAGGCCGTCTTCCTGCCCGTCAACGCGGCCGCGTTCATCGTGCTCAGCGCGGCCCCGGTGCCCGCGGGCGTCCTCGCCGCCGGGGCGGCCGGCACCGGCGCCGGCCTGCTCGCCGGGGCTTGCCTGCGCGACCGGGTGCCGGCCGTGCTCGTCCGCTCCGCCGTGCTCGCCATCGCCGTGATCGGGGCCGGCCTCGCCCTGGCCCACGCGCTGGCCTGACGCGGCCGCCGCGGGCCGGGCGGCGCCGCCGGGACCGCTCAGGCGGGCAGCGGCCGGTCGTGCACCACCCGCTTCATGACCAGGGTCGAGGTCATGCGCAGGATGCCCGGCAGCGCGGACAGCCGCTCGTCCTGCAGGCGCTGATACGCGGCCAGGTCGGCGGTGACGATCCGGACCAGGTAGTCGGGGTCGCCGAAGAGGCGCTCAGCGTGGATGACCTGGGGGATGGCCGCGAGCCCCGCTTCGAAGCCCAGCAGGGTCTCGCGGTCCTCCTGGCGCATGGTGATGAACATCAGCGCCTCGAAGCCCAGGCCCACGGCGCCGCCGTCCACGACGGCCCGGTAGCCGCGGATCGCGCCGCTGTGCTCGAGCTCGCGCACCCGCCGGTGGCAGGGGGAGATGCTCAGGCCCACCCGGCCCGCCAGTTCGGTGACGGTCAGGCGCCCGTCCTCCTGCAGCGCGGCAAGAATCTTCCGGTCGATCGCGTCCATGACGGATGTTTCTTCCAACAGAGTGGCTAGCAGCGGCAATAGATGGAAACACATTCTGCCCGATCAGGGATAGTTTTCCAGCAGATACCAGCCAAGAGGAAGAAGTTTCCATGGCCGCCGCCTCTGTCGCCGCCTTCTGGGTGACCGCCCTGCTGCTGGTCATGGTCCCGGGGGCGGACTGGGCTTTCGTCATCAGCTCGGGGCTCCGCGGGCACTCCGCCCTCCCGGCCGTGGCCGGCCTGGTGGCGGGCTACGCCGGCATCACGATCGTGGTCGCCGCGGGCGTCGGCCTGGTGGTCGCCCGGTCGCCGGGGCTGCTGGCCGGCCTCACCCTCGCCGGCGGGCTCTACCTGATGTGGCACGGGGCGAGGACCTTCGCCAGGCCCGCGGCAGCGGGGCCGCGGCCGGGAGGCCCGGCCGGCCCGGGCCGCCGCGGCGCGGCCAGAGCCGTCCTCATCCGGGGGGCCGGGGTCAGCGCCCTCAACCCCAAGGGCCTGCTGCTGCTCCTCGCGCTGCTGCCGCAGTTCACCAGCCCGCGCTGGGCCTGGCCGCTCACCGTGCAGCTCGGCTTCCTCGGGGTGGTCTTCATGCTCACGGTCGCCGTCTTCTACCTGTGCCTCGGGTCTTTCGCGCGTAAGGTGCTGCACCCCCGGCCGGCTGCCGCGCGCGCTGTCACCCGGTGTTCCGGTGCCGCGATGATCGTGATCGGGGCGCTGCTGCCCGCCGCGCGTTTCGTTCACTGGTAATCGCGGTCCCACGGTGCCGGCGGTCCCGGCATGGTTGCGCATAACCGCTGGTTAGCCGGTTCCCGTGCCCGGGAATTACCAGGTCATGCCCCCTGCCTTAACAATCACCGTCGACAATCAGAACCCCTCTGCCCTGATCCCGCATGATTTCGCCGGGCTCAGTTTCGAGCGGGGTCCGCTCAACCCGGGAAATGCGGGTGTGACCGGGTATCTGTTCGATCCGGGAAACGTCACGCTCGTCACCCTGTTCCGCAATCTCGGCCTGCGTAATCTCCGGATCGGCGGCGGCTCGGTGGACACCATGACCGTCGCTGGCACGGGCAGTGACGGGTACACCGGGATCGACAAGCTCTTCGCTTTCGCCGCGGCGGCCGGGGTGAAGGTCATCTACTCGCTGCGCCTGCTCAATCCGGCCGCCAGGCCGATCCCGAACCTGACGTCAGTCGATGCCCAGATCGCAGGCCATATCTGGGCGTGTTACCGGGAGCAGGTGGCGAGTTTCGCCATCGGGAACGAGCCGGACTGGCACTCCTACCACACCTACCCGGGCCACCCACTCGACCCGGCGATCACCGAGGCGGTCCCCGGAGTGCCGGGCAGCGCGTACCGGTCCTATCTGGCCGACTGGCAGCGCTTCGCGAGCGCGGTCAGCGCCGCGGCGCCCGGCGTGGTCTTCTGCGGCCCCGACACCGGGGCGTACAGCACGCAGACCTACACCCCCAGCCCGGCCAGCGGCGTGTCCTGGACGCAGCAGTTCGCCATCGATCTGCAGTCCTCGGGCACCGTCGCCGAGGTCACCCAGCACCACTACGCGGGGGGCGGCCCGGGGCAGACGACCGCGCAGCAGGCGATCAGCAACATGCTGTCGGTGCAATGGGTCACGGGCACCGCGCCCGGGACCCAGCCGGCGGGCACGACCTACACTCCCTATCCCTGGCTCTACCGGCACAACTGCGCGCCGACGGCGCCGGCCGGCCTGCGTTACCGGCTCACCGAGGCGAACGACTACCTCACCGGGGTGCCGGGAGCCAGCAACGGGTTCGCGTCGGCGCTGTGGGCCCTCGACTACCTGCACTGGTGGGCGACGCGCGGGGCCGCGGGCGTGAATTTCCACAACAAGCAGTGGCTCTACACCGACACGATCGTCCCCGATGCGGCAGCCGGCAGCGGCTACGCGGTCACCCCGAAGGGGTACGGCATCAAGGCCTTCGATCTGGGCTCGGCGGGGCGGATGTTCCCGGTGGCGATCGCGAACCCGGGCGGCGTCAACGCAACCGCCTACTGCGTTCGCGCCGATGACTGCGACTACGTCACCGTCATCAACAAGACCCAGGGCGTCGCTGCCACGGACGCGGCCGTCACGATCACGCCGCCCTTCCCCGGGCCGCTGGGCGCGGAGGCCGTCACCCTCGTCAGCGGTGAGCCGGGTAACCCGGGCGCGGCCAGCGCCAGGCTCGGCGGCGCCACGATCACCGGCGCCGCCCCCTGGAACGGCACCTGGAGCGCCGTGCAGGCCGACCCGCAGGCGGGAGTCTGCCTCACCGTCCAGGCCACCAGCGCTGCCGTCGTCCGGATTCACGGCGGGTAAGGCTCCCCGCCCGGGTCCGCCGGAGGAGGCCGTGCGGGCCGCGAGTCGATCGCGTCGAGGAACCGGTCCCGCAGCGCGAGGACGCGGAACGCCGGCCCGGCCAGCGGGCCGGTGTGCGGGCACCGGGGGTGCGGCCTGGTGGGCGCGGCGGCGAACACGGCGCGGTAGGCCGCGGCGAGCCGGGTCTGCTCGGCGGCGCTGAGGCACGCGTCCAGCCGGGCGAGCAGCACCTGCTCGGCCGCGCGGTAGCCGGCGAGCCGCTGCTCCAGCTGGGCCCAGACGCTGCCGGGCGGGAGCCGGACGGCGCGTGACTGCCCCGCCAGCAGGCACCCGTAGCGCCGCAGCGCGCGTTCGGCCTGCCCGGCCTGGGCCCGGCAGGCCGCCACCAGCCAGGCCCCGGTGCCCGCCTGCCTGGCCGCCACCGGCAGGACGGCCCTGCGGGTGGCGGCGAGGTGCCCGGTCAGCCGGGCGATCGCCTGGAATCCGCGGGCCTGGTCGGGGCCGGTGAGCGCGGCCAGCGCGGCGGCGTGGAGCTCTTCGGCGCGGGCCAGCAGCGAGCCCGGCCCGGCCGGCGGGATGACGCGGCCGGTGGGATGCGGGGGGAAACGGTCTGCCACCATCAGGGCTCCCGGAGGGTGCCTGGGCCGCCGGGAGCGCCGGTGCCGTGGGTTTTCACAAAGGTACAAAGGTGGCCGCGGCCGCTCTATCCCCTGGCCGGGTGAGCCTCCGGGGGAAGCCGGCCTCTGGCTGGCGGCACGGGCAGGCCGCCGTCCCCCCGGCGCCAGCGCGCTGTGCCGGGGAGGGGCCCGGGGAGGCTGGCGGGCGTCAGCCGCTGTCCGCGGCCAGCTGGCTGAGGGCCGCCTCGATGCAGGTGAAGGCGATCATGTGGCCTTCGCCGCGCAGCATGGTGAGGTCGCTGCCGCGGATCGCGCGGGCCAGGTATTCGGCGTGGTGCGGCGGGACGCGGTCGTCCTGGTCGCCCTGCCACAGGAAGGTCTCCACGGCGATGTCCTCCGGGCGGAATCCCCACGGCGTGGCGATCAGGCCCCAGTCGTGGATCTGGCCGCGGGTGCCGTGCGCGAAAGCCCGGTGGTAGGAGTCGGTCAGGCTGGCCTGCACCTCAGGCCGCGCCATGACCGCCCGGTCACATTCGGGCACGGCCCGGGCCAGCCCGCGGATCAGGGTGCCGGGCCGGATCCGGTCGGCGGCCACCGCGACCGCGGTCACCGCCCGCGCCACCGCGGGCAGATTCCGCGAGAGCAGCATCATCCGCAGTTCGCCCGCGTTCATCCCGCGTCCGGCACCCGGGCGGTCCAGTGGTGCGAGCGCACTGACCAGCGACAGCCGCACCACCCGGCCAGGCAGGCGGCAGGCGCAGGCCGCGGCGTACGGGCCGCCGCCCGAGGTGCCCAGCACCGCGAACTGGCCGATGCCGAGTGCGTCCGCGAGCTGGGCGACGTCGGCGGGCCAGTCCAGCAGCGTGCGGCCGGGCTGGAAATCGGACAGCCCGGTGCCGGGCCGGTCGACCGTGATCCGCCGGAGGTGGCGGCCGGCCAGGAAGTCCTGGCCGATCGCGTCGCCCAGGCTGGAGCTGGGCAGGCCGCGGAACTCCAGCACCGGGGTGCCGTGCGGGTCGCCCCATTGCCGGAACCCCAGTCGCCGCCCGCCGGCCAGCCGGATCGTCTCGCCGCGCACCGCGGGCTGCGTGGCCGCCGTTCTCATCGGGAATCCTTTCCGCCCGCCGGGCCGCGCTCAGGTCAGCGCCTGCCCGAGCCAGGCCACGTACTGCTGCGGATCGGTCAGGCAGGCGACGTGGCCGGCCTGGCCCATGCTGATGACCGTCACCGGGCGGCCGAGCAGCCGTTCGTAGCGCGCTCTGTCCCTGCTGCCCTGGGTCGGGTCGTTCGCCGCGCTCAGCGCCACGGCACGCCCGTCCCAGGCCCGGAAGGCGCCGGGCCGCACCACCCGGGTCCTGATCACATCGGCGGCCACCAGGAAGTGGGAGGCGACATCGGCCTTGGTCAGGTCGTGCCGGAGGGTGTCGCGCACCAGCGCCAGCCAGTCCTCGTCCTGGCGGGAGGCGGCGGGGAGCAGGCTGCCGAGCCGGCCTGCGAGGAAGCCCGTGACCCGGTGCTCGGGCAGCACCCGCACCAGCACGCCGAGGAGGTACGCGGCCGGCAGCCACAGCGGGCTGAAGTCGGCCGGGCTGGTGCTGGACAGCACCAGCCGGTCCACCATCGCCGGATGGCGTGCCAGGTAGGCCTGGCCCAGCATCCCGCCGTAGGACTGGCAGACGAGATGGAAGCGGCTGATGCCCTCGGCCTGCAGGATGGCGGTCAGCCCCCGGTCGAACTCCCCGAAGGTGCGCAGGGCCGGGTAATCGGGCGCTACCACGGTGTAGCGGCTGGCCAGCAGCTCCATGAAGCCGAAGCCGAGTGCGGCCCGGCGCAGCCCGCCGGTCAGCCAGACCACCCCGGGTCCCTGGCCGAGCCGGTAGTAGCGCCAGGCCGTGCCCGCCACCGCGAGCTCCCGGCCGTACCCGGCCTGGAAGCCGCGCATCCGCTCACGGATCGGCCCCGCCCCGCCCGGCAGTGCCGGGCCGCTGGCTGTGCTGGCCTGTCCGGCCATGACTCACGCCTCCCGGTCCCGGTCACCACCGGGTCAGGCCTGCCTCCCGGCAGGCTGCGCCAGCCAGCGGTTGACGAGCTGGCAGCCCCGGTAGCCGGGCTGGGCGGCGATGCACATCTTCTGCGGGTCTCCCCGGCTGAACCGCCGGCAGCCCGCGCACTGCCACCAGGCGGCGCTCCACGGCCTGCCGCGGGCGCTGGCCTGGACCTGCTGGCAGGTGCTGAGCGCGGTATCCAGGCTGAGCGGCTCAGCCCCGCTTCCGCCGGTCATCCCGTCCCCCTCAGCCAGGCCGCCGGGTCACCCGGGGGCTCACTGGGCCGGGCTGGCGCTGCTGTCCTGCTCGAAGAACCCGATGGTGTTGCCCTCGGGGTCGCGGACGTACGCCGACCAGCCCATGCCCGGGATGGGCAGCTTGCCCTGGATGACCTCGCCGCCGCTCTTCTGCACCCGGATGAGCGTCTCGTCGATGTCGGTGACCCCGGCGATCACGACCGGGCTGCGGTGCAGCTCCTCCCGGCCGACCAGTGCGCCGTCGGCGCCCGGCTCGCCCTCGGCGCCCGCGCGCACCAGCCAGTAGGGCTCTGACCCGTACTGGGTGACCTCCCAGCCGAGCACGTCGTGGTAGAAGCTCGCGGCCCGCTTCGGGTCGTCCACGGGAATCTCGAAGTGCACGATCTTCGGCATCGGTCCCCCTTCGGCGCTGCCGGACCGGGCGCTGACAGCGGCCCGGTCTCCACCTCACGCTCACCGTCACACCGGCGAGCGCCCGGCCGGAAGGGAACAAAGTCCCAAACCCGGAACCGCCGCCGGGCAGGTGCCGCGCTCCCTCAGCTGAGGACCGCGAGATCGAGCTGGCGGAGCCGGGCGGGGTCGGCGATCACCTCGATCCTGGAGATCTTCCCGTCCCGGATCGTGAACCTCAGCACGAGCACCAGCCGGCCGAGCGGCGCCATCACGATGCCCGGGCTCCCGTCCACCAGGGCAAGCTGCGAATGGCGGGAACGGGCGGACGCGGCCACCGCCCCGCGGGCCACCGCTGCCGCACCGCGCAGCGTCATCGGCACGCCCGACGGCACCGCCGTCGCGTCCGCGTGCAGTTCCACCTCCGGGTCGAGCACGGCGAGCAGCGCGTTCAGGTCGCCGCCGCGGGCGGCCGCGAAGAACGCCTCCGCGACCTCCCGCTGCCGGGTCGCCCGCGGCTGCGGGACGCTGCCGCCCTGGACGCGGCGCCGGGCCCGGCTGGCCAGCTGCCGCGCGGCAGCCGGCGACCGGCCGGTCACCGCCCCGATCTCGCCGAACGGCAGGCCGAACATGTCATGCAGCACGAACGCGACCCGCTCCGCGGGCGCGAGCGTGTCCAGGACCACCAGCAGCGCGAGCCCGACCGAGTCGGCGAGCACCGCCTCCTGCTCGGGCCCGGCCGCCGCGGCAGCCGTGGCCACGTCCGCGTCCAGCGGCTCCTCCCGGCGCGACCTGCGCGAGCGCAGCATGTCCAGGCACACCCGGCCGACGATCGTGGTGAACCACCCCTCCAGGTTCGCCACGTCGCCCGCACCGTGGCCAGCGGCCCGGATCCAGGCCTCCTGGACCGCGTCCTCGGCCTCGGTCAGGGAGCCGAGCATCCGGTAGGCCACCGCCCGCAGGCGGGGCCGGCTGGCCTCGAACCGGCCGGCCAGCCAGTCGTCGTCGCCCATCAGTCACATTCCTTCGTCCCGTTCCGTCATACCCCTGACGGATCGGGCCGCGCCGGTGTGACCGCGCCGGCGCCCGCCGAAAGGAGCAGCCGAATGACACGCATCCTGGTCACCGGCGGCACGGGTACGCTCGGGCGCCTCGTCGTCCCGCGGCTGCGGGAGGCTGGCGGCAAGGTCCGGGTGCTGAGCAGGAGCAGCCGGGCAGGCGGGGACGGCATCGAGTTCGTGACCGGCGACCTGGCCAGCGGCGAGGGGATCGCCGCCGCCGTGGACGGGGCCGAGGTCATCGTGCACTGCGCCGGCAGCAGCAAGGGCGACGAGGAAAAGGCCCGGACCCTGGTCCAGGCGGCGTCCCGGGCCCGGGTGGCGCACCTGGTGAACATCTCGGTCGTCGGCGCCGACCGGGTGCCGCAGGCCAGCCGCACCGACCGCACCATGTTCGGCTACTTCGGGTCCAAGCTGGCAGCCGAGCAGGTCATCGCCGGCTCCGCGGTGCCGTGGACCACGCTGCGGGCCACCCAGTTCCACGACCTGATCCTGCTGGTGGCGCGGCAGCTGGCCAAGCTGCCGGTGATCCCGGTCCCGGCCGGTTTCCGGTTCCAGCCAGTCGATGCCGGCGAGGTCGCGGACCGGCTCGCCGCGCTGGCGTCCGGCCCGCCGGCCGGCCTGGTGCCCGACCTGGCCGGGCCGAAGGTCTACGGTGTGGCGGAGCTGGTCCGCGGCTACCTGGCGGCCGCGGGCAGGCACCGGCCCATCGTGCCGCTCCGGCTTCCCGGCCAGGCGGCGCGCGCCTTCCGGGCCGGCGCCAACATCGCCCCGGGTCACGCCACCGGCCAGCGCACGTGGGAAGAGTTCCTCGCCGCCCGGGTCAGCTCCGCGGCCCGCTGACCGGCGGTGCGGCACAGCCGCTGAACCCGGGATGCCTTCTCCCGGGTGAGCGGCGGGCCGGATCAGACGGCGATGGTGGGGCCGGGGCGGTGGTCTGCGGCGGGCGCGGTGTCCCGCCCGGCTTCGCCGCCGGCGGGGCCGTGCTGGAGCGGGACGCCGAGCCGCTCCGCGAGCTGGGCCGCGTACACCGCGCCGTCCGGGCGCTCGCACACGACGCACAGGGCGCGGCCGCCGCCGAGATACGCATCGTAGTCGGCGAGCACGTAGACACCCGGCTGGTCGAAGTACAGGCGCTCGGTCACGGGACCTCCCGGAATGCCAGCGGGGAAGAGATAGCGCAACATTGGTTGCCTATCAGCAATCCGGCACCCACAGGTTACAAAGTTCTCGCGAGTTTGGGCACCCCGCGACGACGTCTTGCACCTTTTGTTCACCTGCTGGCCAGGGTCGCAGATGGATAAACCCGGTCATTACATGAACAAGATGAATATTTCGTCGCTCGGGCAGGCTGAGCTCGGCACGCTCCGTCACATCGCTGCCCGCCCGCGGGGACGGCGTTACTCGAACAGCCCGCGGATGTCGTCGGCGTCCAGGCTGGCCCCGAAGACGTTGCCGTCATCGATCACGCTGGCGAACAACTCGGCTTTCCGCGCCTTGAGCGCCATCACCTTCTCCTCGATGGTGCCGGCGGAGATCAGCCGGTACACCATCACGGTGCGGGACTGCCCGATGCGGTGCGCCCGGTCCACCGCCTGCGCTTCGGTCGCAGGGTTCCACCACGGGTCGAGCAGAAAGCAGTAGTCGGCCTCGGCGAGGTTCAGGCCGAAGCCGCCCGCCTTGAGGCTGATCAGGAACACCGGCGCGGTGCCCTCCTTGAACTGCCCTAGCACCGCGGCCCGGTCACGGGTCCGGCCGTCGAGGTAGCAGTACTCCACCCCCACGCTGTCCAGCCGCGCGCGGACCTTGCCCAGGAACCCGGTGAACTGGCTGAACACCAGGGCCCGGTGACCCCCGCCGATGACGTCTTCGAGTTGCTCGATCAGCGAGTCGATCTTGCTCGACGGCAGGTCCCGGTGGGCCTCGTCGACCAGCCCGGCGTGCAGGCTGAGCTGCCGCAGCAGGGTGAGCGAGCTCAGGATCGTGAAGCGGTTGGCGTTCATGTCGCCGATCAGCCCGAGGACCTTCTGCCGCTCCCGCTGCAGGTGCGTCTCGTAGACCTTGCGGTGGCGGGGGTGGAGATCGACCTGGAGCACCTGCTCCTGCTTGGCCGGCAGGTCCGCGGCGACCTGCTCCTTGGTGCGGCGCCTCATCAGCGGCCTGATCCGCCGCCGCAGCTGGGCGAGCAGCTCGGCCTGGCCCCCGCGCTCGATGGGCCGGGCGTAGTACTCGCGGAACCGCTCGGGATCGGGGAACAGCCCGGGCGCGGTGATCGACAGCAGCGACCACAGCTCCATGAGGTTGTTCTCCATGGGCGTGCCGGTGATGGCGAACTTGACCGGGGCGGGCAGCCGCCGCGCGCACTGGTACGCCTTGGACTGGTGGTTCTTGACGGACTGGGCCTCGTCCAGGATCAGGCCGGACCATTTCAGCCCGGCGTACCCGTCGAAGTCGATCCGCAGCAGCGTGTAGGACGTGACCACCACGTCCGCCCCGGCGACCGTCTCGGCGACGGGCTGGCGGCGGCGGGCGGCCGTGTCGGTCACCGCGGTCACCCGCAGGCCAGGGGTGAACCTGGCCGCCTCGGCCGCCCAGTTCGGCACCACGCTGGTCGGGGCCACGATGAGGAACGGCGGCCTGCCGGGCCGGGTCTGGCGCGCATGGCAGATCAGCGCCAGCGACTGGACCGTCTTGCCGAGCCCCATGTCGTCGGCGAGGATGCCGCCGAGCCGGTGCTCCCACAGGAAGGCCAGCCAGCTGAACCCGTCGAGCTGGTAGGGGCGCAGCCGGGCGGTCAGCGCCGCGGGCGGGCTGGGGGGCGGCGCGCTGTCGATCGACAGCAGGCCCTCTACCTGCTCCCGCCAGGCCGCCGCCTGGTGGCGGACCACCCCGAGGGAGGCCAGCTCCGCCCACAGGCCCGCCTGGAACCGGCTGATCCTGACCTCGCCCGGGGGCGAGTCGTGCAGCGCCTGGGCCTCTTCGATGAGCCGGGCCAGCGCCGCCAGTTCCGGCTTCTGCAGCGAGAAGTAGGCGCCGTCCGGCAGCAGCAGGTGCGACTGGCCCTCGCTGAGGGCGACGAACAGGTCGGTGAAGGGGACCTGCCGCCCCTCCACCGTGACCGTGACCCCGAGGTCGAACCAGTCGGTGCCGTCGGCCCCGTCCGCCGACACCCCGATCTGCAGGCTGTCGCCGGCTTCGCGGTAGTCCGCGGGCTCCCCGGTGACCTCGACGGCGAGGCCGGGGTGGCCAGCCAGCAGCGGCAGCACCTCGGTGGTGAACCGCATCGTGTCCATGCCGCTGAGCCGGGCCGGCGGGCCGAGGGTCTTGCCCGCGCCGGCCGGGCCGGGACCGGACCGCAGCAGCCCGTAGCGCTGCAGCGGCAGGTCGAGGCCGGCCACGATCCGGCGCTCGGCCGCCGGGTCCCGGTAAGCCGGGGCTGGCGGGGCCGGGTCGGCCGGGAGCCGGAAGTGCTCGTCGCCGATCTGGTAGGCCCACTCCCAGCGGACGTCGGCGCGATGGCCAGCACCGAACGCGGCGCGCAGCACCAGCACCGGGTCCGGGATCTGCGGTGGGGTGAACGAGCCGTCGGAGGACATGACCGTGGCCGCATGCCGCAGCCGCGGGTAGTACTCCGTCAGGAACCGGGACAGCTCGGCGGCGGGGATCACGAGCCGCTCGCGGGCGAGCGCGAGGCGCTGCAGCGGCTGCGGCACCGGCCGGGCGAGCCTGGCCAGCTGGAACCGCCAGCCGGCCGGGTCGGTGCTGCGCCGCATCTCGGCGGGGTCGGCGCAGACCACGCCGTGCCCCTCGCTGCCGATGAACACGACCGGGGCGAGCCCCTCGCCCGGCCCGGCAGCGCCGGGACCGTCCGGGCCCGGGTCATCGCCGCTCATCCGGATCACCGGCGTGATCGCCAGCGGGCCGGCCGGGTCCGCCCGGGTGAAGTCCAGGCAGAGCTCCGCGTGCCGGTAGCGGGCCACCGGGCCCGCCTTCCGGCCGTGCACCAGCGGCAGCCCGATCGACTCGGCCTCGTCCAGCAGCGCCCAGAGCCGGCTGGACTCGAACGTGGACAGGTCGATCGACTTCTCGTCGCCGTGCGAGTAGCCGTAGGTGTAGTGCGCCGGGCGGCTGCTGCGCGCCCGGTACAGCGCGTAGATCTCCTGCAGCAGCCGCGCCTGCGCGGGCGGGTAGCTGCCGTACAGGGACAGCGAGTCCAGCTTGCTCCAGCTCAGCGAGCCGCCGACCCAGCCGCCGCTGCGGCCGGGGTGCACCAGCCGGGCCGACAGCCGCAGCG
>JBLMWU010000095.1:0-12311 GCA_050257395.1 Gemmatimonadota bacterium | reverse complement strand
AGCGAGCCGAAGGGCCGCGCCGCCGTCTGGACTGACGAGCGACGAGCGACGAAGGAGCGAGGAGCGAGGAGGGAAGACGGCGGGCTCGAGCGGCCCGGAGGCGAGCGAGGGCTTAGAAGAGCCAGCCTTTTCGTTCCGCTATCTCGACCGCCTCAGCCCGGTTGCGGGCACCCAGCTTCTGGATCGACGCCGACAGGTGGTTGCGGACCGTGCCGGGGGACAGGTGCAGGGCGGCGGCCAGGTCGGTGATGGTGGCGTGGCTGCGGACGGCGGCGAGCACCTCGGTTTCCCGGGTGGTCAGCGGGCTGGCGCCCTCGGCCAGCGCGGCGGCGGCCAGCGCCGGGTCGACCACCCGCTCGCCGCCGTGCACCCGCCGGATCGCGGTGGCCAGTTCCGCGGCCGGGGCGTCCTTGAGCAGGAAGCCGCGCGCGCCCGCCGTCATCGCCGAGGTCAGGTAGCCGGGCCGGCCGAAGGTGGTGACGATGATGACCTTGCCGGTGAACCCGTTCCCGGAGAGCCGCCGCGCCACCTCGATGCCGTCCGGGCCGGGCATCTCGATGTCCAGCAGCGCCACATCGGGCTGGTGCAACTGGGCCATGGCGAGGGCCTCGTCGCCGCTGGCGGCCTCCGCCACCACGGTGATGTCCGGCTCCAGCTCCAGCAGGGCGACCAGCGCCTGCCGGACCATGGTCTGGTCCTCGGCGATCATGATCCGCACGCTGCCCGCTGAGCCCTGGCCAGCCTGTCCGGCCGCCGCGGGAGCCGCGGTCATGCGGACGCCTCCAGCGGGGTCACCGCGGGCCCGCCCTGCTCAGGCCCGACTCCGGCGGCCGCGAGCGGCACGCTGACCCGCAGCCGGAACCCGCCGTGCTCGCCGGCCCCGGCCAGCAGGGTCCCGCCCAGCCGGGCGGCCCGCTCGGTGAGCCCGGCCAGGCCGCATCCGGCAGCGGGCGGCCCGCTTTCCGCCGTGGCCGGGCGGGCGGGCGGCGGAGCGGCCCCCGCGCCGGGGTCCCGGGCCGGGCCGGTGCCGTCGTCGGCCAGTTCGGCGCATACCTGGTCACCGGTGACCCCGATCAGGATGCTCGCGTGCCGGGCCCGGGCGTGCCGGACGATGTTCGTGGTCCCCTCCCGGACCGTCCAGGCCAGCAGGGCGTCGATATCCGGCGGGAACGAGCAGGCGGCGGGCACCGCCAGCCGGCAGTCCACCCCGGCGGCCGCCAGCATCTGCCGGCCCGTGGCCAGTTCCGCGGCCAGGCCCGGCTGGCGGTAGCCGGTCACCGCCTGGCGTACCTCGGTGAGCGAGCGCCGGGCTACCGTCTCCAGTTCGCTGATCTCCCGCGCCGCCCGCTGCGGGTCGGGCTCCAGCAGCCGCCCGGCCAGCTCCGCCTTGAGCGCGATCAGCGACAGGCTGTGGCCGAGCAGGTCATGCAGGTCCCGGGCGATCCGCAGCCGCTCTTCGGCCACGGCCATCCGGGCTAGCTCGGCCCGGGCGCTGTTGAGCCGGCTGATGAGGACGAAGCGCCGCTCCGCGCTGTGGGCCAGCAGGCCCCCCAGCGCGCACACGCCGGCCGCGATGATGATGTTGGCGAGCTGGAGGTGCTGGAACACGCCGATGCCCGCGGCGAGCGCGGAACAGCTCCCCAGCCGCAGCAGCGTGGCCCGGCCACCGGCGGTGAGCCGGCCGACGGCGGCGGCGGCGACCGCGAGCGGGGTCAGCCAGTTCATCTGCCCCACGGCGAACAGTCCGGCCGCCAGCGCCACCGTGAGGATCAGCAGGAACGGCACCCACCGGCTCTGCACGTCATCGCCGGGGCACCGGATCAGCACGACCCGGTCGATCAGCACCGCGAAGACCGGCGTCGCCGGGATCAGGAAAAGCCCCCGGCCCGTCAGGCCGTGGTGGGCGAACAGCAGCACCGCTGGCAGGACGACGAACCCGAGCACCAGCACCCGCAGGGCCAGCTGCCTCCGCCGCAGCGAGCTGGATACCCGGTCGTCCAGCTCATCGGCGCCCGGGACAGCCGTGGCCGCCGGTGCCACCGTGACCGGCGGGAGGACCGTCACCGGCGGGGGCACCACGATTGGCGGGCTCCCGGCCCGCTTGCCGGTTATCAGCCGCATAGCGCTCATGATGCCTCGGTTTCGCCGCCCTGCTGTGCTGGCGCGGAGGCCAGGTGACCGGCTCCGCCGGGGTGGGCCGCTGCGGCCTGCTGCCACGCTAGCCGCTGGCCGGGCGCGGGCCCTGTCACCGGTGTCGGGTTCCGGGGATGACAGATGTCACGGGTGCACTCCGGGCGAATGCGACATGATGGGTCAGGCCCGCGGGCGGGTGCGGGCGGCTACGACCAGCCGGGAGCGACGTTGCTGATCATCTGGGGCCTTCGGGTGTTCTTCCGCACCATCGGGCAGGGCACGTTCCACTGCCAGCGGTGCGGCGGCGACCGGGAGTACCGGCACCGCTCCGGGCGCCGGTTCTTCACCCTGTTCTTCATCCCGGTCATCCCGCTGGACAAGGTGGGGGAGCACATCCAGTGCACCACCTGCCGCACCCGCTACCACCTGGACGTGCTGCGGCTGCCCACCGCGGCGCAGATGCAGGCGGCCCTCCCGGCCGGCATGCGGGCGGCAGCGGCCGCCATGCTGCGGGCCGGCGACCCGGGCAGCGGCGTGGCCAGGCAGCGGGCCATCGAGGCCATCGTGGGCTCGGGCGCGCCGGGGTACGACAGCGCGGCGCTCGACGCCGACCTGGCCCGGCCCGCCGAGGCAGCTGCCGGTGACCTGGCCCAGGTGGGCGCCCAGCTGGCGGTCCCGGCCCGGGAATGGTTCCTGGCCGAGGTGGTGCGGATCGGGATGGCGGACGGGCCGCTGACCGACGCCGAGCGCGATGCCGCCCGCGCGGCCGGGGCCGGCCTGGGCATGACCCAGGCCCAGGTGCTGGGCGTCATCACGCTGACCGAGCAGGCGGCGGCGTCGGAGTGACCCGGCGCGCGGTCGCTGGCCGGCTGCCCGGTCTGGTAGTGTCGGGAACCGTGTTCTGCGGACTGCTCCTTCTTAGCGGCCGCGGCGGGGGCCGATAACGGCCGGCTCCCTCGCCGCGGAGTCCTGGCGTGACCGCTGGCCGCCGCCCAGACCGCGAGGGAGTCCCTTCTCCGATGGAATCTCGTAGTTCCGTACGTCAGCAGCCCAGCGGCATGCCCTGCCACCGCTACACGCCGTTCCGGCCCGTGGACCTGCCCGACCGGGCCTGGCCGGGCAAGAGCATCACGGCCGCGCCGCGCTGGCTCTCCACCGACCTGCGCGACGGCAACCAGGCACTGATCGACCCGATGAGCCCGGCCCGCAAGCGCACCATGTTCGACCTGCTGGTGCGGATGGGCTACAAGGAGATCGAGGTCGGCTTCCCGTCGGCGAGCCAGGCCGACTTCGACTTCGTCCGCAGCCTCATCGAGGACGACATCATCCCGGACGACGTGCAGATCTCCGTGCTGACCCAGGCCCGGGACGAGCTGATCGAGCGCACCGTCCAATCGCTGGCGGGCGCGCGGCGGGCGACCGTGCACATGTACAACGCCACCGCGCCGCTGTTCCGGCGGGTCGTGTTCGGCAACGACCGCGAGGAGACCAGGGCGCTGGCCGTGGAGGGCACCCGGTCGGTGATCAAGCACGCGGACACCTACCTGGCCGGCTGCGACTTCGGCTACGAGTACTCGCCCGAGATCTTCATGGACACCGAGCTCGACTTCGCCGCCGAGACCTGCGAGGCGGTGATGGACGTCTGGCAGCCGGGCCCGGGCAGGGAGATCATCCTGAACCTGCCCTGCACCGTCGAGCGGTCCACCCCGAACGTGTACGCGGACCAGATCGAGTGGATGAGCCGCAACCTGTCCCGGCGCGGGCACATCTGCCTGTCGGTGCACACCCACAACGACCGCGGCACCGCGGTCGCGGACGCCGAGCTCGCGGTGCTGGCCGGCGCGGACCGGGTGGAAGGGTGCCTGTTCGGCAACGGTGAGCGGACCGGCAACGTATGCCTGGTCACCCTGGGCCTGAACCTGTTCAGCCAGGGCATCGACCCGATGATCGACTTCTCGGACATCGACGAGATCCGGCGCACCGTGGAGTACTGCAACCAGCTGCCGGTCCACCCGCGTCACCCCTACGCCGGCGACCTGGTCTACACCGCGTTCTCCGGGTCCCACCAGGACGCCATCAAGAAGGGCTTCGAGGCGCTGGAGCGGGACGCGGCCGCCGCGGGCACGCCGGTGGCGGGCTTCCGCTGGGAGGTTCCCTACCTGCCGATCGACCCGCACGACGTGGGGCGCAGCTACGAGGCCGTGGTCCGGGTCAACTCCCAGTCCGGCAAGGGCGGGGTTGCCTTCATCATGAAGGCCGAGCACCAGCTCGACCTGCCCCGCCGGCTGCAGATCGACTTCTCCCGGGTGGTCCAGGCGCACACCGATGCCGAGGGCGGCGAGGTGACGCCGGCCGAGATGTGGGAGGCGTTCTCGGCCGCGTACCTCACCGCCGGGCCGGTCGCGCTGCTGGCCCACCACACCTCCTCGGTGGTGGACGCCAAGGACGTGCTCACGGTCGAGGTCGAGGTGGAAGGCGAGCCGCGGCAGATCGAGGGCGTCGGCAACGGTCCCATCTCCGCGTTCTGCGACGCGCTCTCGTCCATGGGCATCGGGGTCCGGGTGCTCGACTACAACGAGCACGCCCTGTCCGCGGGCAGCGACGCGCAGGCGGCCGCCTACGTGGAATGTGAGGTCGGCGGCCAGGTCTGGTGGGGCGTGGGCATCGACGCCAACACGGTGACTGCCTCCCTGCGGGCGGTGCTGTCGGCGGTCAACCGGGCCCGCAGCAGCTAGCCTGCTGGCCGGGGCGGGCGGCCGCCCGCCCCGGCGCGGCCGGGCCCGCGCTGTCCCCGCCGTAGGCGAGAATGGCGATGTGAGCCTGTACCGGGACGACGGGATCGTGCTGCGGACCCAGAAGCTGGGGGAAGCCGACCGGATCGTCACCGTGCTCACCCGGCGCAACGGCCGGATCCGCGCGGTGGGCAAAGGAGTGCGCCGGACGAAGTCGCGGTTCGGCGCCCGGCTGGAGCCGTTCACCCACGTCGATCTCCTCCTCTACACCGGCCGGTCGCTCGACGTGATCACGCAGGCGGAGACGGTGCGGGCGTACGGGGAGCCGCTGATTGCCGACTACCCGCGCTACACCAGCGGGACGGCCATGCTGGAGACCGCCGAGCGGTTCACGCCGGAGGAAAAGGAGCCCGCCCTGCGCCAGTTCCTGCTGCTGGTCGGCGGGCTGCGGGCGCTGGGGGCGGGGGAGCACGACCCGCGGCTGGTGCTCGACGCCTTCCTGCTGCGGTCGCTGGCCGTGGCCGGCTACGCGCCGGCCCTGGCGGAGTGCGCGGTGTGCGGCACCCCCGACCCGGGGGCTGACAGCGGCGGGTCACGGGCGTTCGCCATCGCCGCGGGCGGGCTGGCCTGCCGGTCGTGCCGTCCCGCCGGGGCCGCCACCCCGTCCGTCCGGACGGTGGCCCTGATGAGCGCGCTGCTGCGCGGCGACTGGCCCAGCGCCGACGCGGCTGAGCAGCGGTACCAGGTAGAGTGCAGCGGCCTGGTCGCCGCCTATCTGCAATGGCACCTGGAGCATTCCATCCGGTCACTTCGCCATGTGGAGCACGCTTGAGCCGGGAGAGCGCGCCGCCGCGGGGCGGCCAGCACAGCCAGAATGCTGTCCGGCCGCCCGATCCGCATCCGGGCGGCGCCCGCCCGCCGGCCATCCCGCCTGAGCTGGTGCCCCGGCACGTGGCCCTGGTGATGGACGGCAACGGGCGCTGGGCCAAGCAGCGCGGGCTGCCCCGGACCGAGGGCCACAAGCAGGGCGAGTACTCGCTCTTCGACGTGATCATGGGCGCGATCGAGCTGGGCATCCCGTATCTGTCGGCGTACGCGTTCTCCACCGAGAACTGGCGCCGGTCCCCGGAGGAGGTCCGCTTCCTCATGGGCTTCAACCGGGACGTCATCCGGCGCCGCCGGGACCAGCTCAACGAGATGGGCGTCCGGGTCCGCTGGGCGGGCCGGCGGCCGCGGCTGTGGCGGAGCGTCATCTCCGAACTGGAGGACGCCGAGCGGATGACGGCGGGCAACTCGGTGCTGACGCTGCAGTTCTGCGTCAACTACGGGGGCCGCGCCGAGATCGCGGACGCGGCCGCCGCCATCGCCGCCGACGTGGCGGCCGGCCGGCTGCGCCCCGGCCGGGTGGACGAGAAAATGTTCGCCCGCTACCTGGATGAGCCGGGCATCCCCGATGTCGACTTGTTCATCCGGTCATCCGGCGAGCAGCGTATTTCTAACTTTCTGCTATGGCAGAGCGCCTATGCGGAGCTGGTGTTCCTGGACACCCTTTTCCCGGATTTCGACCGGCGCCATCTATGGCACGCCTGCGAGATTTACGCGAGCCGCGACCGCCGCTACGGCGGCGCGAAGCCGAACCCGGTGCCCTAGCCGGGCTACCGCAGGGACTGCACGGCGGCGAGCACCAGCACGCCCGTGATGCCGAGCACCCGCAGCAGCCGTCCCTGGCTGGCCAGCGCGGGCCAGGACAGGTAGGCGAGCCAGCCGAGCACGGCCGCCATCGCCGCCAGCGCCGCGCCGCCGCCTGGGCCGCGTACTGCCAGGCCGGCCACCAGCAGGGCCACCATGACCAGCGGCAGCAGCCACTTCGGCAGCTGGTGCAGCAGGAGCACCACCCGGGCGCTGCGGCCCTCCACGGCCTGGCGGGTGCCGCCCGCGCCCGGGGTGTACAGCGGGCCCTGCGGCAGCGGGCGCCTGGTGCCGGGCCGCCCGGGCTGGCCCGGCCTGCCCTGCCGGGGCCCGGGCCGCGGGTTCGCGGCCGGCCGGCGCGATGAGCGGGCATTCATGGTATTCATCCCTCCGGCCAGCTGGCTGGCCTTTTGCTCATGTACTCACATTCCCTGCCCAAACATGCGCCTGACGGCGAGCTGGTGCCACGGCGGCCGCATGTTCTCGGAATGGGGCGGGAACAGGCACTTGTCGGGGGACTAAGCCGCAGTGGCGGTACTTCCGTCATTTGCTTTCGGGGGAATTAAGATGCGACGCGTGGCCATGCTGGCCCTCACTGCTGGACTCACTCTAACCGGGATCGCCGGCCCGGCCGCCGCCTGGCCAGCGGCCGGCGCCAGCGCCGGGCCGGGAATTGGCTCCGCCGGGGCCGCCCGCTGGCTGGGCCCGCTCCCGGCCAAGACGGTCCGGTACGGCGGGTACGTGCTCACCGTGCCCGCGGCCTGGCCGGTCTACCGGCTGGGGCCCGGCTCCACCCAGTGCGTGCGGTACGACCGGCACGCGGTCTACCTCGGCCAGCCCGGCGCCGACCAGCTCTGCCCGGCCCACCTGGCCGGGCGGGTGGACACCGTCAGCATCCAGCCCGCCCGGACCCGGCCGGGGGACGCGCCCGGGGTGTGGCGGGCGGCGCCCGCCCGGGTCCCGGGGGGCGGCCCGCAGCTCGCCGGCCACCTGCTGATGGACGCGCAGGACCATCAGCTGCTCGCCAGCGCCGGCCGGGCGGGCCTGGCGGTGAGCGCCACCTACGCCGGCAGCTCCGCCCTGGTGGACCGGATCATCGCCAGTGCCCGCCCGGCGGCCGGGTCCGGGCCGCCGCCCGGCCAGCCCGCCGCCAGCGGGGCGGGCCAGCTCGCCGCCAGGGTGCCCGCGCCGGATCAGCCCGCGCCGGATCAGCCCGCGCCGGGTCAGCCCCCGGCCGGGCGGGGCGTGGCGGACCCGGGCCGCGGCCAGCCGGGCTACGGCCAGCACCGCCTGCCGGGGGCGCGGCTGGGATTCGATACCTGCTCGGCGCCGTCCCTGCGGACGATGAGCAGATGGCGCAGCGCGTTCTCGGCCATGGCCATCTACATCGGCGGGCCGGAGGCGGCGTGCGGGTGGGGCAACCTGTCGCCGTCGTGGGTACGCGCCGTCACCCGGATGGGCTGGGCGCTCATCCCCACCTACGTCGGGCGCCAGGCCTCCTGCAGCACGATGTTCCGGGTCCGCATCCGGCTCAGGCACGCCTTTGCCGAGGGCCGGGCAGCGGCCGGGCAGGCGATGCGCCTGGCCGCGGCGCTCGGCCTGGGCCTGCGCGCGCCGCTCTACGACGACATGGAGTACTACCACCACCAGTGGGGGCGCTGCCGCCGTGGCGTCCTGTCCTTCCTGAACGGCTGGACCCGCCGGCTGCACGCCAGCGGCCACCGCTCCGGGGTGTACTCGAGCGCGTCGGCGGCCGTGGTGGACCTGGCCCGCAACTCCACCGTGTACGGCCGCTGGCTGGCCAGGCCCGACTCGATCTGGTTCGGGCTGTGGGACGGGCGGCCCACCCTGGGCGGGATGCCGTATCTGCAGCCCTCCATGTGGCCGCCCGGGCACCGGATCAAGCAGTGGCTGGGCGCGCACCGGCGGCGGATCGGCCGGGTCACCCTCGACATCGACTCTGACGTGGTCGCCGGCGCCGTGTACCGGTTAGTGGCGTTGCCGCTGCTGGCGGCCGTTCTGCTGGCGGCCGGGCTGGCAGCGGTTTGGCCCGGGCGGCGCCGTGACCCGGATAAGCTTGGCGGCACGCGCCCGCCCGTGACGGGCCCCGCGCATCCCGTAACCCGCCGACCGCCAGCCGGATGGAGTCCTTCATGGCACGTGGCAGTGACCGCATCGACACGCTGGTCAGCCTCTGCAAGCGCCGCGGCATCGTGTACCCGTCGAGTGAGATCTACGGCGGCCTCCGCGCCTCCTGGGACTACGGCCCGCTGGGCGTGGAGCTGAAGAACAACGTCAAGCGGCAGTGGTGGAAGTCCATGGTGCAGGAGCGCGACGACATCGTCGGGCTCGACTCCTGCGTGATCCTGGCCCGGGAGGTGTGGGAGGCCAGCGGGCACGTCACCGAGTTCGTGGACCCGCTGACCGAGTGCACGTCCTGCCACCGGCGGTTCCGGGCCGACCACCTCACCGAGGCCTACGAGGACAAGCACGGGCACGAGCCGCCGAACGGGCTCGCCGACATCGCCTGCCCGCACTGCGGCACCAAAGGCCAGTTCACCGAGCCGCGGATGTTCAACGGGCTGCTGCGCACCTTCCTCGGCGCCACCGAGGACGAGTCCGGGCTCGCCTACCTGCGCCCGGAGACCGCCCAGGGCATCTTCATCAACTTCCGCAACGTGCTGCAGACCTCCCGCAAGAAGATCCCGTTCGGCATCGGGCAGGTCGGCAAGTCGTTCCGGAACGAGATCACCCCCGGCAACTTCATCTTCCGCACCCGCGAGTTCGAGCAGATGGAGATGGAGTTCTTCGTCAAGCCCGGCACCGACGAGGAGTGGCACGACCACTGGATCACCGCCCGGCTCGGCTGGTACGTGGACCTGGGCATGCGCAAGGACAACCTGCGCAAGTACGAGCACCCGGCCGAAAAGCGCTCGCACTACTCCAAGCGCACCGTGGACATCGAGTACCGGTACGGCTTCCCCGGCAGCGAGTGGGCCGAGCTGGAGGGCATCGCCAACCGGACCGACTTCGACCTCACCACCCATGGCAAAGCGTCCGGCCAGGACATGTCCTACCTGGACGCTGACTCCGGGGAGCGGTTCGTGCCGTACGTCATCGAGCCCGCCGCCGGGGTGGACCGGTCGATGCTGGCGTTCCTGATGGACGCCTACGCCGAGGACGAGGCGCCCGACGCCAAGGGCAAGATGGAGAAGCGGACCGTGCTCCGGCTCGACCACCGGATCGCCCCGGTCAAGGTGGCGGTGCTGCCGCTGTCGCGCAACGCCGACCTGTCGCCCAAGGCCCGGGATGTGGCCGCCCAGCTCCGCAAGCGCTGGAACACCGACTTCGACGACGCCAGCGCGATCGGCCGCCGCTACCGCCGCCAGGACGAGATCGGCACCCCGTACTGCGTCACCGTGGACTTCGACACCCTGGACGACCAGGCGGTGACGGTCCGGGAACGCGACACCATGCGGCAGGACCGGGTCGGCATCGACGCCCTGGAGTCCTACCTGGCCGAGCGCCTGACCGGCTGCTGACCGGACAGCGTCCTGATCAGCCCTGAGGCATCGACCCCAGGGTGAACGCGTCCGCGGGCGGCTCCAGCCAGGGCAGGCGGCGCAGCGCCCGGCCAGGCCCGGCCAGGAACACCCGGTGCTGGGACCCGCCCCCGGCCGGGTGGTACCCGCACCTAATCAGCACCCGCTGGCCGGTGTGGCTGACCCACAGCAGCTGGCAGTTCCAGTACGTGCCGTGCTCATGCCGGCCCGCCGCGAAGAGCACGCGGACAGGCCGCCCGGTCCTGGCAGGTGAGCTGACCACCGACCAGCCGGGAAGCCCCGGGCCGGCCACGCGAGGGCTGCCCGGCGTGGTCGCGATCACGGTGCTGGCGTCCGGGCTGATCGCCTGCACGAAGGCGGGCAGCTGCGGCGGTGCGAGGGACGCCCCCGCCAGCAGATCGGCGCCGGGCACGCCGGTATCCAGCAGGTGGACCACCGTGCGGAGGTTCCTCCCGGGGAGCACCCGCACGAACGCCACCCGGCGGCCATCGGCAAGCCAGGAGAGCAGGGCCACGCCGGGCAGCGGGCCGGGACGGGTGGTGGTCCAGTTGCGCTCCCGGCCCGTCACCGTCGAGGCCACCGTCAGTGCGGTTCCGCCGGGGGGTGCCACCGTGCCCCGGTAGACGGCGAGTTCGCGGCCGTCCGCCGTCGCGCTGATGGCGAGCACCACGCCAGGCATCGGCCTGACGGGGAGCTGCTTCACCAGGGCCCCGGCAGCGGTGAGGGTGATCCGGTAGAAGACGGTCACGACCGGCCAGGCGCGGCTGATCCCGCGGCAGGGTGGGCTGCCGCGGCCGGACCTGGTGATATCCGCCGCGGCTGCCGCCTGGCCAGTGCGGTCACCGCCTGACGCGGCGGCGTCCACCACTGTCAGGTGCGCCCACAGATCGGATTGCATGTATCAGAGACGCGCAGCGCCCCGCTGCGCTGCTTCGCCAGCGGGAAAGCCACGGGCCGGCCGCATGACCGGAGTCTGCCACGCGCTGGCGGGCGGCGGGGCGGGCCTGCTGCCCGCCGGGGCCGCCGCAGCGGCGCGGGCCGCCCCCGCAGCCCCGCGCCGCCGCTCCCGTCGCCTGGCGCAGCCGTCACCAGGCGATCTGGATGGCTGCCGGGGCGCCGGGCAGGGGGGTGAAGCCGGCCGGGTCCAGCACCCCGGTGACCCCCGCGCCTGCCTTGCCCCGCGCGTCGATGATGATCAGCGTGCTGCCGGACCGGCTGGTCCACAGCACGTCCTGCCAGCCCGCGATGTGCCACCGGGCCCGCCAGCCGGTCAGGTGGCCGGTGGCGGCGGAGTACCGGTCGATCTCCAGCGTCGTCCGGTAATGCTGCCCGCTGCCGGCGGTGGTGGTGGTTGAGGCGATCACCGAGCTGCCGTCCGGCGTGATCAGTGTGTTGCCGTCGCCCACGCCCGGTGCGGAGTCCCGGTTGTAGAAGGAGACCACCAGCTTGCTGGCGCGCAGGCTGGTGCCGGGCGCGGCGGTGTCGAGGATGCGCACGCTGGCGGTGCTGTCCAGCCTGCCGCCCCACTGCTGGAACGCGAGGAACCGCCCGTCGGCCGTCCACGACAGCGGCTGCCCCAGCGGCTTGAAGTTGCCGATCCAGCCGCCGCCCGGCCACGTCCAGGTCCGCCGCGCCCCGGTGGCCAGCGTGACCACCTCGATGGCCGGGCCCCGCGCCGTGCCCGGGCCGCTGCCCTGGTGCAGGGCCAGGGCCAGCCGGCCGGCGTCGGGGGACAGGCCGATGCCGGCCAGGTCCGGGGCGGCCGGGACCACCGGCAGCCGCAGCCGGGTGAGCCGGGCGGTGTGCGCCGCCGGGTCGATACGGAGCCGGAAGAAGACCATCGGGGTGGCGTTGTCCCGCTGCTCGGCCGCCATGCCGCGGTTCCCGCGCGCGATCGGCCACCATCGCTGGGCGGCGAGCACGAACGTGCGGTCGTCAGCGGCCCCGGTCACGAACGTGAAGATGCCGTACGGCCGCGGCGGCCGGACGGTCGCGAGCACCTGCCCGGTCGCACTGGCCCGCACCACGGCCTCCCGCGACTCCACCAGGTCGGCCAGCACCACGTAGTAGGGCGGGACGTGGCTGAGCGCGGCCGGCGGGCCCGCGGGCCCGCCGGGCCGTGCGGCCGGGCCGCTGATGGCGGCGGTCGCCGTCAGCACCCCGGTGACGGCGGCCGCCGCCGCGGCCGCCGCGG
>JBLMWU010000094.1:0-3628 GCA_050257395.1 Gemmatimonadota bacterium | reverse complement strand
CCCCCCCCCCCCCCCCCCCGCGGCTCAGTCTCCCGGGCTTTCCCGGCTGAGACGGCACTGCCCGCCTCGACGCGCCATGCCTCGCCGAGGCCGGTGAGCCGGAGCAGGCGGCGGGCGGGTGCCGTGGGTGACCTGATGATCAGGGGCCGGCCCGGTGGCAGCAGGTGCCGCGCCCTGACGAGGGGGGCGATGCCCGCGCAGTCGATGAAGTCCAGGCGGGCCAGGTCCACGGTGAGCTGCCGGGGCTGCTGGGCCAGCACGCTGGTCAGGCAGCCGGTGAGCAGCGGGGCGGTCGCCAGGTCGAGCTCGCCGTGCAGCGTGACGGTGGCGCAGGCGCCGTGCCACCGGACGAGGACCAGCAGCGGCTCCGCGCCACCGTGATCCTGCCCGGCCGGGGCGCCCATCACGCAGGCTCCGGCTCGCGGCGGCCGCCGGACGCTGGCGCGGGCGCCGGGTCCTGGTCAGGCCCGGGCCCGTGCTGGACAGGGATCCCCAGCCGGAGAGCCAGTTGCCCGGCATAGGCGGCGCCGTCGGGGTGCTCACACACGACCAGGCGTGCGCGGCCCCCGGCCCGGGGGTCGCAGTCAGCGAGCACGTAGACGTCCGCTCGGTCGAAGTACAGCCGCTCGGCCATGGACAGGCCCCCTGACAGAGTCCTGTGATCTCAAGATTAGGGCAACCTTGGTTGCTGCTTCTTGAAGATCCGTACTGACAGGTTACCGGCGGGTTTGGGTGCTGCATAGCCGGTATTCCGCCCGGCAGGGCCTGCGCCCAGGCCGTTCCGCGCCAGCGGCCAACCGGCAGGCAAATTTCAGGGTTCCCCCAGCATGCTCCGGGACGATCACGGCCAGTGGCTGAGCGCCGCGCGGCGCGGCGGTTGCGCCGTCATCCCAGGATCTGCCCGCGGGTCAGCAGCGGGCGTTCGCCGAGGAGCCCTATTTGTTCATCACCTACCTCCGCCGTGAGCTGCGGCGGCGGACGCGGCAGGCGGTCTTCATCGCGCTCGGGCTGGCCCTGGGCATCGGGCTGGTCATCACCGTCACCGCGGCCTCGGCCGGGGTCAGCAACGCCCAGAGCCAGGTGCTGCACTCGCTCTACGGGGTCGGCACCGACATCACCGTCACCAGGGCGCCCACCTTCGGCGCCGGGGACGGCGGGCCGTTCGGATTCCGGGCGGGCGGCACCGCCCGGCGGGCGGCCGGCACCCGGATCCACATCGACGCGCTGCGCAACCGGGGGCTTGGCGCGATCGCGGCCTCGTCGGTGGCCACGGTGTCCCGGCTGCCCGGCGTGGCGGCCGCCGCGGGCGCGCTCACCCTGACCGACACCAAGCTGACCGGGACCATCCCGAACTTCGGCTCCGGTAGCGGCGGCTTTGGCGGGGGCGGGTCCGGCGCGGCCGGGTCTGGCAGCGGTGCGTCCGGGGCGCGGGGCTCCATCACCCCCACCTCGTTCGGGGTTGCCGGGGTGGACCTGGCGCGGGGCGGGCTCGGGCCGCTCAGCTCTGGCAGACTCACCGCGGGCCGCACCTTCACCACCGCGGACGTCACCGCGAACATGGCCGTGGTGGACTCCAGCTACGCCACCCAGCAGAAGCTGCACACCGGTTCCAGGGTCACCATCGCGGGCACCTCGTTCACGGTCATCGGGGTGGTGCAGGAGGCACAGTCCACCAACCCGCCGGACTTCTACATCCCGCTGGCACGGGCGCAGGCGCTGTCCGGCAACAAGGGCAAGGTGAACACGATCTACGTGTCCGCGGCCAGCGCCACCGGGGTCAGCGCCGTGTCCGCGGAGATCTCCCGGGCGCTGCCGGAGACCACCGTGACCACCTCGGCCAGCCTGGCCAGCCAGGTGAGCGGCTCGCTGGCCAGCGCTGCCAGCCTGGCCAGGAACCTGGGCCGGTGGCTGGCGATCGCGGTGCTGGCCGCCGCGTTCGGGCTGGCCAGCCTGCTGACGATGGCGGCCGTGGGCCGCCGGGTGCGGGAGTTCGGCACCCTCAAGGCGCTGGGCTGGCGCAGCCGCCGGATCATCGGCCAGGTCATGGGGGAGGCGCTGGTCACCGGCCTGATCGGCGGCGCGGCCGGGGTGGCGCTCGGGTACGCCGGGGCGGCGCTGGTGTCCTCGCTGGCCCCGCCGCTCACGGCCTCCCTCGGCAGCGCCACCGGGTCGGCTGCCCCGGGCGGGGCCAGGGCGTTCGGCGGCTTCCCCGCTGGCGGGCCCGGCGGCGGCTTCGGCGGCGCGCCCGGCGGCGGGTCCGCCGGGCGGTTCGGCCGGCTCGCGGCGGACGCCGCCCAGACCGTGGCGGTCCACCTCAGCGCCCCGGTCACGCTGGCCGCGGTGGCACTGGCCGTGCTGCTGGCCCTGGCGGGCGGGCTGCTCGCGGGCTTGCTGGGCGGCTGGCGGGCGGCCCGGCTGCGGCCGGCCGCGGCGCTGGCCCGGGTGGAGTGAGCCCGGCCGCGCGGGCGGGGCAGGCACGGCAGGACCGGCGCGGGCGCGCTGGCACGGCGATCAGGAGGGCACCATGTACAAGCTCTGCGGGATCACCAAGGAGTACCGGAAGGGCAGCGGCACGGTGCACGCCCTGGCCGGGGTGGACCTGGTCATCGAGGCCGGGGAGTGGCTGGCGATCCAGGGCCCGACCGGGCACGGCAAGTCCACGCTGCTGCAGATTCTCGGCGGCCTGGACCGGCCCACGTCCGGGCGGGCCGAGCTGGACGGCCGGGACCTGGCCGCGCTGCGGGAGAGTCAGCTGACCCGGGTCCGGGCGGCCTCGATCGGGTTCATCTTCCAGACGTTCAACCTGATCCCCACCCTGTCAGCGCAGGAGAACGTGGAGGCCGCCCTGGTCCCGCTCGGCGTGCCCGCGGCCGCCCGGCAGGCCCGGGCGGCCCAGGCGCTCGCCGGAGTGGGCCTGGCCGACCGGGCGCGGCACCTGCCCTCCGAGCTGTCCGGGGGCCAGCAGCAGCGGGTGGCGATCGCCCGGGCGCTGGTCAAGGACCCCGCGGTGCTGCTGGCCGACGAGCCCACCGGCAACCTGGACGAGGACACCCGCAACGAGATCATCGGCCTGCTGGAGCGGCTGTGGCGGGAACGCGGCCTGACCCTGGTCCTGGTCACCCACGACAGTGCGGTGGCCGCCCGGGCACAGCGGACCGGGGTGATGGCGAACGGCCGCCTGACGATCCGCGAGGACACCCGCTACCCGGCCGGCTGACCTCCGGTCAGCCGGCCGCGCCGGTCGGGGTCAGGCCGGGCTTTCCGGACTTGCCGGCACGGTGCTTCTTCTTCCCGGCTTTCACCGGGACGGCCTCACCCGCGCGGACCTCGTCCGGGGTGGCCTGGTCCGGGGTGGCCTGGTCCGGGGTGGCCTGGTCCGGGCTGGCCTGGTCCGGGCTGGCCTCCTCACCGCCGGCCGCCGCCGCGCCGTTCTTGCCCGCCCGGGCCTGGCCGGGGCCGGCGCCGTTGGACTCGGCGTCGATCGCGGCGGTCTCCTGCGCGATGGCTTCGGCCACGGCGGCGATCGCCGCGGCGTCCTCGGCGTCGTGCTCGTCGGTGGCCTCGGGCAGCAACTGCTCGCACCACACGACCTTGCCTGACGGGGTCCGCCGCGCCCCCCAGCGGTGGC
>JBLMWU010000093.1:0-6404 GCA_050257395.1 Gemmatimonadota bacterium | reverse complement strand
GGGGGGGGGGCGGGGGGCTGGCCCCGCGCCCGCCAGCGCGTCAGCTGCAGCCGCAGCTGGCGAGGGCGGTGGCCATGCGGTCCATGACCGTGGTGGCGCCGGCCAGGGCGCCGCTGCGGATCTTGTCGGCCATGAAGGAGAACCCGAGCGTCTCGCCGCTGGCGTCGGTGACGATGCCGGTCAGGCTGGCCACGGTGGTCAGGTTGCCGGTCTTGGCGCGGACCGTGCCGAGCGCGGGCCGGCCGAAGTTGCCGAACACGCTGGCGCCCGGTGCCAGGGTGCCGGAGAAGCCGGCCACGGGCAGGGCCGCGACGATCGGCCGCAGGGCCCCGCCGTGCGGGCCCGCCGCGACGGTGACCAGCCGGGACAGGGCGTTCGGGGTGAGCCGGTTGTCCGGCGACAGGCCGCTGCCGTCCACCAGGCGGACGCCGGTGATGCCGAGGCGGCGGAGCACGGCGGTGACGGCGGCGGCGGCCCCGGCGAACGAGCCGGGGCGGCCCGTGCGCAGGGCGGCCTGGCGGGCGAGGTCCTCCGCGATGACGTTGTTGCTCTCCCGGAGCATCTGGTCGACCATCGCGGAGACCGGCGGGGAGTGCACGGCCGCGGCCGGGCGGGCGCCGCGGGGCGCGCGGCCCGGTGCCGTGGCCAGGACGCGGATGCCGTCGCCGGCCAGGAATGAGGCGAACGCCCGGGCGGCGTCGGCCGCCGGGGTCAGCGAGCGGGCGCGGAAGTTGAGCGGGTTGTCCGCGTCCTCCGGCCGGCCCGCCGCGGTCAGCCGCCCCTGGTCGACCTCCAGCGCGGAGATGGGGGTGACGTTGCCGGTGCTGATGTAACTCGGGGTCCAGCCGGGCGCCAGGTCCGGCCCGGTGAACAGGGAGGTGTCGTAGCCGAGGCGGACGGCCGTCTCACCGCGGCCGCGGAGCCAGCGGGCGGTCGCCGCCGCCAGCGACCGGAGGGTGGCCGGCTGGGGATACTGGCCCGCGGGCGGGCGGCCCGCGGCGAGTGCCGGGTCGCCGCCGCCGGCCAGCACGATCGAGCCCCTGGCGCGGCCGGGCACCACCGAGGTGGCGAAGGTGGCGCCGGGGCCGAGCACCGCCAGCGCCGCCGCGGCGGTGGCCAGCTTCTGGCTGGAGGCCGGGGCCGCCGCCGAGGCGCCGTTGCGCGAGTACAGGACCGCCCCGGACGCCACGTCGGTCACGGTCACCCCCGCGTGCGGCCCCAGCGCGGCGGACGCGAGCAGCCGGTCCAGGGCCGCGGCCAGGCCCGCCCCGGTGGCGAGCGCGGCCGGCCGCCCCGGGCCGTCCAGGGCGGGGCGGGCGGCCACCAGCGGGCGGCCCGCCACCCGCGGGATGTCCCACAGGGCCAGCCGCGCGGGCAGCAGCCCGGCTACCGCCACGCCCGCGCCGAGGGTGCCGAGGTTCAGCAGCGCGACCGTGGTCAGCACGGTGATACGGAGGCGGTTCGCCACCACCTGTCCCCTCACGAGATGCTTGGCTTTACGCATATCCCGGCCGCGGCCGGGCACGCGCTCCAGGATGCCGTGGCCGGCACGCGCCCGGGCACAGGAGTCAATCACTTTCGCGCGCAGGGAGCCAGATCGTGGAGTTCGACGTGGTCATCGAGATCCCCAAGGGGCAGCGCAACAAGTACGAGATGGACCACGAAACCGGGCGGATCAGGCTGGACCGGATGCTGTTCACCTCCACCCGCTACCCGTCGGACTACGGGTTCATCGAGGACACCCTGGCCGATGACGGAGACCCGCTGGACGCGCTGGTGCTGCTCGAGGAGCCGACCTTCCCCGGCTGCGTGATCCGGTGCCGGGCGATCGGCATGTTCCGGATGCGGGACGAAAAGGGCGCCGACGACAAGGTCCTGTGCGTCGCGGCCACCGACCCGCGGATGGAGCACCTGCGCGACATCCACCATGTGCCCGAGTTCGACCGGCTGGAGATCCAGCACTTCTTCGAGGTCTACAAGGCGCTGGAACCGGGCAAGCAGGTGGAGACGTCTTCCTGGGCCGGCCGCCAGGAAGCGGAGGCCGAGATCGAGTCCTGCCGCGCCCGCCTCGCCCAGAGCGAGCAGGCCGCCACGGCGCCCGGCACCCACGCCGAGCCCGAGTGACCCCAAGGGCCAGCAGATAGTAACGGCGTACTCTTTAACGGGTGATCTTGGGCAGGTCACCTGGCGCAGAGCAGGCCGGGCCCTCGCGGAGGGGTAGCCGATGCGTCACACTGGCCCCAGGACTTGGTGCGAGGAGGCATCCGTGGATCCCGCGGAGGACGTGCTCAGCCGGGCGCCGCTGTTCCAGGCGCTCGACGAGGAAGGGCAGCATGCCCTGCGGGCCGGGGTGATCGAGGTGGCGCTGACCCGGGGGGACCGGCTGTTCGACGAGGGCGACGCGGGTGACCGGCTCTACGTGATCCTGGAAGGCAAGATCAAGCTGACCAGGGCCGCCGCGGACGGCCGGGAGAACCTGCTCAGCGTGCTCGGCCCGGGTGAGATGTTCGGGGAGCTGTCCCTGTTCGACCCGCGGCCGCGCACCGCCAGCGCGGTGGCCGTGACCGACGCGCGGCTCGCCGCGCTCGCCCACGAGTACCTGCGGTCCTGGCTGACCGGGCGGCCGGACGTGGCCATGCACCTGCTGCAGGCGCTCGCCCAGCGGCTGCGCCGGACCAACGACGTCATGGCCGACCTCGTGTTCACCGACGTCCCCGGCCGGGTGGCCAAGGCGCTGCTCGACCTCGCGGACCGGTTCGGCGAGCTGCAGCCCGAGGGCCTGCAGGTTCACCACGACCTCACCCAGGAGGAGCTGGCCCAGCTGGTCGGCGCGTCCCGGGAGACGGTCAACAAGGCGCTGGCGGACTTCGCCGCCCGCGGCTGGCTGCAGCTGTCGGCCAAGTCCGTGCTGATCCTGGACGCCGACCGGCTGTCCAAGCGCGCGCGCTGAGGGGGCGGGGGCGGGTGTCACGCCGTCCCGCTGGGCGGGGCGCGGGTGCCACGCCGTCCCGCTGGCTGGCAGTCGACCGTTGAGCGCGACTGTCCGTAGTGCCCGAGACGCGTGAATGCTGCGGGTTGGCCGCCGTCACGCTCCGCCTGCGGGACGGCGCGGCACCCGCCTGGGAGAGGCGACGGCGCGGCACCCGCTAGGAGAGCTGGAGGTCGCTGGGGAGTTCGCCTTGCTTGGCCAGGTAGGTGAGCTGGGAGCGGACGGACCATTCGGCGAAGGGCCAGAGTTTCTCGTCCACGTCGGTGTAGACGCGCACGACGATGTCGCGCGGGGTGCGGTCGCCGGCGGCCAGGGCGGCGCGGATCTCGTTCAGGCGCTGGCGGCGGTGGTCGAGGTAATAGTCGAGGGTGCCGGCCGGGTCGCTGAGCAGCGGGCCGTGCCCGGGCAGCAGCACCGTGAGCTGCTCGGCGCCGGCGACGGCCCGCAGCCGGTCCAGCGTGCCGAGGTAGTCGGCGAGGCTGCCGTCCGGCCCGATGACGGCGGTGCCGCGGCCGAGCACCGTGTCCCCGGTGAACAGCGCGCGGTCGGCGGGCAGCAGCAGCGAGACGGAGTCGGCGGTGTGGCCGGGCGTGGCGAGCACCCGCAGTTCGCAGCCGCCGCCGGTGAGCACGTCGCCGGGGGCCAGGCCGTCGTCGCCCAGCCGCAGGGCGGGGTCGGCGGCGCGGACCGGGGCGCCGGTGAGCTCGGCGAGCCGGGCCGCGCCTTCGCAGTGGTCGGGGTGGCCGTGCGTGAGCAGGATCGTGACGATCCGCTGGCCGCCGGCGGCCGCCTGGGCGCAGACCCGCTGCAGGTGGGGCTCGTCCAGCGGGCCGGGGTCAACGGCCAGCGCGGTGGCCGAGCCCGGCTCGGCGATCAGCCAGGTGTTGGTGCCGTCCAGGGTCATCAGGGACGGGTTCGGTGCCAGCACGCAGCGGGCCCGGGCGGTGCCGGACCCGTCGATCGGCTCAGCGGGCGTGGTCACAGCGGGTACTCCAGGTCGCCGGGGATGGTCAGCCAGACCGCGCCCTCGGCCACCGTGATCTCGGGCAGCACGCTGGTGATGCGGCGGCGGGCGGCCAGGGCGGCCGGCACGCTGCCGCAGGCGGCGAGCTCCCCCAGGGTGACCGCGGTCGGCGGGAGCAGCATGATCTCCCGGCGCCGGGCGGCGTCCAGGGCGGCCTGCGGGGTCAGCCAGGCGACCTGGTCGGCCTCCCCGCCCACGTCCCGGGTGAGCTGGCCGGCGGGCAGCTCGGCGGCGAAGAACCGGGTGTCGTAGCGGCGCGCCTCCACGATCGGGGTGACCCAGCGCGCCCACGGGCGCAGCAGGTCCGAGCGCAGCACCAGGCGGCGCCGGCCCAGGAACTCCGCCAGTGACAGCGAACGGTCCAGCAGCGCCAGCCGGTCCGCTTCCCAGTCGTCGCCCCGGGTGTCGGCCACCAGGGAGCCCGCGGACGGCCCGGCCAGCAGCACCCCGGACTCCTCGAAGGTCTCCCGCACCGCGGCGCAGACCAGTTCCCTGGCGAGTTGCGCGGGCGCGTCGAGCAGCCGGCCCCACTCGGCCGGATCCGGGCCGGCCCAGGCCACGTCGCCGTCCGCGTCCCGCGGGTCCACGCCGCCGCCCGGGAACACCATCGCGCCGGGCGCGAACGCCATCGTGGGCTGCCGCCGGAGCAGGTACACCTCCAGGCCCTCACCCGCCGGGCGGAGCAGCATGACCGTTGCCGCATCCCGGGGGGACGCCGGCTCCACCCGGCCCGCCAGCACCTCGTCCACGCGGGCGCGGAAGCTGTCCGGCAGCCTGATCGCGGCCCGCGGCCCGGAGCCCGCGTCAGCCACTGACCTCAGCGATCAGCTCGACCTCGACCGGGGCGTCCAGCGGCAGCACCGCCATGCCGACGGCGCTGCGGGCGTGTTTGCCCGCGTCGCCGAACACCTCCAGCAGCAGCTCGCTGGCGCCGTTCACGACCTGCGCCTGCCCGGTGAAGCCGGGATCGCTCGCCACGAAACCGGTGACCTTCACGATCCGGGCCACCGCGGCCAGCCCGCCGGTCACGGACGCCACCGCGGCCAGTGCGTTCAGCGCGCAGATCCGCGCCAGCGCGGCCGCGTCCTCCGGGCTGACCCCGGCCCCGACCTTGCCGGTGCGCAGCAGTTTCCCGTCCGCCACCGGCAGCTGCCCGGCCGTGTACACGTAGGCGCCGGTGCGCACGGCCGGCACGTACGCGGCGACCGGGGCGGTGACCGGCGGCAGGGCCAGCCCGAGCTCGGCCAGCCGCTCTTCCGGCGCGGTCAATCCTTCGGCCGTTTCATGTAGGCGACCAGCTGCTCCGGGTTGGGCCCGGGCACCAGGGCGACCAGCTCCCAGCCGTCGTCACCCCAGTTGTCCAGGATCTGCTTGGTCGCGTGCACGAGCAGCGGCACCGTCGCGTACTCCCACTTCTGCATGGCGCCACCTTAGAGTGCCCGGCGACAGGGCGCCGGGTCGGGGAGCGGGTTCCCGCGCCCGGATGGCAAGGCGGAGGAGGAGTCCATAGCGGAGCTATGGGCGACGACGACAACGCCGCCAGCCGGGATGCGGGGGCACGCGAGCCCCGGCAGCCCTGTTGCCGGGTGCTCTTGGAGCACGGGGCACGCGGGTTACCGGCCCGTATACCGCGCGGGCCGGCGCCGCAGCGCGGCACCGGCCCGGTGGCTTCTCGTTAGCCTTCCTGATCTGGCTTCTTGGTGCTGCGGGTCCGGCGGGGGGCCCGGGGGCCGCCGTCCGCCGCGACCGGGGACTCCAGCGGCGCGGTCACATCCGCCGGGGCCGCGCCGCCGTCCTGGTCCGCCGGCTCCGCGCCGGTGGCCGGGGGCTCCGCGGCCTCGTCCCCGGCGACCCCGGTCGCCTCCGCCACCGGCGGGACGGCCGCCTCCGGCAGCTCCGGCACCTGGACGTCCGCCAGCTCCGGGGTGCTTGCCTTGGATATCGCCGCCTCCGCCGCCGCGACCTCCGCGTCGCCGGTGTCGGTGGGCGGGGGCGGCGCGGCCCGGCCGGTATCCCCGGGGGCGAACTTCTCGAAGAACCGCAGCAGCTCCACCGGGACCGGCATGACCAGGGTGCTGTTGCGCTCCGAGGCGACCTCCACCACCGTCTGCAGCAGCCGCAGCTGCAGCGCGGCGGGGTCGCGGGCCATCACGTTCGCGGCCGCGGCCAGCCGCTTGGACGCCTGGTACTCACCGTCGGCGGTGATGATCCTGGCCCGCCGTTCCCGCTCCGCCTCGGCCTGCCGGGACATGGAGCGCTTCATGCCCTCCGGCAGGGAGACGTCCTTGATCTCCACCCGCTCGACCCGGATGCCCCACGGCCCCTCGGTCGGCTCGTCGATGACGCGCCGCAGCTCGCGGTTGACCGAGTCCCGCTCCGAGAGCAGCTGGT
>JBLMWU010000092.1:0-5092 GCA_050257395.1 Gemmatimonadota bacterium | reverse complement strand
CGACAGGTCGCTGATCGGGTCGATGGTGCCGTAGCCGTAGTTGCAGGCGGAGCCGATCACAGCGACCGTGCCGGCGTCGAGGTGGTCCGCCACCCAGTCCACGTCCACCTGGGTGGTGACCTGGTCCACCGGCGCCTTGCGCAGCTCGATCCCGAACAGGTGGCAGGCCTTGTCGAAGGCCGGATGGCCGGTCTCCGGCTTGATCACGTTGGGGGTGGTGACCCCCTTCTCCCTGCGGGCCCACTCCCGGTAGGCGAGCACCGCGTGCAGGATGCTGCCGGTGCCGCCGGTGGTCACGATCCCGGCGGGGGTCCCGTCGGTGACCGCGCTGGCGTTCAGGACGTCCAGGACCATCGCGATGATCTCGCCCTCGAACTTGGTCATGCTCGGGCACATGTCCCGCTGCAGCGCGTTGACGTGGGCGAACCGGCCGAATGCCTCGGTCATGAAGTCGTAGTGGCCGTGATCGCCGCAGTACATGGTGCCGGAGCAGCGCCCGGTCTCCCAGAAGGCGTCCTCCTCCGCGGCGATCGAGGCCAGCTCGGCCAGCACGTCCTCGCGGCTGCGCCCGTGCTCGGGCAGGGCGCGGTAGACCGGGAACCGGCCGGCATAGGGATACGCGGTCATGAAGCCAAGGCTAGCGATACTCATGATCCGGGGGTTACCTGCCGGTACTGGCAAAAAACGGAATTACCGGGAACGAAGGGACAGCGGGCAGCCGTGGCCGGACCGGCAGCCGCCGCGCGGGCAGGAGCCGGCCGGCCGGCCGGTCCGGTCTCCGGCAGAACCGGGCGATCCGGGGGCGATCGTGCGTTCCCGCGGCGCCCTGGGCCGTACCCTTCGACCGTGACCGCACACCGGCCTCCCGCGTCCGTCCGCACCCGGCCCGCCCGGGCCGCCCGCCCCGCACCCGCCGCAGCCCGGGCCCGCGCCCGCCGGGTCCGGTTGCCGCTGGCCGGTGCCGCGCTGGCCGCGGCGGCCGTGCTCGCCGCGGGCTGCCAGTCTGCGCCGCACGCCGCCCCCGGCGGCGCCGGGTCCGCACCGGGCAGCGCCCGGCCGGCGCACTGGGCCAGGTACCGGTTCGTCACCGGGGTGGTCGACCTGGCCGGGCCGGCCGGGGGCAGCAGCAGCGTCACCGTGGCCGCGGGCGGGCGGATGGTGCGGCTGAGCAGTTCCGGGGCGGTGTCGCCGTTCGCCAGCGGGCCGGGCGGCTACACCACCCGGCTGGGCGGCGAGCCCTACCTGGCGGTGGTGCCGGGTGCGGCGGTGCCCGGCGCGGGCTGCTCCTTCCGCGCCGGATCGGTGTTCGCGCTGCGGACCCGGGTCAACCCGGGCGTGACCGAGGTCAGCAGCGCCGGGCGGGCCCGCCCGTTCGCCAGCCTGCCGAACACGTTCCCGAACGGGATCACCTACGACAACACCGGCCGGTTCGGCCACCGGCTGCTGGTCACCTCGGCGGTCAACGGGCGCGCCACCCTGTTCGCCTTCGACTGTGCTGGCCGGCGGACGGTCATCTCCCGCAGCCTGCCGCAGATGGAGGGCGGGATCGCGGTCGCGCCGCGCTCGTTCGGCGCCTTCGGCGGTGACCTCGTCACCAGCGACGAGCTGACCGGCCGCATCTACGCGATCAGCCCGGCCGGCCAGGTGGTGCTGATGGCCCGCTCCGGGATCCCGCACGGGCATGACCTCGGCGTCGAGACCGGCGCGTTCATCCCGCCCGGCTTCGGCCCCGGCTGGTCCGCCTACGTCGCCGACCGCCGCACCCCCGGCAGCCCGCACCCGGGCACGGAGACCATCCTGCGGATGCCCGGCGCCGGGCTGCTGCGGGCAGGCGCCCGCCCGGGCGATCTGCTGATGGTCGCCGAGGGCGGGGCGCGGAGCATCCTGGTGCGCTGCTCGGCCAGCTGCACGGTCCGCGAGATCGGGGACGGCCCGGCAGTCGCCCACGTCGAGGGCCACGTCGTGTTCATGCGCCCAGGCTGAGCCCGGCGCCGGCCAGCCGCCATACCGCCCGAAAAGGGTAATAACGCGGCGCCCGGGTAGCAGGGGCCGGCATGACGTGGTTAACCCGGCCGGCGGCCGGCCCGCCAGCGGCCGGCCCGCCAGCGGAGGGCCCGCCAGCGCCGCCGCGCCCGCGGCCCGCGGTTGGCTGGCCGGCCCGCGCCTATGCGTTCGCGGTGGTGGCGCTGCGCTACCCCATCCTGCTGGGCTGGCTCGCCGCCGCCGTGCTGGCCGTGCTCTACCTGCCGTCGCTGGCCCCGTCCGGCGGGGTGGCCGACCTGATCCCGCGGGGATCCCCGGCGGTCCGCGCCGAAATCGACGCCACCCGGCTCTTCCGCTTTCCGCTCAGCGCCCCGGTCGCCGTGGTGCAGGCGGACCCGCACCGGCTGCCGCTGGGCATCCAGGCGCAGGCCGCCCGGAACGCGGCCGCGGTGGACCGGGGTCAGGCCCGGGCCGTCCCCGGGCTGGCCGGCGCGCTGCCGGTGGCCAACACCGGCGGGCTCTTCCCGGGCTCCCGGCAGCGGTCCACCACCGTCATCACGTTCCTGTACTTCCGGCCCGGCACCTCCATCGCGGCGCAAGCCGCGGGCGGGCAGGCGTACGCCCGCCGCTACGCCGGCGCCCCCCGCGACCACCTGGCGGGAGTGACCGGCCCGGTCCCGGCCCGGTACGCGCAGGGCCTGATCATCGCGCGCTACCTGCCCTGGGTGGAGGCCGCCACGCTGGCGGCCATCGCGCTGATCGTGGGCCTGTACTTCCGGTCGGTGGGGGCGCCGCTCGCCACCCTGCTGTGTGCCGCCACCGGCTACCTGCTGGCGGTGCGCGTGGTGGCGTGGACCGCAGCCAGGATGGGCGTGCTGATCCCGCCGGACCTGGAGCCGGTGCTGGTGGTCCTGCTGCTCGGGGTCACCACGGACTACTCGGTGTTCTTCCTCACCGGGATGCGCACGCGGCTGGCCGAGGGCCTGCCGCGGCTGCAGGCGGCGCGGCTCACCACCGCCGAGTACGCCCCGATCATCCTGACCGCCGGCCTGGTCGTCGCGGCGGGCACCGCCGCCCTGGCGGTCGCGCACATGCAGCTGCTGCGTGCGTTCGGCCCCGGGCTGGCTCTCACCGTGCTGACGGCCATGGCGGTGTCGATGACCCTGGCCCCGGCGCTGATCGCCATCTTCGGCGGCCTGCTCTTCCGGCCACTGCCCGCCGGGCTGCGCGGCGCGGTCCGCCGCCGCGACGGCGCGGGCCAGGCTGGCGGCGCGGGCGATGCGGACGGCGCGGACGGCTCCGGCGGCCGGGCGCGCTGGCTGCCCCGGCGGCGGCGGGCAGAGCGGCCCGGCCGGCTCGCCACCGCCCGGCCGCTGGCGCTGGTGGTGGTGGCGGCGTGCGTGGCCAGCCTGGCGATCGCCGCGTGGGGCGTGCGCGGCCTGCGGCTGGGCTCGCCGCTGATCGGTGAGCTGCCTGCCAGCGCCGGGCCGTCCCGGGCCGCCGCGGCCGCCGCCCGCGGCTTCGTGCCGGGGATCCTGTCGCCCACCGAGGTGCTGGTGCTCGGGCCGGGCGTGGCCGGGCAGGCCGGGGCGCTCGGGCGGCTGCAGCGCGAGCTCGCCCGGGCGCCGGGAACCGCGGCGGTGGTGGGCCCGGCGAGCCTGCCGCCCGCGGCCGCGCCGCTGCACCTGATGGTGGCCCGGACCGGCGACGCCGCCCGGTTCGCGGTGATCGAGCGCACCGACCCGCTGGGACCGGTGGCGGTCGGCAGGGTGCGGGCGCTGCAGCGGGCGCTGCCCTCGCTGGCCCGGTCCGCCGGGCTCACCGGGGTGCGGTTCGAGGTCGGCGGGGAGAGCGCGCTGACCGCCGGGTCGATCGACGCGACCGCCGCCGACATCGGCCGCATCGCCCTGGCCGTGCTGCTGGTGACCGCGCTGCTGCTGGCGGTGTTCCTGCGGGCGCTGCTCGCGCCCGTGTACCTGCTGGCCGCGAGCGTGCTGGCGCTGGTGGCCGCCCTCGGCGTGACCGTGTGGGTCTTCCAGGGCCTGCTCGGCTACGAGGGCCTGGTGTACTACGTGCCGTTCGCCGTCGCGGTGCTGCTGGTATCCCTCGGATCGGACTACAACGTGTTCGTGGTGGGCCGGATCTGGGAGGAGGCGCGCCGCCGGCCGCTGCGCGAGGCGGTCGCGATCGCCGCGCCGCGTGCCTCCCGCGCCATCACCATCGCCGGCCTCGCCCTGGCCGCGAGCTTCGCCCTGCTGGCGGTGATCCCGCTGGCGCAGTTCCGCGAGCTGGCGGCCGCCATGGCGGCCGGTGTCCTCATCGACGCCCTCGTGGTGCGCTCGATGCTGGTTCCCGCTCTGGTGACCCTTTTCGGCCGGGCGGGGCGTTGGCCCGGCGGGCAGCGGGAATCGGCAGGGCGCACCCCGGCCGCCAGGGCTGAACCGGGCGCAGGGGCGGAACCGGTCAGCCCGTCTGAAAAGGCCGCCGCCGGGTAGGGGATGACCAGGAGGAGCAGGGGGTTTGGTGATGTTCGAGGCCGATGACATCCGCGCGTGGCGCGGCCGGGACGTGGTGGACAGCCGCGGCAGCAAGATCGGGACGCTGGAGTCCATCTACGTGGACACGGCCAGCGACCAGCCCACCTTCGCGACCGTCACGGTTGGCGTGCCGACCAGGCGGCGGCTGGTGTTCGTGCCGCTGGACGGGGCGACCGTCGGGCCCAGCTACGTGAAGGTCTCGCACGCCAAGAACAGGGTGAAGAACGCGCCCTCCATCGGCACCGACGGGGAGCTGCCGGCCGGCGGCGAGCCGGCCGTGTTCGAGCACTACGACCTCAGCTACCAGGCGGGGACGGGCGGGGAGCGCCGGCTCGCCCGCCGCTGACATGTCCGCCCGCGGCGCGAGGGGGCGCAGATGATCCTGTTCCTGCTGCTGGTCATGGCGGCGATCGGGCTGGGGATCGCCGGCCTGCTGGTCAAGGGCCTCTTCTACCTGCTGATCATCGGCGCGGTCGTGCTGGTCGCCGACCTGATCTACGTGGGGGCCCGCTTCGGCCGCCGCCGCGGCAGGCGGCCGGCCCGCTGACCGCCCACGGGTGGGCAGGTCAGCG
>JBLMWU010000091.1:0-47244 GCA_050257395.1 Gemmatimonadota bacterium | reverse complement strand
GCGCCCTCACCAGCGGCCGGGCGGGCCGCGGAGATGACCCCGTCCCGGCTCACCAGCGGCTCGCTCACCAGTGCCTCCACCAGCCGCCGGTCAGGCAGGCCGAGCACCGCCCGCGCCGCCTCGACCGGCATACCCGGAGCTAGCGGCTCGGCCGTGGCATGCGCGGCCACGATCGCGGCCAGCCTGGTGCGCAACGCCGCCCAGTGGGCGGGATCGGCGAGCCAGTCACCGGCCACCGGCTCCGGGAGCCCAGCCACGCCCATCGCCCGCAGGTCACCCGCCCGCAGCAGCAGGTGGCCGCGCAGCAGCTCGGCCGATCCCGGCAGCTCCGGCCAGCCGGCCAGTGCGCGGCCGGCCGCGGTGCCGCTGCCCCGGGCCGACAGCGGCACCGGCGCGGGGTCGAGCACGGTCGCGCCGGCTAGCGCCGGCCAGCTTGCCCGGGCGGGCGGCGCACCCCGGCCGGCGCTGGCGGCGGCCGCTGCCGCGCCCGCCGCGGCGCCCGGGTCCCGCAGCAGCAGCCGGTCGCCCACGTGCAGCGGCAGCGGGTCGCTCAGGGTGAGCCGGGCGATCTGCGGCCCCAGCATCCGCACCCGCGCCGTGGTGCGGGCCGAGCCGATGTGCAGGGTGAGCTCGCGGGGCGGGCGCCGGCCCGCCGCCGCCGGCCCGAGCCGGACGTCCGCGGCCCCGGCCAGCGCCCACCGGCCGGGCTCGACCAGCGCCATGCCCCGCCTGACCTCGCCGGTGCCGGTCCCGCGCAGGTTGACCGCCACCCGCGCGACGCCGCTGACCTGGTCTGCGGTTTCCTTCAGGGACTGGATGCCGCGCACCCGGACCGGCCGCAGCGACGGGGTGAGCAGCAGCTCGCCGCCGGTCCGGACCGTGCCAGCGGCCAGCGTGCCGGTCACCACGGTGCCGCTGCCCCTGATGCTGAAGGCCCGGTCCACCCACAGCCGGACCGGCGCGGCCGGGTCGGGCACCGGCAGGCTGGCGGCCAGCGCGTCCAGCGCGGCGACCAGCCCGGGCAGCCCCTGCCCGGTAGCCGCGCTGACCGCCACGGAGGGCACCCGGCCGAGGCTGGAGGCGGCGATCCGCTCCGCCGCCGCCTGCCGGGCCGGCTCCGGGTCGGCGAGGTCGGCGCGGGTCACCACCAGCAGCCCGCGGGTGATGCCGAGAGCGTCGATGGCGGCCAGGTGCTCGGCGGACTGCGGCATCCAGCCGCCGTCGGCGGCGACGACCAGCATGACCGCTGGCACCGGCCCGACCCCGGCCAGCATGTTCGGCACGAAGCGCTCGTGGCCGGGCACGTCCACGAAGGCCAGCCGCTGGCCGGACGGCAGGGTGAACCAGGCGAAGCCCAGGTCGATGGTGAGGCCCCGGCGCCGCTCTTCCGCCCACCGGTCCGGTTCCATCCCGGTGAGCGCCCGCACCAGCGTGGACTTGCCGTGGTCCACGTGCCCGGCGGTGGCGATGACGTGCACGCCGCTACTTTACGGGCGCGCGCGCCGCCGCCGCGCCCGGCCGCCAGGCCGGGTCCGCGGGTGCGGTGCGGGCCGCCGCCGCCACCGCGGCGGCCAGCGGGCCGTCGTCTTCCGGCGGCACCGACCGCAGGTCCAGCAGCAGGCCGCTGCCGTCCGCCCGGCCGACCACCGCGGGTACCTCGCCGCTGCGCACCGCGGGCCCGGTCCGCAGCGGCCCGGCCAGGCCGCCCGGCACCAGCACGCCGGCGCTGGGCAGGTCCACCCCCGGCGCGCCGCCGCCGCCGACGGCGGCCTGCGAGGCCACCGCGGTGGCGGGCACGCCGGCCCCGGCCAGCCGGGCGGCCAGCTGCTGCGCCCGGGCGGTGAGCGCCTCCTGGCTGACCGCGAGCGCGGCGGCGACCGGCGGCGGCGGCCCGGACAAGGTCGCCTCCAGCGCCGCGAGGGTGAGCTTGCCGACCCGCAGCGCGCGGGCGAGCGGGTGCCGGGCCAGCCGGGTGACCAGGTCGGCGCGGCCCAGCAGCAGGCCGGCCTGCGGCCCGCCGAGCAGCTTGTCGCCGCTGGCGGTGACGAGCGCGGCGCCCGCGCGCAGCCACGAGTCGGCGTCCGGCTCGTCGGGCAGCAGCGGATGGCGGGTCAGCAGCCCGGACCCGATGTCCCCGACCACCGGCACGTCCAGCACCGCCAGCCCGGCCACGGGCGCGCTGGCGGTGAAGCCCTCGATCCGGTAGTTGGACGGGTGCACCTTGAGCACGAACGCGGTGTCCGGGCCGATCGCCGCCGCGTAGTCGGCCACCGTGGTGCGGTTGGTGGTGCCCACCTCCCGGATCCGGGCCCCGGTGGACTCCAGCAGGTCCGGCAGCCGGAACCGGTCACCGATCTCGATCAGCTCACCGCGGCTGACCACGATCTCCCGCCCGCCGCCCGGGGCGGTCAGCGCGGTCGCGGCGAGCACCAGCGCGGCGGCGTTGTTGTTCACCACGTGCACGGCCCCGGCCGCGGGCACGGCAGCGGCGAGCGCCGCCAGCGCGCCCTGCCCGCGCCTGCCGCGGGCGGCGGTGGCCAGGTCGAACTCCAGGTCGGCGCTGCCCGCGGCGAGCGCGATCGCGTCCCTGGCGGCGGCGGACAGCGGCGCCCGGCCGAGATTGGTGTGCAGCAGCACCCCGGTGGCGTTGATGACCGGGGTGAGGGTGCAGGCCCGGGCCGGCAAGTCCGCCAGCGCGGCGTCCGCGACCGCGGCCGGGTCGATCTCCCCGTCGCGGGCCTGCTGCTGCGCCCGGGTGACGGCGGCCTTGACCCGCGCCCGGCCAAGCCGCTCCGCCGCGGCGGCCAGCCGCGGGTCGGCCAGCACGGCGTCGGTGCGCGGCACCAGGCGGCGGGCGTCCATGAAACGCGACGATACCCGCCGGGCCGGGCCGCTGCTCCGGGCCCTTTGCCTGCGTATTGCATAAGGGTCACTACGTCGGGTAAGGGAAAATCCGTCAGGCTCAACCCCTCGCCTGCACAGGGAGTGATCTGTATGGCTGGGATGCTGCGGGTTCCACGGAGCCGCGGTGCCCTGACCGGCGTGCTGCTGGTCCTGCTCGGCGCCTGGGGGGCGCTGATCCCGTTCGTGGGTCCGTATTTCCACTACGCCTACATCAACGACATGACCTGGTACTACACCACCGGGCGGCTGTGGCTGGAGGTGCTGCCCGGCGCGGCGGCGCTGCTCGGCGGGCTCATCCTGCTGGTGGCGGCGGTCCGCCCGGTGGCGCTGTTCGGGGCGGCGGTTGCCGCGCTGGCCGGTGCCTGGTTCGCGGTCGGCACGCTGCTCAGCCCGGTGTGGGCCGGCATCGGCACGGCGGGCCAGCCCGCCAGTGTCAGCCCGCTCGCCCGGGCCGCCGAGCAGATCGGCTTCTTCTACGGGCTGGGGGTGGCGATCGTCTTCGTCAGCGCGCTGGCCATCGGCAGGCTTTCAGCCGTCACGGTGCGGGACAGCCTGCACGCGGAGAGCCGCGCGGCCGCCATGGCCGCCGAGCCCGTCCCGGAGGACGCCGAAACCGCCACCGTGCCGTCCCCGCGTCAGCCTGCCTGACCCGGGCCGGGCCGCGCCGCTAACAGGCGCATCCAGCAACCGGCCGCCCCGGGCGGGGAATCCCCCAGCCCGCCGGGGGCGGCCGGCCGGGTGCGCTGTGCCCCGGCCGTGGCCCCGGTCAGTGCGGGCTGTGCTGCAGCCGGTCCATCTCGCGCCGGATCCGCCGCTCGTCTATGTCCTGGCGACCGAACACGTCCCACGCGTTGGCCAGCAGGCCGATGCCCCAGGCACCCAGCACGAAGGCCGGCCAGAAGAAACCCTGGCCGGTGATCGCCCAGATGCCGACCAGGAACCCGTTCACCAGGATGTAGATGACGAGGTGGCCGTAGAAGTCCCGGCGCTTGCGCAGCCGCTTCACGGCCCGGGCGCGCAGTTCCTGCCCGCTGACGGTGTCTTCCAGATCGCTCATGACGACCCCCCGTACCACGCAGTGCGGGCCGGGCGGGAGACGGGGCAGGGGCCGCGGGCCCTGACCTGTCCCCGGCGGGTTCACGGCCTGGCCGCCCGGCCCAGACCTACTCTCAGGCTGCTCTCCCCCGGCGCCCGTACCCAGGGTCAGACGGCCCCGGGGGCGGGGCCTTCGGTCACGCCGGGCCCAGCCCCGGCCCCTGCAGCAGCTGGCCGCCGTCCACCGGGTACACCGCCCCGGTGATGAAGCTGCCCGCGCCGGACGCCAGCAGCAGCGCCACCCCGCCGATCTCCGCTGGCTCGCCCATCCGGCCGAGCGGCACCATGGCACTCCACCTGGCCTCCGCCTCGGGCGGCAGCGGGCCGGGCCCGCCGATGCTGGTCCGGAACGGGCCGGGCGCGATCGCGTTCACCCGGATCTGCCAGCGGGCCAGGTCGATGGCCGCCTGCCGGACGAAGTTGACCACGCCGGCCTTGGCGACCACGTAGGAGTAGGAGACCAGCGGGTCGTCGCGCAGCCCGGCCGTGGAAGCGGTGGCGATGATGCTGCCGCCGCGCTGGCGCTTCATGTGCCCGGCCGCCGCGCGCACCGTGTGCACCACGCCGTGCAGGTTGACGTCCAGCAGCGCGTGCCAGTCGGCCATGCTGAACGTGTCCGCCTGCCCGCCGGGGTCGCCGGGCCCGGGCCCCCGCGCGATCCCGGCGTTGGCGAACACCACGTCGAGCCGGCCGTGCCGGGCGACGACGCCGTCGGCCAGCGCCGTGACCGCCGCCGCGTCGGCCACGTCGGCGACGGCCGGCTCGGCCCGGCCGGCGGCGGCCAGCCCGGCCGCGGCCGCACCGAGCCTGGCCTCGTCGCGGTCGGCCGCCACCACCACGGCCCCGCACTCGGCCATCACCCGGGCGATGGCCAGGCCGAGCCCGGACGCGGCCCCGGTGACCAGCACGACCCTGCCCTGCACGTCGAAGAGGCGCTGCAGGGCCGCGGCCGGCCCGGCGCCGGCCGTTCCGCCGCTCATGCGCGGCGGCGGAGCTGGCGGGACAGGACCACGGCGATGATCAGGGCCGCGCCGTAGAAGAGCTGCTGGACGAAGTCGGCGGCGCCGAGCAGCTGCAGCCCGTTCACGCCGGTGGCCAGGAAGTACACGGCGATGCCGACCCCCAGAGCGTTGAAGCGGCCCGGCTTGATGCTGGTGGCGCCGAGGAACACGGCCGCGTAGGCCGGCAGCAGGTAGGGCCCGCTGGCCGTCGGGTCGGCCGAGCCGGTGGTGCCGAGGAACAGCACCCCGGCCAGGCCCGCGATCAGGCCGCCGAGCACGAACCCGCCCCAGCGGATCCGCGCGACCCGGATGCCGGACAGCCGCGCCACATCCCGGGACTGGCCCACGAACAGCGACCGCAGGCCGAGCGGGGTGAACGAGGAGACATACCAGATGATCAGCATCGCCACGAGCGCGTAGTAGAACTCGACCGGGATGCCCAGCAGCTTGTCGGTGAACGTCACCGCGGACAGCGACTGGTCGATGCCGGTGATGGTGTTCGAGCTGGACAGGAAGTAGATGAGGCCGGTGAACACCGAGCCGCTGCCCAGGGTGACGATCAGCGGATTGGTGTCGCAGGTCACCACGAAGAACCCGTTGAGGCAGCCCGCGGCGACCGCCGCCAGCACGCCGATGACGCAGGCCAGCGCGATGCCCATGTGCTGCTGGGTGTTCAGCACGCCGGCCACCATCGCGGTCAGGCCCATCACCCCGCCCAGCGACAGGTCGAAGTCGCCGGTGAACGACGGCATGAGCGCCGCCAGCGCCAGCATGAACAGCACCGCCTGGGAGCCGAGGATGTTCGAGGCGTTGGCCCAGGTGAGGAAGTTGCCGGGGGTGGAGATGCCGTAGATGACGATGAGGGCCACCCAGGCGGCGGGCAGCGCCAGCCGCTCGGCCCAGTAGCCGATCCCGGCGGCCCGGTCCGACAGCGCGGGCGCAGGCGGCGGCCCCTGCGGTTCCTGGGTGCCCGGCTCGGCTTCAGTGGTGGACATGGCGTTCCTCAGGGGTTTCGGCCAGCACGGCTGCCGCGTCGGTGGAGTAGTGGTAGACCGCCGAGCTGATCGCGTCCTCGGTGATCTCGCTGGTGAGCTCGGAGCGGAGGTGACCGTCGGCCATGATCAGCACCCGGTCGCAGACGGTGGCGAGCTCTTCGAAGTCGCTGGAGACCCACAGGGTGGCCATGCCGCTCGCCGCCGCCTCGCGGACCAGCCGGTAGATCGCGGCCCGGGCGGCCACGTCCACGCCCTGCGTCGGCTCGTGCAGCAGCAGCAGCTTCGGCTTGATCTCCAGCCATTTGGCCAGCACCACCCGCTGCTGGTTGCCCCCGCTGAGCTGCCCCAGCGTGGCGCCCGGGTTGCGCGGGCGGACGTCGAACTTCTCCAGCAACTGGCGCACCAGCGCGCGCAGCCGCCGCGCCTGGACGCGGCCGAACCGGGCGTAGGAGCCGCTGACCAGGATCGTGGAGTTCTCCGCCACGCTCAGCGAGGGCGCGATGGCGTCCCGCCGCCGGTCGGCGGGGACCAGCGCGATCTGGTGGCTGACCGCGCCGGACGGCCGGAGCCTGGCGAGGGCCGCCTGCCAGCCGCCCACGCTGAGGGTGCCCTGGTCACACGGGCTGGCCCCGAAGAGCAGGTACGGGACGTCATCCGCTCCGGACCCCAGCAGCCCGGCCAGGCCGACCACCTCTGCCGGGCGGATGGCCAGGCTCAGGTCGCGTACCCGCGCGGCCTGGAGGTGGCGCACCTCGCAGACGGGCGGCTGGGCCTGCACCGCACCGGCCCTGCCCGCCTGCTGGCCCGCCTGGGCGAGCTTGGCGCTGGCCGGCCCGACGATCAGCTCGACCAGCTTCTCGTCGCTGATGTCGCTGACCGCCGCCTGGCCGGCGACCTGCCCGTCGCGCAGCACGACCACCCGGTGGCACAGCGCGCGCACGGCCGACAGGTCATGGGAGATGAAGACGGTGCTGGCACCCTCGGTCACCACCCTGCGCACCAGGTCGAACAGGAACTCGACCTCGTGCTCGGGCAGGAACACCGTGGGCTCGTCCAGGAACAGGATGGAGTGCTCCACGTCGCCGCGCTGCCGGTACAGCCGCAGTTCCTCGGCCGCCCGGACGATGGCCACCAGCGCCTGGCCCACCGGGGGGAGCTGATTGACCGGGGCCGCCGGGTCCACGCTGACGTGGTAGGAGTCCAGCAGCGCGCGCACCCGGCGGTGCTCGGCCCGCCAGCTGATCGGCCGGTGGGAGTTGGCGCTGCCGCGCTCACCCACCAGCAGGTTCTCCGCCACGGTGAGGGTGCGGGCCAGACCGAGGTCCTGGTGCACGAAACTCAGCCCGAGGTCGCGGAACTGACCGGGGGCCAGCGGCAGGGCGACCGGCTGCCCGCCCAGCCGCATCTGGCCGCCGGGCTCCGGCGCGTTCACCCCGGCGAGCACCTTGACCAGGGTGGACTTGCCGCTGCCGTTCTCACCCAGCAGGCCCACGATCTCGCCCCGGCCGACCTGCAGGCCGACGTCCCGCAGGGCCAGGAACGATCCGAATCTCATCGTGATGTGCTCGAGCTCGAGCGCGGGCACACCGGCTGCCGGTGCTGCCTCCGGGGGAGGCTCCGCTCCCCCGGAGGCCATCGTCGGGTCCATCGTCAGTGGATGCCCCACAGCTTGTTGTACCCGGTGATGAACGCGGTGCCGAAGCCGCCGTTGACGCCCGCGGACTGCTTGTAGTTGCTGGCGGTCCACAGCCGGGACGGGTCGCCGTCCTTGTCCGGGGACACCATGCCGGAGCCGGTGAGCACCCGCAGGGTCTGGTCCATGGTGGCGTAGGCCCGCCACAGCGCCGTCGGCCCGACGTTGGACGCCATCGGCAGGCCGCCGCCCATCTGCGCGATGTACTGCGGCGTGCCGCCGTAGCAGCCGTACAGCTTGACGTCGCTGCGGCCGGCGGCGCGGATCCCCGCGGCGGCCGGCGGCACCTCACCGTCGAAGATCGGCACGACCGCCTTCACCTTCGGGTCCGCGAGCACGCCCGAGGTCACCGCGGACTGCACCTTGGTCGCCCAGTCCGGGACCGCGATGTTCACCGACTTGATGCCGCACTTGGGGCAGTACTTGGCGACCTCCTGCCGGAACGCGTGGTCCATGATCACGCCGTCGGGCACGTCGTTGGAGGTGATCTCGAAGAAGTCGAACGGCTTGCCCCGGTTCTGCAGCAGCGCGACGTCGATGGACCGCTGGAACATCAGCGCGTTGGGCACGTTGGTCTGCGCGGTCACCAGCGGCGAGGTCTTGGTGCCGTCGACCGCCGTGTCGCCGAGGCCGGAGTCGATCACCGCGATGCCCGCGGCCTTGGCCGCCTGCAGCTGCGGCTTGATCAGGTTCGGGTCGATGCCGCAGACCAGGACGATCGCGTCGTAATGCTGGCTGATCGCCTGCTGGATGCCGGGGATCCAGGCCGACGGCCCGCCGCTGTTCTGGAAGTTCCTGCCGGTCATGCCGAACTTCTTGCCGAGGTCGACGATGTCGTTCGCGATCTGGTTGCAGACCGGCAGCTGACTGGCGGTCGGCATGACGAAGAGCTTCTTGCCCTTGACGTTCGAGGTGCTGAATGCCGGGCCTGGCGGCACGAAGGCCGGCACCGCCTCGGCTTTGCTGACCATCGACTGCAGGGTCGAGATCTGCGACGCGCTCAGGAAGCTGGAGCCGCCCGAGCCGGTGGCGCTCCCGGAGCCGGGCGAAGCGGTGGTGCAGGCGGAGACGGCAAGCGCAATGGCGGCAATCACGGACGCGAGGGCGGCGTGCGCGCGCCGCCGGGTCCGGCCGTTTGGCGGGTAGCTCTTCATCGAGTCACGCCCTCACTTGCAGCGATGGGGGAAAAGGCTGACGGATAGGGGAAGCTGACCGGATATGACGGACAGCGTTGCCCTTCGTCAGCATGATTGTCAACACCTCCGTCAACAAGATCAGATATCATTCGGGTCACCTTCTTGTCGGCGACCCGGGAGGCGGCATGGACAAGGTCGTGGCATCTGCGGCGGAGGCCGTCCGTGACATCCCCGCCGGCGCCAGCCTCGGGATCGCCGGGTTCGGCGTCTCGCACCGTTTCCCGTCGAGCCTGATCACCGCGCTCGCCGAGCAGGGCACCGCCGGCCTGACCGTTTACTGCAATGGCCTGGGCCAGCCCGGCTTCCCGACCGCGCACCTGCTCGCCGACAACCACCAGATCAGCCGGCTGGTCACCTGCTTCTCGGCGCGGCCCGGCGTGGTGTCAGAGGCGGAGAAGCAGATCCGCGCCGGGGAGATGACCCTGGAGATGGTGCCGCAGGGCACGCTGGTGGAGCGCATGCGGGCGGGCGGGGCCGGCATCCCGGCCCTCTACACCCCGGCCGGGTTCGGGTCGGCGGTCGCCGGCGGCAAGGACGTCCGCTACTTCGACGGCAGGCCCTATCTGCTCGAGCGCGCTATCACCACCGACTTCGCGTTCATCCGCGCGTACCGTGCCGACCGCCTGGGCAACCTGCAGTTCCGCGGCGGCAGCCGCAACTTCAACGACAGCTTCGCCAAGGCCGCGCGGGTGGCAATCGCGGAGGTCGACGAGATCACCGACGTCGGCGGCATCGAGCCGCGGGACGTGGACCTGCCCGGGGTCTTCGTCAGCCGGGTCGTGCTCAGCACCACCCAGCTCGACATCAGGAACCTGCCCATGCGGGTGGCCCGGCCCGCGGGCAGCGCGCGCAGCTACCACGGCAAGCCCGCGCTCACCCGCGCGGAGATCGGCCGCCGGATCGCCGCGCTGCTGCCCGACGGCGCGGTGGTCAACCTGGGGGCGGGCCTGCCCACCCAGGTCGCCAACTTCCTCGGCGACCGCCGGGTGATCCTGCACAGCGAGAACGGGATGCTGAACTACGGCGAGTTCGTCACCGGCGACTCGTTCGACCCGGACCTGCACGACGCGGGCGGCTCGTTCGTGTCGCTGCGGCCCGGCGCGTCGTTCTTCGACAGCGTCACGTCCTTCGAGATCGCGCGCGGCGGGCGGCTGGACGCGGTCGTGCTGGGCGCCTACCAGGTCGGCCGGAACGGCGACCTGGCCAACTGGTCGGTCCCCGGCATGACCGGCGGCGGCATCGGCGGGGCCATGGACCTGGCGGCCGGGGCCCGGCAGGTGATCGCCATGTGCGAGCACACCGACTCCGGGGGGCGGCCGAAGCTCGTCGAGTCGTGCGGCTTCGAGATCACCGCGCCCGGCTGCGTGGACACCATCGTCACCGACCTGGCGCTGCTGCGCCGCGCCGCGGACGGCTTCCGCATCGACGAGGTCGCCCGCGGCTTCACCCCGGACGAGGTGATCGCCCTGACCGGCATGGCCGTCAGCGTCGCCGGCCAGCCCGGCGTGATGCAGGACCGCTGGTAGCCGCGGGCCGGGCTACGCGGCGGGCTCCAGCTCCTGCTTGAGCCGGGCCAGCGTGGTGCGCATGCCCTCGCGGTTGGCCTCCGGGCGGCTGGCCGCGAGCCGGCCGGTGAAGATGCGGCCCAGCAGCCACGCGCCCCGGCTGCGCTGATCGGTCCAGCTCTCGGTGACCTCGGTGCCGTCCGCCGCGGGCGCGAACCGGTAGCTCCAGCGCGCCACCGGCATCCCGAACGTGGTGACGTCGAACGCGAACTCCTGCGCGGGCGCGGCGGCCACCACCTGGCAGGTGGTGAACCAGACCCACGGCCCGCTGCGGTTGAAGCCGACGAACCGGGCGGGCTCACCGCCCCGGCGCGACCACACGAACACGGCGAAGCATTCCGGGCTCCAGCGGCCCATCCGGCGCACATCCGCGACGGCCTCGTACACCGCCGCGGGCGGCACCGCGATGCTGATCCGCTCACTCACCTCGTCTGCCATGCGGACACCTTACGGTGCGGCCGCGGCCGTGCCCACCCGGGCGGCGGGCCGGCCCGTCAGGCGGCCGCCGGCTCGTGGATGACGACGCCGCGGATGTTGCGGCCCTCGTCCAGGTCGGCGTAGCCCTGGTTGATCTCGTCCAGCCGGTACCGGCGGGTGATCAGCTCGTCCAGCTTGAGGCGGCCGGCCCGGTACAGTCCGTGCAGCCGCGGGATGTCGTACAGCGGGTTGCACATACCGAACACGTGCCCCTGGATGCGCCGTTGCCAGCCGACCACCGACCCGTTGGCGGCCAGCCGGATCTGCTCCTCGCCGCTGCGGCCCACCGAGGTGACCGTCACCTGGCAGCCCTTGCCCACGATGGCGGCGGCCTGCGAGACGACCTCGGCGGTGAGCACCCCGACCGTGCAGATCGCGTGGTCGGCGAGCTGGCCGCGGGTCAGCTCCACCACCGCGTCCTGCGCGCCGGCCGCGGTGGCGAACACGTGGGTGGCGCCGAACTCCAGCGCCTTGTCCCGCTTGAACGGCACCGGGTCCACCACGATCACGTGCTTGGCCCCGGCGTAGCAGGCGCCCTGCACCGCGTTGCTGCCGACGCCGCCCGCGCCGAAGATCACCACGGTGTCCCCGGCGGCCACCCCGGCCGCGTAGACCGACGAGCCCCAGCCGGTCGGCACCCCGCAGCCGGTGAGCGCGGCCACCTCGAACGGGATGTCGTCCGCGAGCGGCACGCACGAGTACTGGGAGACCACCGCCCGCTCGGCGAACGTGCCGAGCATGCAGAACCCGCCCAGGTCCTCCCCGGCCTCGCCGTGGAAGCGGAACGTGCCGTCCGCCATCATCCCGGTCACCATCTGCGCGCCCTGGTCGCACAGGTTCTGCCGTCCGGTCGAGCAGTAGCGGCAGGTGCCGCACGCCGGGATGAACGAGCACACCACCCGGTCGCCCGCGGCCACCCGGGTCACCCCCGGGCCGGCCGCCTCCACCACCCCGGCGCCCTCGTGCCCGCCGACGATCGGCAGCCTGCCGACCGCGTCGCCGGTGCGCAGGTGCTCGTCGGAGTGGCACAGCCCGGCCGCGGCGAACCTGATCCGCACCTCGCCCTGGCCCGGCTCGTCCAGCTCCAGCTCGGTGATCTCCCACGGCTTGCCCGGCTCCCGGACAATCGCAGCCCTGGTCTTCATCAGCCGCCCACCTCCTGGGACTGGGACACGCATTCGAGGATCGCGCTGGTCAGCAGGCCGGGTGCGGTCGCCAGCGCCTCGTGGTCGGCCGCGATCTCGCGGACCGGCCAGCCGAGGGCGCGCGCCTTCTCCGCATACGGAGTAAAGACCGCGGCCCAGTCCGTGCACAAGATGAAGCTGCTGGGCAGCTCGCGGACCGCGGGATCGAAGCGGAGCCGGTCCGCGTAGGTGGCCAGCGGGTGCGGCACCAGCAGCGGCTCCAGCCAGGCCCGGGCCGCCTCGTCGCGGACCCCGAGCGCCGCCAGCGGCCGCTGCGGCATCAGCCAGCCGTCGCCGTGCTCGCGCGCCGAGTCCGTGAAGTGCCCGGCGATGTGCGGCGGCAGCAGCTCCAGCGCGCTCTGCCCGTCGTCCGGCACGAACGCGTCGTAGTAGACCAGCCGGGCGATCCGGGCGGGCTCGGCGGCCGCGGCGCCGGTGATGACCAGGCCCGCGTAGCTGTGCCCGACCAGCACCACGTCCCGCAGGTCCTCGTAGCGCAGCACCGCCACGATGTCCTGGACGTGGGTCGCGAGCCCGATCTCGCGGGAGGCCAGGTGGGACCGCTCCCCCAGGCCGGTCAGGGTCGGGGTGAGGACGCGATGGCCGGCCGCTGCCAGCCGCTGCGCCACGCGCTGCCACGACCACCCGCCGTGCCAGGCCCCGTGCACCAGGACGAAGGTGCTCATGACCGCGGAGCGTAATGATCGTCCATCATATTGTCAACATTCTTGTCAGCCATCTTCACGCCCTTTTCTGTCCGGACTGCCAACGATACGGTTGTCAATTGCCGGGCTTCCCCCGCAGAGAGCGAGCGTCCATGTCTGACGGCACCCCGGCGGCGGGCACCGCCGCTCCCCCGCCCCCGGCAGCGTCCAGCACCCTGGAGCGCGGCCGCCCGGTCAGCCCGGCCGAGCTGGCCCGGCGGGCGGACTGGATCCGGCTGCGCACCGTGGAGCTGATCGCGCAGGCGGGGCTGGGCCACTACGCCAGCACGTTCTCCTGCGCGGAGATCTTCGCCACCCTCTACTACCACGCCCTGCGGCTGCGCCCGGGCGAGCCGGGCTGGCCCGACCGGGACCGCTTCCTGCTGGGCAAGGGGCACGTGGCCACCGGCCTGTGGCCGGTGCTGGCGGACCTGGGCTACTACCCGGCTGACTGGCTGGACACGTTCGGCACCCTCGGCACGCCGCTGAACGACCACCCGAACATGCGGGTGGCGCCGGGCATCGACTTCAGCTCCGGCGCGCTGGGCCACAACCTGTCCGTGGGCACCGGCATGGCGCTGGCGGGCCGGCTGTCCGGCCGTGACTACCGCACCTTCGTGGTGACCGGTGACGGCGAGCTGCAGGAGGGCCAGGTCTGGGAGGCCGTCATGGCCGCCAGCCACTACCGGCTGGGCAACCTGGTGGCGATCGTGGACGCCAACGGCTTCTCCGGCTCCGGCCCCACCTCGGCGGCCATGAACATCGAGCCGCTGGCGGACCGGTTCGCCGCCTTCGGCTGGCTGACCGCCGAGATCGACGGCCACGACCCCGCGGTGCTCATGCGCACGTTCGGCGAGCTGCCGGACCCGGGCTCCAGCCAGCCGGTGTGCGTCATCGCCCGCACCCGCAAGGGCCACGGCGCCACCCTGATCGAGCAGGCGCCGCAGACCTGGCACCTGGGCCTGCTGCCGCCGGAGCAGCAGGCCGAGGTCGTCGCCGAGATCTCCGGGAGGCTGCAGTGACCCCGGCTGAGCACGCCACGCCGGAACTGGCCGGCGGCAGCGGCCCCAAGATGGTGGACGTCTTCACCGACGCCGAGATCGACACCGCGCTGGCCGCCAACCCGGCCGGGTACGCGGTGGCCGAGCTGGCCGCCGCCGACCCGCGCGTCCTCACGCTCACGGCCGACCTGAGCAACGTGCTGAAGGAGTTCCGGGAGCGGTTCGCCGGCCGGTACATCGAGCTCGGCATCGCCGAGACCAACTCGGTGTCGCTGGCGGCCGGGCTCGCGGCCTGCGGGTACCTGCCCTACATCTACTCGATGGCCCCGTTCGGCGTGATCAAGTGCGCCGAGCAGCTGCGGACCGACGTCGCCTACAACCACCTGCCGGTCCGCCTGGTCGGCCGGCTGACCGGCCTGGCCATGGGCTTCTTCGGCACCAGTCACCACGCAGTGGAGGACATCGCGATCGCGCGCACGCTCACCAACCTGACGGTGGTGGCCCCGGCCGACGCCAACGCGGTGCTCGGCCTCATGCGCGCCACCGCCAGCCTGCCGGGGGCCGCCTACATCCGCATCAGCGAGGGCAGCAGCCCGGTCTACGAGTCGGTGCCCGACATCGGCTACGGCCAGTGGCCCCGGCTGCGCAGCGGCGGCGACGTGACCCTCGTCGGCCACGGCATCGGGACCGGGCTGGCCATTCAGGCGGCCGCGGAGCTGGCCGCCGCGGGCATCGAGGCCGACGTGTACGACGCGGCCTACCTCAAGCCGTTCGACGAGGCGGCCCTGGCCGAGACGGCCGCGCGGACCGGCCGGGTGCTGACCGTGGAGGACCACAGCCAGATCGGCGGCCTGGCCAGCATCGTGGCCGAGGTGGCGGGCAGGCGCCAGCTCGGGGTGCGGCTCGCCGCCGTGTGCCTGCCGGATGAGGACCTCGAGGTGGGCGTGCCGGCCGAGCTGTACGAGCACTACGGCCTGACCGTGGCCGGGGTGGTCAGCAAGGCCACCGCCCTGGCGCGGGCCTGACCGGGCGGCCCCGGCCGCGGGGCCTGCGGCGCCCGGCCGGGGCTACGCCGGGTCCGGTGCCGCCTCCTGCACCGGCGCCAGCCCGTTCTCGCTGATCAGGGCCTTGCCCGCGAGCAGGGCCTTCTCCTGCGGGTGGGTCACCAGCGGCTCCACCGTGAACCGCATCCACGGGAACATGGGCAGCGACTGCAGGGCCTCGTGCAGCGCGTCCGCGTCCTCGGCCTGGTAGAGGCCGATCGAGTCGGTGGACCCGAGCACCCGCCACAGCCTGACCAGGATGCCGGCCTCCCGCAGCTCGCTGGCGCGGGCCCGCTCGGCGATCCGCAGCTCCTCATGCCGCTCGGAGGGCAGGGCGCTGGCGGCGCCGTTGGACTGCCGCACCAGGAATTCCATGATCGGGTCTCGTCCTCCGGGTCAGGGCAGGCCAGACACCGGCCGCCTGAAAATGGTAGCAAAGTGTCCGGTCAGGACGTTAACAATGTTGTTGACGTTCAGGGTCACCGTGCGCGCCCCGGCGGCTGCGGTGCGCTCTGGGTGGTGCGGTGACAGCGCGCGGGCGGGGGCCGCCGGCCGGGCTGTGCTCAGCCGGTCAGCAGGGTGCCCTGGCGGTCCGTGCCCGCCGGGTGCGGGGTGAGCACCTGCACGTCGGTCGGCTGGCGGCACATCGGCCGCAGCTGCCTGCCCATCTCGGCGAACGCGGGCTGGCCCAGGTGCGCGTCCAGGGCTTCCCGGCTGGCCCACTTCTCCACCATGACCAGCCGGCCGTCCCCGCCCTCGTGCAGGGCGTACAGCTCACAGCCCGCCTCGGTGTGCACCCGGGCGATGGTCTGCTCCAGCAGCGCGATCACCTGCGGCCGCAGGTCCGGCTCGGGATGCACGGTGGCTACCACGACAACGCTCACCGCGCGACTGTACCGCAGCAGGCACCGCCCTGAGCAGGGCTCGCCGCCATTTTGCCGAACATGATGTTTACAATCTTGTCAGCGCAGCGCGCGGCGTGGTTGGCTGAACGCGGATACTTGGCTGACCGCAAATACCCGGCAGCCGCGAGCGTGACGAGGTGGTGCGCGTGGCCGGACCCGAGCCTCTGCTGGACCCTACCGGCGGCGGGGAGCAGGCAGCCGACGCCACCCTCGCGCCCCGGCTGCGCAGCCTGCGCGGCCTGACCGCCGGCCTGCTGGACAACGGCAAGCCGAACGCCTCCGCGCTGCTGTCGGAGGTGGCCAGCGAGCTGCAGCGCCGGTACGGCACGGCGGCCCCGGTCATGCACCTCAAGGGGTACTTCGGCACCCCGGTCGAGGAGAGCGTGATCCAGCGGATCCTGCGCAACTGCGACTTCGTGGTGGCGGGCGTCGGTGATTGAGGCTCCTGCAGCGCGGCCAGTTTGGCCGACGGGATCCTGCTCGAGCGGGCCGGGCTGCCGGCCGTGAGCATCTGCACCGACGCCTTCCAGGTGCCGGCCGAGGCCATGGCCAGTGCCTACGGCTTCCCCGGGTTCGAGTTCGTCACCACGGCGCACCCGATCGCCAGCCTGAGCGAGGAGGAGATCCGCGCCCGGGCCCGCGGCCTGCTGCCCGGCGTGCTGCGCATCCTGGGGGTGGAGCAGTGAGCCCAGCCCGAGCGAGCCGAAGGGCCGCGCCGCCGTCTGGACTGACGAGCGAGGCGGCGGAGGAGCCGGAGCGAGGAGGGAAGACGGCGGGCTCCAGCGGCCCGGAGGCGAGCGAGGGCCATAAGTTGGTGGACGGCGCGGCGGTCCGGGAGGCCATCGAGTACTACGACGGCAGGGACTGGACCGACGGGCTGCCGGTGGTCCCGGTGACCGAGTCCTACCTGGCCGCCTTCCTGGCCCAGACCAGCCGGGACCCGGGCGAGGTGCTGCTGGCCATGCCGCACCTGAACCGGCAGTGCACGGTCCGGCTGGCCGCCATCAACGCGGCCCTGGCGGGCTGCCGCCCGGAGTACTTCCCGGTCGTGCTGGCCGCCTGGGACGCGTTCGCCATCGAGGGCTACCCCGGCCGGGGCATCTGGCAGAGCACCACCGGCACCGCCCCGCTGCTCATCGTGAACGGCCCGGTCCGCACCGCCCTCGGCATGAACAGCAAGGGCAACGTGTTCGGCTCCGGCTTCCGCGCCAACGCCACCATCGGCCGCGCGATCCGGCTCGGCGCCATCAACGCGTTCGGGCTGCGCCCGCATCAGCTCGACCAGGCCACCCAGGGCACCTTCGCCAAGTACACCGCCTGCATCGCGGAGAACGAGGAGGACAGCCCCTGGCCCGCCCTGCACACCGAGTCCGGCCTCGGGCCCGGCGACAGCGCCGTCACCGCGATGGTCATCCGCTCGACGGTGCACATCGAGGCCCGGCACACCACCGTCCCCGGGCAGCTCGCCCGGGACATCGCCGGCACCGTGGCCCGCACCGGCGCCCTCATCCACGAGACCATCAGCGCCTGCGTCGTGCTCGGCCCCGAGCACGCGCAGCTGCTGGCCCGGGCAGGCTGGTCCAAGGACGACCTGCGGCAGTTCCTCTACGACCACGCCGTCTGCACCCGGGCGGAGCTGGCCGCGGTGGGCAAGGACGCGGTGTCGCGGCGGACCCGCTGGCGGCTGCCCGCCGATCACCCGGACGCGCAGCCCGACGGCCAGCCGGACGGCGCGGTGCGGGTGCTGAACTCCCCCGCGGCCGTGCTGGTCGTGGTGGCCGGCGCGAACAACGCGGGCGTGTCCACCGTCATCGAGACCTTCGGCCCGCGCGGGGGCCCGGCCGCCACCGTGGCGGTCGCCCCGGCCCCCGCGGCGGCCGGGCCGGAGTGAGGAAGGCGCGGCCCTGCCGCGCCCCGAGCGAGGAGAGACGCATGGCTGACGGCGGGACCGCGGCGGTGGACGCCGCGCTGCAGAAGTTCCGCGACGTGCTGGCCGCGGACGGCTACCAGCTGGACTGGTCGCTCAGCGACGCCGACCGGGTCACCATCAGGATCGTGGCCGGCCCGGAGGCCTGCGCCGACTGCCTGGTCCCGCTGCCGGTGATGGAGGCGATCATGATGGACGCACTCGCGCCCACCGCCTACGCGCTGGACCACATCGAGCTCCCCGCCGCGCACGCATGACCGGCGCGGGTGTGACCGGCCCCGGCGCCGACCGCCCGGCGGTGATCACCGAGCCCAGCCGCAGCACGCCGGTCTGCGGCGAGTTCGACGTGGTGGTGGTCGGCGGCGGCCCGGCGGGCATCATGGCGGCCGCGGCCGCCGCCCGCAGCGGGTACTCCACCCTGCTGCTGGAGCGGTACGGGTTCCTCGGCGGGGCGGGCACCGCGGGCGGGCTGAGCACGTTCTGCGGGCTGCACGCCAAGGTGCACGGCGAGCACCGGCGGGTCATCCACGGGCTGGCTGACGAGCTGCTGGAGCGGCTGGACAAGCTGGACGGCCTGTCGCAGCCGCATCTGACGATCAACGACGGCATCCAGGCCCAGGCGTTCGACATCTCCAGCTACAAGATCGCCGCGGACGAGCTGGTGACCGGCTCCGGCGCCCGGATCCTGTTCCACGCGCTGGCGGTCGGCGTGCTGATGGCCGCCGATGACGTCATCGGCGCGGTGCTCATCGAGTCCAAGTCCGGCCGGGCCGCCGTGCGCGGCCGGGTGTTCATCGACGCCTCCGGCGACGGCGACGTCGCCGCCTGGGCCGGGGCGCCGTATGAGAAGTCACCGGGCCAGGGCGGGCTGCTGTACCCGTCGCTGATGTTCCGCATCAACGGGGTGGACGTGGCCGCCGCCGGCCCGGCGCCGTGGCGGACGGTGGAGCGGCTGATGGACGAGGCCGAGCGGGCCGGCACGCACACGTTCCCGCGCAAGAAGCCCATCGTCCGGCCGCAGCGCAACCCGCTGGAGTGGCGGGCCAACCTGACCCAGCTGTCCAACCCGGACGGCAGCGCGGTCGACGGCACCGACGTGGACCAGCTCACCCACGGCGAGCTCCAGGGCCGCCAGCAGGCGCTGGACGCCTTCACGTTCATCCGCGACCGCACGCCCGGCTTCGGCAGCTCCTACATCGTGGACATCGCGCCGCAGATCGGCATCCGGGAGACCCGCCGGATCATCGGCCGCTACCAGCTCACCGAGGACGACGTGCTCGGCTGCGCCGACTTCGCCGACACCATCGGCGTCAACGGCTGGCCGGTGGAGGCGCACGTCGCGGGCACCGTGGAGTTCCGCTGGCAGCGCGGGGACAACCCGCGCGGCTTCAACCAGCTGCCGCTGCGGATCATCCTGCCCGGGCGGGTCGCCAACCTGTACGTCACCGGCCGGTGCGCCTCCATGACCCACGCCGCCCAGTCGGCCGCCCGGGTGACCGGGCCCTGCTTCGCCATGGGCGAGGCGGCCGGGACGGCCGCCGGGCTGGCGCTGCGGGCCGGGGTGGCCTGCGCGGACGTCGACGTGGCCGCCCTGCAGCAGCAGCTCGAGTCGCACGGCGCCTACCTGGGCCGGGACCTGCGATGACGCTGCGGAGCAACTTCGCCCCGGGGACCACGCCGTGGGCGATGCGCCGGGCGCAGTGGCTGTCGCTCGGGCTGACCGAGGAGGACCTGGAGAAGCCCAAGATCGCGATCGTCAACAGCTCGTCCGGGCTGGCGAGCTGCTTCAGCCACCTGGACGGCATCGTGCCGCCGCTCAGGGAGGCGATCCGCGCCGCGGGCGGGGTGCCGTTCGAGGTCCGGACCGCCGCCCCCAGCGACGCGATCACCAGCGCGGGCGCGCAGGGCCGCTACATCCTGCCCAGCCGGGACCTGATCGCCAGCGACGTGGAAGTGGCGGTGGAGGGCGCCCTGCTGGACGGCATGGTCTGCCTGGCCTCCTGCGACAAGACCACCCCCGGCCAGCTGATGGCCGCGGGCCGCCTCAACATCCCCGCCATCGTCGTGGCCTGCGGCTACCAGCCGTCCGGCGTCTACCGCGGCGAGCCCGTCGACTTCGAGGACATCTTCGCCTACGCGGGGCACGTGGCTGCCGGCCGGATGACCACGGCGGAGCTGGCGGAGATGAGCGCCTGCGCGGTGACCGGGCCCGGCGTGTGCGCGGGCATGGGCACCGCGAACTCCATGCACATCGCCGCCGAGGCGCTCGGCATGGCGCTGCCGGGCAGCACCCCGGTGCTGGCCAACAGCCCGGCCATGTGGCGGGCCGTGGCCGCGGCCGGCGCCGGGATCGTCGACCTGATCGCCGCGGACGTCAGGCCGCGCGACATCCTCACGCCCGGCGCGTTCCGCAACGCGGTCACCGCGATCCTGGCGGTCAGCGGCTCGGTGAACACCCTCAAGCACCTGCAGGCGATCGCGGTCGAGGCCGGCTGCGACGTGGACGTGTACGCGCTGTTCGAGGAGCTCGCGCCGCAGGTGCCGCTGCTGGCCGCGGTGAAGCCGAACGGGCCCCGGACCATCGCCGAGTTCGAGGCGGCCGGCGGTGCGCTGGCACTGCTGCGCCAGCTCGGCCCGCTGGTGGACGGCTCCCAGCACACGATCGCGGGGATCACCCTCGGCGAGGCGATCGCCGGTGCCACGGTGGCCGGCGATGAGGTGATCCGGCCGCTGGACCGCCCGCTCGCCCGCCACCCCGGCATCGTGGTGCTGCGCGGCTCGCTCGCCCCGGACGGCGCGGTGACCAAGCGCACCGTCGCCGGCGACGCCCTGCGCCGGTTCCGCGGCCCCGCGAAGGTGTTCCGCTCCCGCGAGCAAGGCATCGCCGCCGTCCGCGCCGGCGAGGTAGGTCCGGGCCACGTGTGCGTGCTCACCGGGCTCGGCCTGCGCGGCTCTCCCGGCATGGGCCTGACGTCGGCGTTCGTGTTCGCCCTGGCCGGCGCCGGGCTCGATGACCAGGTCGCCGTGATCACCGACGGCCAGATGTCCGGCCTGGTCAACAAAGGCATATCCGTAGCCGAGGTCAGCCCCGAGGGGGCGGCCGGCGGCCCGCTCGGCCTGGTCCGCGACGGCGACATCATCAGCGTCGACGTCGGCACCCGCCGCCTCGACCTGGAAGTAAGCGACGAGGAGCTGGCCCGCCGCCGCGCCGAACTCGCCCCGCTGCAGGCTCCCGCCGGGTGCAGCTGGCTGTCGGTCTACGCCCGCTCGGTCAGCCCGCTAGGCCGCGGCGCGACCCTGGGCGGCTGATACATGCGCCAGCCCCGCCCCTCAGCCCAGCCCGAGCAGCTTCGCCGCGTTGCCCTTGAACAGGCCCGGCTTGATCTCGTCACGGATCGCCGTCTTCTCCAGATCGGCCAGCCACCGCTCCGGGGTGAGCATCGGGAAGTCGGTGCCGAACAGCACCTTGTCCTTGAGCAGCGTGTTGGCGTACTGGACCAGCAGCGGCGGGAAGTACTTGGGCGACCAGCCGGACAGGTCGATGTAGGCCTGCGGCTTGTGCAGGGCCACCGCCAGCGCCTCCTCCTGCCACGGGAACGACGGGTGGGCGAGGATCAGCGGCATGTCCGGGAAGTCCACCGCGACGTCGTCCAGGTACATGGGGTTGGAGTACTTGAGCCTGATCCCGCCCCCGCCCCGGGTGCCGGAGCCGACCCCGGTCTGCCCGGTGTGGAACAGCGCGGGCAGCCCGGCCGCCGCGATCACCTCGTACAGGGGGTAGGCGGACCGGTCGTTCGGGTAGAAGCCCTGGCTGCTCGGGTGGAACTTGAACCCGCGCACCCCGTGCTCGGCGATCAGCCGCTGGGCCATGCGCACGCCCTCGGCGCCGCGCGCGGGGTCGATGCTGGCGAACGGGATGATCACGTCCGCGTTGGCCCGGGCCCGCTCGGCGACCTCCTCGTTGGTGACGCGGCTGGGGTCGTTCGGGGCGCCCGCGACGTCCACGGTGAAGGTCACCGCGGCCATGTTCCGTTCCCGGTAGTACGCGGCCAGCTCGTCAACGGTGTAGGCGGCGGCGTCGGTCCTGAAATAACTCGCCATCGCCGTCAGCGATTCACGGGCCTGCGCGTCCGCGGGCGTATGCGCGCTGCGGTGCACGTGCGTGTGGACATCGATCGCCTCGATGCTGCCCAGGTCCAGCCCGCCCCGTCCGTCCGCCATCGGTGTCCCTGCACTCTCCGCCGGCTCACGCCGGCCACTGCCTGCCGATCATTGCCCGAAGGGTTTCATGCCCACATAATCACTGACAAGTGCCCCATGAATAACCAGACGATCTCCTCGGCACCCAACAGCCGCTACGTCATGTATCAGGAGAGTGGCAGATGAAGGCCGTTGTCTGCGTGCCAGGCGGCTGCGAGGTCGCCGACGTCCCCGACCCGCGGCCAGCGCCCGGGCAGGTGGTCATCGAGGTCGACGCCTGCGGCCTGTGCGGGTCGGACGTGCACGCTATCGCGGCCGGGCTGGCCCGGGAAGGGCAGGTCCTCGGCCACGAGTTCGGCGGCCGCATCGCCGCCCTCGGCGCCGGCGTGACCGGCTGGCGCACCGGGCAGCCGGTGGCCGTGAGCCCGCTGGGGACCTGCGGCACCTGCCGCATCTGCCAGCGGGGGCTGCCGTTCCGCTGCGAGGCGGCGCCGAACGTCGGCGTCACCGCCCCCGGCGCGTACGCGGAGTACGTGGCGGTGCCGCACAACCAGCTGGTGGCGCTGCCGGACGGGGTGCCGGTCGAGCTCGGCGCGCACGCGGAGCCGCTGGCGGTCGCCCTGGCCGCGGTCGGCCAGGCCGGCACCGGGCCGGGCGACACGGTCCTGGTCTACGGGGCCGGCACGATCGGCCTGAACGTGGTCATGGGGCTGCGGCTGGCCGGGGTCAGCCGGATCGTGGTGGCCGGGCGGTCCGCTGGCCGCCGGGCCGCCGCCGCGGCTGTCGGCGCCGACGAGGTGATCGACACCCGCGAGCTCGGCGTCCGCGAGTACGCCGCCAGCCGCGGGTACCGGTTCGCCGCGGTGCTGGAATGCTCGGCCGCCCCTGGCGCGGTCGCCGACGCGCTGGCGGTGCTGGAGCCGGGCGGCATCTGCGTGGAGGTGGCGCTGACCTCCGAGAAGGTCCCCGTTCCCCTGGATCAGCTGGTGGGCGACGGGCTGCGGCTGGCGGGCAGCTGTGCGTTCAGCTATCCCGACTACCGGGCCGCGGTGGGGCACGTGACCGGCGGCCGGGTGCCGGTCACGGCGCTCATCAGCGAGCGGGTCAGCCTGGCGCAGACCCCGGCCGCCCTGGCCCGGCTGCGGCACCCCGGCAGCCTCGTCCGCGTGCTGGCCCGGCCGGGACAGCGGCAGTAGGACCGCACAGTCACCGGCAGGCAGTCGCGAGCGCAGTCACGAGCAAGGAGGGTGCATGGATCAGCTGGCCGGCCGTGTCGCCGTGGTCACCGGCGCGGGCAGCGGCATGGGCAAGGCGTTCGCCCGCCGCTTCGCCGAGGAGGGCATGAAGATCGTCGCGGCCGACATCCAGGAGGACGCGCTGGCCGCCAGCGCCGCCGCGCTGGCCGCGGACGGGCACGAGGTGGCGGCCGTGCGCACCGACGTGTCCGACCCGGGCTCGGTCCGCCAGCTCGCGGACGCGGCCGTGGCCCGGTTCGGCGCCGTGCACCTGCTGTGCAACAACGCCGGCGTCGAGGGCTACCTGGACGGGCCGATCTGGGAGGCCACCGACAGGGACTGGGCCTGGACGGTCAACGTCAACTTCTGGAGCGTGGTGCACGGGGTGCGCACGTTCGTGCCGATCATGCTCGGCCAGGGCGGCCCGGCCCACATCGTCAACACCTGCTCGATGACCTCGGTGATCAGCGCGGGCAACATGTACGGCATCACCAAGCACGCGGTGCTCGCCCTGTCCGAGGTGCTCCGCGCCGACCTGCGCGCCCGGGACGCGCAGATCGGGGTGACCGCGCTGTGCCCGGGCATCATCGCCACCAACCTCTTCCACGGCAGCCGGAACCGGCCCGCTGACCTGCGCAACGAGCAGGAGACCCCGGGCGCCGCGGCAGGCCGGGAGCTGCGGGAGCGGATGCACGCCACGCTGGCGCAGGGGATGGCGCCCGCGGAGGTGGCGGCCAGGCTGGTGGACGCCGTCCGCCGCGACGCCCCCTACCTGCTCACCGACCATGACTGGGACGACCAGATACGCCAGCGCCACGAGGCGATCCTGGCCGGGGCGGTCGGCCCGGCGGCCGCCCCGGCCAGCCCGCGCGGCGGTGCCCGGTGACCGGGCGGCTGCGCGGCCGGGCCGCGGTCGTCACCGGCGCGGCGGCCGGGTTCGGGCTGGCGGTGTCCACCCGGCTGGCCGCCGAGGGGGCCAGCGTGGTGATGGTCGACTGGGCCGGGGACGCGCTCCGTGAGTCCGCCAGGTCCGTCGAGGGGTCGCTGCCGGTGGTGGCCGACGTCAGCCAGGAAGCGGACGTCGACCGCTACGTGGCCGAGGCGGCGGCGGCGCACGGGCGGATCGACCTGTTCTTCAACAACGCCGGCATCGAGGGCCGGATGGCGCCGATGACCGAGCTGTCGGTGGCCGACTTCGACCGGGTGATGGCGGTCAACACCCGCGGGGTGTTCATGGGGCTGCGGGCGGTGCTGGCGGTGATGAAGCAGCAGTCGTCCGGGGCGATCGTCAACACCGCGTCGATGGCCGCGATCCGCGGCGCCGCGACGTTCTCGCCGTACGTGGCGTCCAAGCACGCGGTCGCCGGGCTGACCCGGTGCGCGGCGCTGGAAGGCGCGCCGTACGGGATCCGGGTCAACGGCGTCGCGCCGGGGCACATCGACACCCGGATGGCCCGCGACCTGACCGCCCAGATCGACCCGGACGACCCGGAGGGGGTGTTCCGGCGGACCGCGGCCCAGGTGCCGCTGGGCCGGTACGGGACCGCCACCGAGGTGGCGAACCTGGTGGTGTGGCTGCTGTCGGACGAGGCGTCCTACGTCTCCGGCACCACGCACCTGATCGACGGCGCGCTCAACGCCTGAGCGGCCGCCCGGCCGGCGGCGGGCCGGGTGCCCGCTGCCCGCCGCCGGCGGCTACCGCCAGGCGGCGGCCGCCGCGATGGGTGAGGCGCCGATCTCCGCGAGCTGGTGCAGCGCGCCGATGACGCTCATCAGGTGGTCGCGCATGGTGCGCTCAGCCACGTCCGGGTCGCCGGAGATCACCGCGTCGATGATGGCCAGGTGCTCCTTGAGGCCCTGGGCGGGCCGGCCGGGCAGCAGCGACACCGAGAACTGGTAGCGCACGCTCTGGTAGCGCAGCCGCTCGAGGATGCCGGCGGCGGTGGACTGGTGGGCGAGCGTCCGCACCCGGGTGTGCACTTCCTGGCTGGTGCGGTTGTAGGTGACGATGTCGCTCTTCTTGACCGCCTCGGTCATGGCCTTGGCGATCGCCTTCAGCTCCCGGTGGTCCTGCCGGGTGGCGGCGGCCGCCGCCTTGGCCGCGCACAGGCCCTCCAGCACCGCCCGGCACTCGGTGATCTCGATGGCCTCTTCCAGCGACACCGGGCGCACCCAGGCGCCCCGGTTGCGCTCCCGCGACACCAGCCCTTCGTTGCTGAGCAGGACCAGCGCCTCCCGGACGGCGCCGCGCGAGGTGTCGTACCGGCCCGCCAGCTCGGTTTCCACCAGCCGCTGGCCCGGGGTGAGCTCGCCGTGGAAGATCGCCATCCGGAGCTTGTCGAGCAAGCTGACGGTTTCCGGCAGGTGCTCCGGGATCTCACGCATTCAACCAGGTCCTCTCGCTACGGACGACGGCACGTGTCACCAGGTCCGGCTGGAGCGGAGGTCCCGGAACCGAGTCGAAGTCGTCGATCACAGGATGACAGACAATTGTGTCCGCCATGTGCACCCGGGTTGCCCCCGGGTGTCAGCCCGCTGCCACGCCGGCCGGGCGCTGCATTACCCGGCGGCCTGCTCATTCCCTTGAACGTAAACGGAAATGCTGACAGCACTGTAAACAATTTTAGGAAAGGCCGTCCAGCGGGGGAAGGCGCCCGGCTCCGGGCGTGCCGCGCGGGCCCGCCAGGGCGGCGGCGGGCGTAAGGTACCGGCAGCGCGCCGGGGCCCCGCTGCCCGGCTGCCCGGGTGGCTGGGAGGTCGGGATGGGTGGTCAGGCGGACGGGGGGCGGGCGGCAGCCCTGGCCCGGGTCGCGGCCTACGAGGAGCGGCTGCGGCGCACCCCGCTCACCGCGCTGCTGCGGGCGGTGGCGCCGACCCGGCCGTTCGCGGCGGCGTACCGGCGGGTCGGCCCCCGGCTGGACCGGTTCCTGATCCGCCGCTCGGGCGGGCGGGTAGCCTCGCGTCTGTACGGGCTGCCGGTGCTGCTGCTGACCACGACAGGGGCGAAGTCCGGCCAGCCGCGCACCACACCGCTGGTGTACGTGCGGGACGGGGACGATTTCGTGGTGACCGGCACCAACTTCGGGCAGAGCGCCCACCCGGCGTGGACCGGCAACCTGCTCGCCCACCCGGCGGCGACCGCGGAGATCGGGCCGGAGCGGCTCGCGGTCACCGCGGAGCTCGCCGACCAGGCCTCCTGGGACCGGCTGTGGCCGCGGCTGCTGGAGATCTATCCCGGGTACGCGGACTACCTGCGGCGCCGCGGCCAGCAGCCGCGGATGTTCCTGCTGCACCCGGGCGGCGCGGAATGAGGGCACCGGCACGGTCCCGCGGCCGGGGCTGGGCCGCCCGGGCGCTGGCCGCGGCGGCGCTGGCCGCGCTGGCGGCGGGCTGCGCCAGCGGCGGCTCGCAGCAGCCGCCCCCGGCCACCGCCAGCGGGTCACCGGCCAGCTCGGCGGGCGGGTCCGCGGCGCCCGCCGGCAGCGGCGCCACTCCCCCGGCCAGCGCGTCCGCCGGCGCCACCCCCGGCACGCCGGACGCGACGGTCATGGCGTACTTCGACGCGGTCAACCACAAGGACTGGCCGCGGGCCTGGCAGCTGGGCGGGCGGAACCTGAGCTCCAGTTACCAGGCGATGGTCCGGGGCTTCGCGCAGACCGCGCACGACGACGTCACCATCACCGCCACCCAGGGCGCCACCGTGCAGGTGCTGCTGGTCGCGGAGCAGACGGACGGCAGCACGCAGACCTACCACGCCTCCTATCAGGTGGCAGGCGGGGTGATCGGCCACGGCCAGGCCACCCGGCACGGCAGCGGCCCGGCCCAGCCCGCCGCTTACACGGCCCTGGCCGGGGTCTGGAGCGGGCACGGCCGGAACCTGACCGTCACCGCGGGCGGGCTCGGCATCGCCAGCTACCGCGTGTACCAGTTCTGCTCCCGCCAGCAGGGCCCGCCCTGCGACACCATCGCCGGCGACACGATCTTTCCCGGCGGGGTCACCGTGTTCCAGCTGACCGGCCACAGCGGCGACCGCTACCGCGGCACCGTCCTGGACGCGTCCTACCCGCCGGCGAGCGGCCCGGTCACGGTCACCCTCACCCCGGCCGCCGGATCCCTCACGGTCGCGGCCGGCAAGCAGGGCCCGATCTCCTACTGCAGCCCCCGCGCCAGGCCCGGCGCCTGCGGCGCCTGAGTCACCGCGGTTCCCGCGGAATCGTCCGGGGTTCCCGCGGATCACCCCCCGGCGCCGTCGTGCCGGTACCGCTCGATGATCGCGCGGGCGGTGGCGACCAGCCGGTCGCGGACGGCGGCAGGCCGCAGGACTTCCACGCTTCCCCCGAAGCCGGCCAGCCGGTGCGCGGCGGCGGTCTCGTGCTCGAAGCTGAGCCTGACCACCCGCCAGCCACGCTGATCGGGCCCGGACGCGGCGGCGATCGCCGCCCGCGCACCGTCGCCGAACACCTCGGGAAAGGCGGCCAGCGCCTCCGGCGCCGCCCGCACGACCGCTGTCACCTGCGGCCGGGTGGCGGCGAACTCCGCCGACCAGCGCGCCCAGAACGCGGCCAGCTCGAAGCCGGCCGGGCGCCCGGCGGGCTGGGAGAGCACCCGCGCAAGGCTGATCCGCGATGCCCGGAACACGGCGATGTCCCGGTCGCTGCCGGGCCTGCCGGCCCGCGCCACGAGGTACCAGATCCCGGCCTTGTTCACCAGGCCGAGCGGCCCGGCGATCCGGGAACGCTTCTCCTCCCGGTAACGGAACTCCGCGAGCCGCCCCTGCCGCACGGCCTGAGCCAGGGTCCTGAGCTCAGGGACCTCTTCCTGGCCGGAGAACCAGCGCGGCATGTCCAGATGGACCAGCGCGGTCTCCGCGCTCACCCCGGCCGTGACCTGGATGCGGCGCTGGGCCGCCGCCAGTGTCCCGCCGAGCCCCAGCTCGCTGACGGCGGGCGGCACCCCGAGAATGAGCAGCGCCTCAGCTTCATCCGGCCGCAGCCCGCGCAGCGGGAACCGGTAGTCGTCCAGCAGCTGGCAGCCGCCGCCGGGCCCCGGTTCCGTCACCACCGGGACCCCGGCGGCGCTGAGCGCCTCGAGGTCGCGGTAGACGGTCCGCACCGAAACGTCGAGCTCGGCGGCGAGCACGCGGGCAGCCGTGCGTCCCCGCGCCTGCAGCAGCAGGACCAGGGACACCAGGCGATCGGCCCGCACAGCCCGGAAGTCTATGGCGGAATCGCTGACACATGATGTCAGTGATAGCTGCGTAGTCTCCGGGAATGATCACCTGGACAGAGTTCGCACGCTGCCAGCCCGCTCTCGCCGCGGCGGGCCGGGCCCAGCTCTACCAGGCCGGCATCGGCCTGGGATTCCTCGCCACGGTGCGGCCGGACGGCGGCCCGCGCGTGCATCCCGTCTGCCCGGTCATCAGCGCCGCTGGCCTGCACGTCCTGATCGTGGGCGGCCCCAAGCAGGCCGACCTGCGCCGGGATGGCCGCTACGCCCTGCACAGCGAGACCTGCCCGCCGCCCCGGGAAGAGGACGGCTTCGCCATCATCGGGCAGGCCGCCGAAGTTCCGGACCCCGCGGTGCGCGCGGCCGTCCGCGACCAGGTCCTGGCCGAGCGGGACGGCAAGCTCTGGCCCAGCTTCGGCGCCGACGCCCTGTTCGAGCTGCGCATCGAGCGCTGCCTGCTGATGCTCACCCAGGCCGGCGGATCGTTCCCCCAGGGCCCGACGATCTGGCGCCCGGCCTAGCGGCCGCCGTCAGGCGAGCGCACAGGTTACGCGTCATAGAAGGGGTTGGGCACGACGTGGTGCTCACAGCGGGCGAGCCCCACTGACATAACGACCGAACCGGACTGCTGCCGAAGTCACGAGACGGCCGGGCAATGGCTGCCCGGGGCGCGTGTACACCAGTCCGGCCTGGCGTGCGTCCCACTCCGGGGACATTGCGCGGTCACGGGGGATCCATGAAAACGCTCTTGCCTGTCATGGTGCTGCTGGCTGTCGCCGCGGCCGGATGCAGCACGGCCACTGGCACCCAGCCTGCGGCCACCCGGTCCGCGGTCGCGGCCGCATCACCGACGCCAACGCCGGTGCCGGTGGCCACGCAGACCGCCCAGCCGGCGGTGCTCGCGGCGGCACCAACAGGATGGGGCAGGCCACCGGGTGCGGTGACCCCCGGCGCGGCGGGCCACAGCCTGACGGCTATCTGCCCAGCTGTCAGCGCCGCCCTGGAAGCGGCGCGGCCCAGCCTGGCCGTTCGTGACCTGGTCTTCGCCCGCTACGGCATCACGCCCGGGCAGCGCCACCGGTTCCGCATCGACCATCTGATACCGCTGGAACTGGACGGCAGCAACGGCATCCGCAATCTCTGGCCCCAGCCGGTCCGCGCGTCCCATGCGAAAGACCGCCTGGAGGACAAGCTGCACGCCATGGTGTGCGCCGGGCAGATCACCCTGGCGAAGGCTCAGCGTGCCATCAGGACCAACTGGGCCCGCGCGTACCACCGCTATCTGTCGCCGCCGCCCGCCGTGATCAGCACGCCAGCGGCCGCCTCGCCCCCGCCACCACCGTCGTCCGCGCCCGCCACGTCGTGCCATCCGCTCACCAACGGCGGCAACTGCTACGAGCCGGGCGAGTTCTGCCGGACGAGCGACCACGGTGTGAGCGGCGTGGCCGGGGACGGCGAGGCCATCGTGTGCGAGGACAACAACGGCTGGCGCTGGGAACCTGCCTGACCGGCGCCCTCCCTCGTCACCAGAGCTGGTGGGCGACCTCCGCGACCAGTTCGAGCTTGCTCTGCTGGGTGTCGCCGCTGATGAGGTTGGCGCCGATGGAGACCGGGGAGAAGCCGCACTGGGTGGACAGGCCCAGCCGCTCCCGGCCGGTGTACCGGGCGGCCTCGCTGACCCGGGATGCCAGTACCCCGGCCGGCTCCAGCTCGGCGAACTTGCTCGACACCAGGCCGAGGATCACCATCTTGTCGTCCGGCACCGCTGCCAGCGGCTCGAAGGAGCCGGACCGCTCGTCGTCGTATTCGAGCAGGAACACGTCGATGTTGCTCATCCGGCCGAACACGGCTCCGGCGATCTCGTCGTAGCCGCCGGTGGCGATCCATTTGCTCTGGTAGTTGCCCTTGCACAGGTGCAGGCCGAAGGTGACGCCGGGGATGTCCGCCACCGAGTTGATGATGTCCACGCCTTCGGTGAGCGTGCGCTCGGTGGGCATGCCCAGCGATTCGCGCAGCTGGCGGTTTTCCGGGTCCACCAGCGTGCCGAGATCCGGGGAGTCGAACTGGATGTAGGTGCAGCCGAGGTCGGCCAGGGCCTGCGCCTCCTCGCGCATGATGGCCGCGGCGTCGGCGAACATCTCGTAGGCGTCGGTGTAGGCGCCCCGGGACAGCTCGGGTGACCACGCGCCGTAGAGGACCAGCGGGCTGGGCAGCGTCACCTTCACCGGGCGCCGCGCCCGGGCGCGGGCGTAGCTGAACTCCTCGATGGTCATCTTCCGCTTGGCCCGGATCTTCCCGGTGATGGTCACCGGCGGGTGCCAGTCCCAGTCCTCGGCGGGGTCCTTGCCGTGGAAGCGGACGGCCGCGCCCTCCTGCTCGGTGACGCCCTCGATCTCGGCCAGTAACTGGTCGAGGAACGAGAATCGCCGCAGCTCCCCGTCGCTGATGACGTCCAGGCCGCACGCCTCCTGCATGGCGATCGCCTGGTCGACCGCCCGGTCCTCGATCCGCTTGAACCCGGCCGCGGCCAGCCGGCCCTGCTCCCGGGCGGCCCGCGCCTCCATCAGGTAGCGGGGGCGGAGCAGCGATCCGATGACATCGGCGTGGTAGCTGTCCGGCATGGTCAGCCCTCCTCCAGGATGGTGTCGTGGGACAGGCCCGCCTCGGTGGCGGCGGGCCCGGCAGCCGCAGGATCGGCCGGCGCGGGCGGTGGCGTCGTGCCCCCGAGGTAGGCGGCGATGACCCGCGGGTCGCGGCGGACAGCATCCGGCGCGCCGTCGGCGATCACCCGGCCAAACTCCAGCACCACCACGCGGTCACAGATGCTCAGCACCAGCCCCATGTCGTGGTCGATCAGCAGTGTGGACTGGCCGCGGTCGGCCAGGGCGCGCAGGCACCGGCCGAGCTCACGGCTCTCCCGGGTGTCCAGCCCGGCGGCGGGCTCGTCCAGGCACACCACCCGGTGGTTGCCGGTCAGCGCCCGGGCCACCCCGACCAGCTTGCGCTGCCCTTCGGAGAGCTGGCCGGGCATGGCGCCGGCGGCCCAGCCCATGCCGACCAGAGCCAGCGCCTCCCCGGCCACGCGCCGCGCCCCGGCGGCCCCCGCCGCCCGGCCGTCCTGGCCGCCGACGGCCACCATCAGGTTCTCGCGCACGTCGAGGTCGCCGAAGAGCTCGGTGCTCTGCCAGGTGCGGGTCAGCCCGCGGCGGGCCCGTTCGTACGGCGGCAGCCCGTGCAGATCAGCACCGTCGAGCTGGACGCTGCCCTTGCCGGTCACGAACCCGGTGATGCAGTCCACGAAGGTGGTCTTGCCAGCGCCGTTGGGCCCGATGAGCCCGACCAGCTCACCGTCGTGCACCTCCAGCGCAACCTCGGTCAGCGCCCGCACGCCGCCGAACGCCACCGACAGCCCGCTGACCCGCAGCACCGGGGCGCGGCCCGCCAGCCCGGGCCGGGGTGCGTGCGGGGCGGCGGCCGCGGGCGGCGGGGCGGGTCCGGGTGCCCGGGCCGGCGCCCGCCGGTGTGTCCGCTTGTAGATGTCGCCGGCGATGCCCTCCGGGTTCCGGATCACCGTGAAGATCAGGATCGCGCCGCCGAACAGCAGGAACCAGTTGCCGCTGAGGCCGAACCATTTGTCGAGCGCGTACGGGACCAGCGCCTGGGCTGAGATCAGGCCCGCGAACACGGCCCCGGAGATCTGGGTGATGCCGCCGGCGTAGGCGAAGGCGATCAGGCTGAGCGCGGTGACCGCGTCGAACCGGTCGGCGCTGACCGAGCCGAAGTTGTAGGCGTACAGGGAGCCCGCCACCCCGGCGATGAACGCGCTGATCCCGAACGCGGTCAGCTTGAGCGTCCGCGGGTTGATCCCCGCGGCGGCCGCGGCCCGCTCGTTCGAGCGCACCGCCAGCATGCGCTGGCCGAGCGTGTTCCGGCGCAGGAACCCGACCAGCAGGCACAGCAGCAGGGTGGCGGCGAGCGCCACCCACCCGAACACCGGGCTCGGAAGGTTGCCGTCCAGCCCGCGGAACCCCGCCCGCGGCCCCAGGTCGACCCCGGCCAGCCGCGGCTCGGGCACCGGCGAGCCGGTCTGGCCGCCGCCCCAGGTGGTGTTGAGGAAACCGAAGTTCGTGATGGCCACCGCGGCCGCCAGGGTGACCACGGCGAGGCTGACGCCGCGCACCCGGAGCGCGGACACCGCGGTCAGCAGCCCGAGCACCACCGCGGCCACGATGCCCGCGAGCGGGGCGAGCGGGAAGCCGATGCCCGCGTTGACCGCCAGGTGCGAGATGGTGAAGCCCGCCACCCCGGCCAGGGCCAGCTGCACCACGGAGATCTGGCCCACGAACCCGGTGATGACCACCAGGGACAGCGCCATCAGCGCGCCGATCAGCGAGGTGACGAGCGCTTCCCGGAAGTCGAAGGGCAGCAGCACCAGCGCGGCCGCGCACACGGCCGTCAGCGGGAGCGCGGTCGTGACCAGGTGCCGGGTCCGCGGGGCGGCGGGCAGGCGCTGCTCGGTCAGCTCCCCGCGGCTGGGCAGCCGCGACCCGCGCAGGAACATGGCCAGGATGATGATTCCGAAGGCCAGCAGTTCCTGGGTGCCCGGGATGGCGGCGCCGCCGGAGGCGGGGAACCAGGGCTGCGCGGACAGGTAGTCGATCAGCGAGTCCAGGATGCCGATGCCCAGGCCCGCCGCGCAGGCGATGCCGAACGAGGTGAACCGGGCCAGCAGCGCCGCGGCCAGGGCCGGCACGATCTGCAGCGGCAGCGTGATGGAGTCGAGCTGGGTGATCGAGGCGGCCAGGATCCCGACCCCGCCCGCGATCAGCGAGGCGATCAGCGTGTTCACCAGCGAGACCGCGGCGGGCGACAGGCCGGACAGCATGGCGGCGGTCTCGTTCTCCGACGCCGCCCGGGTCGCCAGCCCGAACCGGGTCCACCGGTACAGCGCCGCCAGCCCGGCGGCCGCCGCGATCACCAGGCCCGCGAGGATGAACCGGTCCACCGGGATGACCGCGCCCAGCAGCGCCACCGTGACCTGCGGGAGCACCACCGGCTCCGGCTGCTGCGTGGTGCCGAATGCCAGCAGCATCCCCGCCTGCGCCACCAGCAGCACGCCGAGCGAGGACACGAGCTTGGCCAGCGGCGCGGCGGTGCGCAGCGGCCGGAAGGCGATGAACTCGATCACCACCCCGATGGCCAGCACGAACAGCAGGCTGATCACCAGCGCGGGCAGGGTGCCCAGCCGCACGCCGAGCACGTCCGTGCGCAGTGACCAGAACGCATACCCGGCCAGCATCGCCACCCCGCCGGTGGCCAGGTTGATGACCCCGGACCCGCGGTAGGTCACCACCACGCCGAGGGCGATGGCCGCGATGAGCGCGCCGGAGCCGAGCCCGAGCAGAACGAACAGCAGGATCTGTTGCACGTTTTTCCCGTTGGTTCAGGCTTTCCGGTCGGCTGCGGCGCGGGCCCGGCGCTGGCTCACGGCGGCGGCTGCAGCCAGCCCGCGACCTTCACGAAGACGTGTTTGCCCTGGTACTGGAAGTACTGGGCGCGGTCGTTGCAGACCGCCGGCGCGGCCGGGTACTTCCCGCACTGCAGCGATGGCGCGCCCAGCGCCACCGGCCCGGTGAACGCCTTGGCCCTGGCCAGCACCGCCTGCGGGGTGAGGTGGCCGTAGCCGACCTCGTTCAGGAACCGGACGGTGGTCAGGATCTGCGAGAAGGCGACGATGTTCCACGGGTCCGGCTCATCCGCCGGGGTGCTGTACTTGGCCGCCACCTTCATGTAGGCGGGCATGCCCGGGTCGGTCTTGTCCCCGAACAGCGAGCTCGCGATCGCGTAGGTCCAGATCGGGAAGTCCCCGCCCAGCCCGGCGGCGACCTGGCCGTTCAGGCACAGCGGCGCCGACACGATCTTCTTGGCGTCGGTGATCCCGAGCGTCTTGAGGCCCTTGGCGAGGTTCACGCAGCCCGAGGACTCGCTGTAGGGGATGACCATGTCGGCCGTTTGCGCGCCCGCGCTGGTCAGCGGCCCGATCAGGTCGGTCTGGCTCTCGTCGTAGCCGACCTTCCGGACCGTCACCCCGGCCTTCTGCAGCGACGCAGCGATCGCGGTGGCGCCCTCGGTGATGCCGGCGATGTTGGGATAGATCAGGGCGGCGGTCTTGGCGTGCAGCACGGTCTTGGCATAGGTGCCGAACGGGCCGAGCACGTGGGTGACGTCGCCGAAGAGGATCACCGCGTTCTTCTGCACCGAGTCGACCGGGGTGGCGGCCACCCCGGCGATAACCGGCTTGGCTCCCCCGATCGTCGAGTAGAACGACTGGATGCCGATGGCCACCGCGCCCTCGTCGATCACGGAAACCGCTCTGTCGGCCGCGAGCTGCTGCCCGCAGGTCGTGCCTTCCTCCTCGGCAGCGGTGATGAAGCAGGTCTTCAGCGCGACCGGGTGCCCGCCCACGCCGCCGAGCTCCGCGTTGATGTACTTGACGGCCATCTGCGCGCCGGCGGTGGCCAGCGGGCCGATCTGCTGCTGGCCGCCCTGCTGGTTGATCCAGCCGATGTAGACGGGCGGCAGCGACGGATCGGCCTTCCCGGCCTTGCCGCCGGTGTAGGCGAGGTAGTTGGTGACGGACTTGGACCCGGCGCCCCCGGTGCCGGGCGCGGCGCTCACCGCCGGGCTGGCGGGCGCGCTGGCGCCCGCTGAGCCCGCGCTCCCGCTGGCGCAGCCGGCGGCCGCCAGCATGGCCCCCGTGGCAGCGGCCAGCCGGAACAGCCTCCTGCGAGTCTGCCTGCTCATATCGTCCTCCTACGCTGGTACGGCCAGGGGCGCCGGTGACTCGTGCGCGCTGGTGCGGTGACCGGAATGCGCGCGGCAATTGGTAGAGAACGGCAGGTCATCGTGCGGCAATGGCCAGCTGGCAAGGCCGGCCGCCGCGCCGATGAGACACAGCAAAGACCTCGTGGGCTTTCTTGTCAACAATTTTGTCTCTACGATGTGCTTCAGTTTTGTTCATCCCTTTGCCGGACTCGATGTTGACGACAGCTGCGTGCCAGCCGGGCGGGACGGCCAGATGACCGGTGCTGCGACCCTTGAACTCGCCGGGCTGAGCGCTGGCTACGACCGGGCGCCGGTGGTGCGCGAGCTGTCCCTGACGGTGGCCGCCGGGGAGGTCGTCGCCCTGCTGGGCGCGAACGGCGCCGGCAAGACCACCACGCTGCGGGCGATCTCGGGCCTGATCAGGCCGATGGCCGGCACGGTGCGGCTGGACGGCGCCGATCTGGCCGGGGTGTCCGCCACCGCCCGGGTGCGCCGGGGCGTCGTGCACGTGCCGCACGACCGCGGGATCTTCTTCGGGCTCACGGTGGCGGAGCATTTCCGCCTGGACGGGCTGCCGCAGCCCGCCGAGCAGGAGGCTGCCTTCGAGCACTTCCCCGCCCTGCGCGAGCTGCGCGGCCGGCGGGCGGGCCTGCTGTCCGGCGGTGAGCAGCAGATGCTCGCCATCGCCCGGGCGCTGATGCGCAAGCCGCGGGTGCTGCTGCTGGACGAGCTCAGCCTCGGTCTCGCGCCGGTCATCGTGGAGCGCCTGCTGCCGGTGGTGCGCGGGTTCGCGCAGCGGGACGGCATCGCGGTCCTGCTGGTCGAGCAGCACGTGCACCTGGCGCTGGAGATCGCGGACCGCGGGTACGTGCTCTCCCACGGCGAGCTGGCGGCGAGCGGCAGCGCAGCGGACCTGACCCGGGACGACGCGCTGCTGGCCGTCAGCTACCTGGGCGGCCAGCCCGGGTAGCCGGCCAGCATCCTGGCCCTGCTGAGGGGCCGGGGCCTGCTGCGGCTCAGTTCACCAGGCGGGCGATACCGGATATCTCCTGCAGCGGCACCCGGTCGCCGTCGATGACGGCAACGACCCCGCGCGCCGGATCCTCTTCGAAGGATTTGACGTCAAGCCAGATATTGGTGCCATTTCGCTGGATCACGTAATGCTGGGCGGCGATTTGCTGGGTTGTCTGCAGGAACGCCACAGCGGTTTCAGCCCGGGCCGCGTACTGGGCGGCGGTCGCGGAGGCTCGTGCCTGTACATCCGCACGGACGATGAGCGCGAGTGCGATCACGACGGCCGCTATGGTCAGTGCCGCCGCGCCGATATAGGCGAGCCACTGATCCCCCGGCTGGGTGGTCCAGAAGCCCTTGACCACCGCCCAGACGGCGGCGCCACCGCCCAGCGACGCGACCGCGGCGGCGCTGCCCTTGCTGAGCGCGGTTCCGCCGGCGGTGATGACCTGCAGGCTGGGCGGCGTCCTGAAAAGGCCGACCTGATCGAGCTCGCCGTCTTTCTCCAGTAAATTCAGCTTCACCAGGAATGCCGCTGCCGGGCTGCCCAGATCATCGTCACTGCTGACGGCCGCGCTCGGCCACTGAATAGACATGCGATCCCCCGCGATTCGCCGGAATGCCTGCCGCCACAGTACGCAATGGGCGGGCTGGACCGCTGGCGGATGGCTGCGTTCAGGATCCGATGGGGTAACCGTAACGGCGCAGCAGCGGGGCACAGATGGCGGTCACTATCCTCCGGTCAAGCGGATGCCACTGTGACCGCCAGGCAATGTCCTCACCCAAGGGGACCGGCCCGGTCCGGAACCGGCTGTTATTGCCGCCGACGGTATGTGTCGGATGCATCAGCACGGTGCCGGGCTCGGGCGAGGGTGCCAGCGTCGCGGGTTTCCCGGCCATCTGCGCCATGGCTTCCATCATCTCGCCGGGCCGGGAAACGAAATCCTCGTAACGCAGGAACATCGAGCGGGCGGGATCTGCCGCCCGCCTGACGGCGGCCCCGGCCAGATTGCCCGCCGACCAGCTGAGCGCGGCATATGCGCTCTCGCGCCACCGGCTCTCCGCGACCGGCTGGCCGCCGCCCCGGAATCGCAAAATGGAATAGACCGTGCCGCGTGGATCGCGGACAATCTGAGCGAAGGACGCGTCCACCGCGGGCATGCTTAAGAGCAGCGCCGCGTCCGTCGGTTCCTTGGAGGAATCCACGATCACGTCCGCGCCCGTCTCCTCCGTTATGCTCCGGTAAAGGCCGCTCAGCGCGTCGGCATACCGGGTCACCGGGCCGTCCGCTGGCAATTCCCTCGCCCGGCAGCGGAGCAGGGAGGGAACCCGCAGCCAGGTGTGGAATTCGCCGACAGCCTCCTGCTGGCATTGCCAGATCTGCCGTGCCCGGTCCGGCCATTCGTCCTGTTCCCCGAGCGCTGACCGCAGGATCCGGCTCCAGGCTGGGCAGGCCGAGACCTTGTCCCCGCATCCGCACCGCGGGTCGCCGAGCGCGACCTTCTTCCAGATGGTCCGCAGCTCTCCCACGGAGAAGTAACCGTTGAGCTGGCCCGCCAGGTTGCCGAGCAGCGTGGTCCCGCTGTGGTAGATGCCCAGCACGTAGAGCACCCGGACGCTAGCGCCGGGCATGGCAGTTCCGCCCGCTCTGGCCCGGAGGACCGCCCTGGCGGCCCGTCCGGTCAGGAAGAGAGCATCTGGCGTCCCGATGGGCTCCGGCAGCTGCTGGCATGGGGCCGGTTATGCCCAGTCATCCGCTGCCTAAAGCAAACCTAAAACTTCCGTGCCGCGGCGGGCGGCGGGCTGCCAGCCCCGTGCTGACCCAGGACCGGACGTTCTGCCAGCTCAGCGGGGGTGGACGGGACGCCATGCAGCGGCGGCACGGTTCACTGGCTGGGGCATTCGGCGGATCCTCCGGCGGCGAGCCGCATGAGGTTGGTGTCGAGGTTGATCGCGGTCTCGGTCCCGCCGGCGCTGCCGTACTCGTGCTGGTAGCGGTGCCAGGACTGGTCCCTGATCTGGCGGGCGAAGCCGCTTTCCATGAGCAGCACGAGCTCGGCCGCGGCCCGGTCGATGCGCGCGGTCAGGGCGGGGTCGCTCCAGTCTTCCGGGGCGGCGAACAGGGAGGTCGGCACGGCAAGGGTGCGCAGATAGGCGAACAGCGGGCGCATCTGGTCATCCGCCACGAGGGCATGCCGGGACGTTCCGGCGGTGGCGGCGAGCACGACCGGCTTGCCGATGAGAAGGTCGTTGTCCAGGACGTGGAAGAACGAGGTGAACGGGCCGCTGGGGCCCGCCTTGTAGACCGGGGCGGCGGCGATGACCCCGTCGGCGCCGCCGAGGGCACTGGCGGCTCGCTGCAGCGCCGGCGTGGTCAGCTGGGACACCAGCGCGGTGGTGATGTCGGCGGAGATCTCGCGCAGATCGATGACGCTGGCCGTCACCGTCATCCCGCGCTCGGCCGCCAGCGCCGCGGCGCGCTCCGCGGTGCGGTCGGCCAGCAGCCTGGTCGCCGACGGGTCGCCGGTTCCGGCGCTGACCACGACGAGCCGGTACGGCTGCTGGTTCTCAGCGCTGTTCATGCGCGGATGACCTCATTTGTGTCGTGGGTGGCCGCGGAGGTTGCGGCGGGCTCGCAGGCCAGTTTCCGGCACAGCGTCTGCAGCTGCGCCAGTTCGCCGGGGCTGAGCGCGGCGGTCAGGGCGCGGGCGACGCTGCGGGCGTGCCCGCGCCCGACCTGGCGCTGCGCCGCCCGCCCGGGTCCGGTGAGCGACAGCAGCACGCCGCGCCCGTCGGCAGGGTCGGGCTGGCGCTGGATCAGCCCGCGCTCGGCGAGCCGCTCCACCAGGCGGGACAGCGCTGGCTGGCTGAGCAGGACATGACGGTTCAGCTCGCTGATGCGCACCGGCGCACCGCACTTGGACAGCGTGTAGAGCACGTCGTACTCCCGCATGGACACCTCCCCCCGCCAGACGTCCTCGGCCGCGAAGCGCTTCATCAGCACGGCGTGGGCGGACAGGAGCGCCTCCCAGGCGTCATTGGCGCGCACTCGCTGGGCACCCATCACGGCTCCGGGTAGGCGGTCTGCTGCTCCGGGGCGCTGTCCTGGTAGGGAGCCGGGCCGGTGACGTTGTCGCCGCGGTTGGCGTTCGGGCGGGGCTGACGGGGAGGCTGGTCCCCGTACTTCGCCTTGACCAGGCTGGCGTGGGTGGGGGCCTCGGGCGCCCGCGGGTCCTGCCGGGCGGCGACCTCCTTGCGCAGCACCGGCACGACCTCCTCGCCGAGCAGGTCAAGCTGGTCCAGCACTGTCTTCAGCGGCAGGCCGGCGTGGTCCATCAGGAACAGCTGGCGCTGGTAGTCGCCGAAGTGCTCGCGGAAGGTCAGGGTCTTGTCGATGACCTCGGCCGGGCTGCCTACCGACAGCGGCGTCAGGTCCGTGAACTCCTCCAGCGACGGCCCGTGCCCGTACACGGGCGCCTCGTTGAAGTAGGGGCGGAACTCCCGTATGGCATCCTGCGACCGGCGGGCGAGGTAGGCCTGGCCCCCCAGGCCCACGATGGCCTGCTGCTCCGTGCCGTGGCCGTAGTGAGCGTAGCGCTGCCGGTAGAACCCGATCAGCCGCATGTAGTGCTCCTTGGGCCAGAAGATGTTGTTGGCGAAGAACCCGTCCCCGTAGTAGGCCGCCTGCTCGGCGATCTCCGGGGTGCGGATCGAGCCGTGCCACACGAACGGCGGCACGTCATCCAGCGGCCGCGGGATCGACGTGAAGCCCTGCAGCGGAGTGCGGTACTTCCCCCGCCAGTCCACGACATCCTCGCGCCAGAGCCGGTGCAGCAGGTTGTAGTTCTCCAGCGCCAGCGGCAGGCCAGCCCGGATGTCCTTGCCGAACCACGGATACACCGGGGCGGTGTTCCCGCGCCCCAGCATCAGGTCCACCCGCCCCTTCGCCAGGTGCTGCAGCATCGCGTACTCCTCCGCGATCCGCACCGGGTCATTCGTGGTGATCAGCGTCGTCGCCGTGGACACGGTCAGCCGGTTGGTCGTCGCCGCGATGAACGACAGCAGCGTGGTCGGCGCGGAGGAGAAGAACGGCGGGTTGTGGTGCTCGCCGATCGCGAACACATCGAGCCCCACCTCCTCAGCCTTCTGCGCGATCCGCACGATCGCCTCGATCCGCTCCGCCTCGCTCGGCGTCTCGCCCGACACCGGATCCCGGGTGATGTCACTCACCGAGAAGATCCCGAACTGCATCACGTGCCTCCCGCGCTCCCCGCCGCGCCAGCAGGCGCTCGCGCGACGGATAGCCTCGCTGAGATATATGCGTTTGCATGTACCTCAACACCGGTACCTCCGGGCTATTCCCGGCGAACATCAGGCTCGGCGGCGTGGATCCGTCGCTGCCGGCCGAGGACTGCCGTGTCGAATCACCCCGGGGTGCCGGGCCGGTAAACGGTCAGCCGCCAGGTTGCTTCTGGGGTGTGTTCGAGCGCTGCCTGGGTTACTACCGGTCGGTTCTGCTGGCTTCCCTGGTCCAGGTATGACCGGAAGTCCTCGCCGTCGGCGGCGGTCAGTACTCCGACCCGGCGATCGCCAGCTCGGACCGCGGCCTGCCCGCTATCGCGCCCCAGCTCAGCCCAGCTGAGCACGACGAAGACCTCACTGAAATCAGGTCGTGATTGCGGGTCGGTGTTCGCGTCGAACCACTGCTGGGCGTCGGTGTCGAGCACTACCGGGGCGCCGGGCCTGGAAGGGTCGAAGTGGATGAAGACGGGCTCGGTGTCTCCCAGGTCGATGTTCAGCCCACCGGCCCGGACCTGCTCCTTGATGCCGCGAATGGCCTTGACGCCGAGATCGGCCAGGATGCCGAGTCCGCGGCCTGCCAGGCGCAACTGGGTGAAGGCATCTTCGCCCGCGAGTACCCGATCGGCCATGTGACTCAGAATCGGGTCAGCCGGTGGCGTGATGTCGCGGGTCCGCAGTTCGGCCGCGAGCAGTTCACGTACCTCGTCCTTGCTTTTGCCCGCCGAGACCGAGCGCACGGCAGCGATCGCTTCGCCGACTGCCAGCCGGCGCGCCCGCGCCCGTTCGCGGTCCTGCCGCAATCTCGCGGCGAAGTCGGTCAGCCACTCGCTCATTCAGAGTTCCGCATCCGCCCGGTCATGGGCGGTCAGGGCCCCGGGCAGGGCCGTTGTGTGTGCCGTCTGGCGGGACGTTCGTCCCTGTGGCGTGGATCACCTCTGACTGATCCTTAAGGTGAGCCGTTCGGGTGTGACATGGCCTCATCGCATGACAGCCTCGTCGAGAGCCGGCCGCGAGAGTTGTGGGCCGATAACCTGCGGGTGCTCGTGGTCGCCGGCGTCATTGTTGCGCATACCGCCACCTGCTACCTCATGAGCTTCGTCGATTGGTACTACGACGAGCGAACGACCTCGCAGCTGTGGTCGACGCTGTTGTCCTTCCCCGTCATAGCCGCTGCCATGTTCGGGCTCGGCCCGCTGTTCCTGCTGGGCGGCTGGTTCGCGCCGCAGTCCCTGGCCCGCCGGGGTCCGGGCGGCTTCGCCCGCAGCAGGCTTCTGCGCCTGGGCGTGCCGCTGCTCGCCTTCATGCTCCTCATTCAGCCGCTGGCCGACTATGTCGGCCACCTCGGCCCTAATCAGGTGCGGACGAGCTTCGCCGCCGCCCTGCGCACCACCGAGTTCAGCGTCATGTGGTTCGTCGTGGCGCTGCTTGTCTTCTCCCTGGTGTATGCCGTGCTGCGGTGGCGCCGCCCTGCAGCGCAGTCACGGCGCCCGGCCCGGCCCGGGCTCCTGCTTGCCGCCGCCGCCCTGACGATCGCCGTGGCCTCGCTGGCCGTCTGGCAGGTGTGGCCGTGGAACTCCAGCGTGTTCTTCACTGCAAGATTCGGTGAGTGGCCCCAGGGTGCCGTGCTGTTCGCCCTGGGGGTGCACGCCGGCGAAACGGGGTGGCTGCGCGACCTGCCGCCGCTGCTGGCCCGGCGGCTGGGCTGGACGGCCCTGGCAGGCACCATCGCCACCGTCGCCCTGTTCGCGATGCTGGCGGCACGGGACGAGGTCCCAGCGGTGGTGAATGCCGCTGCCGGCTGGCCGACGATACTCTTCGCGCTCCTGGACGGCGTGGTCGCGGTCAGCTTGTCGCTGTGGTTCATCTGCTGGGTCCGGCGCCGGCTGCCCGGTCACGGTCCGCTGCTCGGCAAGGCAGCGCGGGGTTCCTACGCCACCTATCTCATCCACCCGCTCGTGCTCACCACCATCATGGTGCTGTTCGCTCCCGTCGCGCTGGCACCCGAAATCAAGTTCGTGCTGGTGGCCGTCGCCGGAGTAGCTGCCTGCTATATGGCCGGGTACGCACTCACCCGGCTGCCAGGCATCGCCAAGGTGCTCTAACCCAGCGCACCCGGGCCCTGGTCGTCACCCCTGCCTGCCAAGGGGATGTTCGTTGAATAGGGGCGGTCATAGGCTGCCCTTCATGCCCGCAGGCAAGGAAAGTGAGCTGGTGCGCCGCGGTTACAACGCCCTGTCGTATCACTACCGGGCCGACGATGCTGGAGATGATCATTATGCGCCGTGGCTCGCCGAGCTGAAGGCGCGCCTGCCCGCCGGCGGAGCGTTGCTTGATCTCGGGTGCGGGTGCGGAGTCCCGGTCGCCCGGTCCCTGACCGCGTCCGGCTACCAGGTGACCGGTGTCGATATCAGCGAGGTCCAGATCGAGCGGGCGCGCCGCCTGGCGCCGGCGGCCACCTTTGTTCACGCTGACGCCACCAGGGCCCACTTCCCGCCTGGGTCGTTCGACGCCATCGTCTGCCTGTACGCCCTGATCCACATGCCGCTGGACGCCCAGCCGCGGTTGCTGCGGCGTGCCGCGAGCTGGCTGCGCCCAGCGGGCTGGCTGCTGGTCACCGTCGGCCACCGGGCGTGGACTGGCACCGAGGACAACTGGCTCGGCGGCCCCGCCCCGATGTGGTGGAGCCACGCCGACGCCGCCACCTACCGTTCGTGGATCGAGGAAGCCCACCTGGAGATCACCGCGGAAGCGTTCGTCCCGGAAGGAGACGGCGGCCACACCCTCTTCTGGGCACGCCGACCCCCACGCCAAGCTGGCTGGCCACGTGATCCGCAGGAGCGGGCGGACGGTCCAAGCCCGTCCAGCGATGGGCCTGCGCCCTGCCAGAAATCCGCGATAGCCGGCCCAGTCAACGCCTTTGTGTGGTGATTGGAGGAGATGGCTTGGGTAGGGCCGAGGTAAAACGACGCAGTGCTGGTGGAGGGTGATGGCAGCGACAATGGATCAGGCTGCCGACGGCGTATGGCTGGTCCGGGGAACCGATGTCAACTGGGTCCTGGTCGCCGGCGAGGGCGGCGTGACGCTGGTCGATGCCGGGTACCCGCGCGATTTGCCGCAGGTATTGTCCTCGCTGGAGCGGATCGGGCGGACCCCGGGGGATGTGAAGGCCGTCGTGCTGACGCACGCGCATCCCGACCACATCGGCGCGTCCGAGCGCCTGCGAGCCGACCTGGGTATCCCAGTACGGGTACTGGACGCAGAGGTCCCGCATGCCCGCGGCAAGATCATCGAGCAGGTCTCGCTCCTGCAGATCCTGCGAGCCGCCTGGCGGCCGCAGGTACTGCTATGGGCGCTGCGGGCGGCCCGCGCGGGCGCGGAGCACATCGAGCGGCTCAGCCAGGTGGAAGCCTTCGCGGCAGCAGCCGTGCCTCTGGACGTGCCGGGGCACCTGGTACCGGTCCCAACCCCTGGTCACACCACCGGGCACTGCGCCTTCCACCTCCCGGACCGCGGCGCGCTCATCGCCGGCGATGCGCTCATGACCCAGCACGCGACCGGGCGGTTCACCGGCCCGCAACTGCTTCCGGCAATGTTCAACCATGACGAGGCCACCGCCCTGGCCTCGCTGCAAGCGCTGGCCGGCCTTCCGGCTGACGTGGTCCTCCCCGGCCACGGCCCGGCCTACCGCGGCAGCCCCGCTAGCGCAGTCGAACAGGCGGTCGCCGCGCACCACACCGCAACGGTGACGTGACCAATCCCGGAGGCTGATCAGCGCCACCACGTCGCTCATTGCTTCGCAAGGCCCCTTCGTGCACCCCGGGTCACTCGGCACCTTCCCATCCGCGCAGCAGTTGCGGCCGGGGGACGAACAGGCCGGCGAGGAACAGCATCGGCCACAACATCAACTGGCCGATCGCATTGGCGACATTCTGGGATCGGGCAATGGCCGAGATCCACAGCCCGATGGCAAACAGGGCAGTGGTGCTCAGCGCCAGCGCCAGCGTGAACCCGCCCGGTTCTCGCGGTGCGCCCAGGCCGAAGGCCACGGTGCCGGCTACCACGAGGATGACCAGTGCGGCTATGGCGAGGGCGAGGTTGATGGCGACCTGGGCTGCCAGCATCCAGGCCGGGGATGAATGTCGCTGAGATCGCCCCGATGAAAAGTGCGCGAGGGCTAGGACCAAGGCTGGGACATTCGTCCCTGGGCACCGCGAAAGCCGACGTTTTGCATGGGTATGTCGGATGACGCGGCGGGACGCTGCTGGCGGCGACCCCGGCGGGCCTGGCCGCCATCGGCTATTTGATCGCCAGTCCAGGCGTCACGCTGTCGAAGGCCGAGCATCCGCTGATCATCGTCTCCAGGCTCGGGGGCACCGGCAGGCTCCCCGGCACGGTGGGCCGGTAACCAGCAGTTGGAGGCAGACATGGGTGACCTGGCCATCGAGGTCGGCGGGCTGCGCAAGAGTTTCGGCAAGAAGGAGGCGGTCGCCGGGATCGATCTGGAGATCGCGGCTGGCTCCTTCGCCGGGCTGGTCGGCCCGAACGGCGCGGGGAAGACCACGTCCCTGTCGATGATGACCGGCCTGCTGCGGCCGGATACCGGCCGGATCGTGGTCAACGGCCTGGACGTGTGGGACGACCCGGCGGCCGCCAAGGCCATCATCGGGGTGGTCCCTGACGAGGCCCGCCTGTTCGAGCGGCTGAGTGGTGAGGAAGTACTGGAATACGCGGGACGGCTGCGCGGCCTGGCCACCGCCGAGGCGCGGTCCCGGGCCGCTCAGTTGCTGGATGTGCTGGACTTGACGGCGGACGCCAAACGGCTGGTCGCCGACTATTCCACCGGCATGCGCAAGAAGGCCACGCTCGGCTGCGCACTGATCCACAACCCGTCGGTGCTGTTCCTGGACGAGCCGCTGGAAGGCGTCGACCCGGTCTCCGCCGATGTGATCCGCCGGCTGCTGACCCGGTTCGTCCGCTCCGGCTCGACTGTGCTGTTCTCCAGCCATGTGATGGAACTGGTCGAGCAGGTCTGCGACCACGTCTCCATCATCAATGAGGGCCGGATCGCCGCCACCGGCACCGTCGACCAGGTGCGGGGCGGCAAGACGCTGCAGCAGGCGTTCATCGACCTGGTCGGCCCGAAGGCGACTGGCGAGGAGGGACTGTCATGGCTTGGCTCCTCGTCCAGCTGAAGCTGCGCCTGCTGCGCAACGCGCTGCGCGCGTCCACCGGGGCCAAGGTCGGTTTTGTCGTTAGCGCGGTCTTTGCCGTGCTGGTCGCGGCCGGAACCTTCGCTGTTCTGGCCGCGCTGCGCGGCCAGGACGGCGCGGCGGACATGACCACGTTCGTGTTCACGGTGTTCGCGCTCGGCTGGCTGACCGTGCCGCTGGTCTTCTTCGGGCTCGACGGCACCCTGGACCCCGCCACGCTGGCCCTCTACCCGCTGCGCACCCGCCCGCTCGCCGTGGGGCTGCTGGCCGCCTCGGCCACCGGCGCCTGGCCCGCGGCCAACCTGCTCGGCCTGCTCGGGGTCACCGTCGGGCTGGCCCACGGCGCGTTTGGCCTGCTGATCGCGCTGGTCGCGGTGCCGCTGGAAGTGCTGTTCTGCATCACGCTGGCCCGGTTCGTGACCACCAGCCTGGCCCGGCTGCTGCGCTCCCGCCGCGGCAAGGACCTCGCCGTCCTCCTTGTGTTGCCGATCTTCGCCCTGTACGAGTTCTTCACCCTGGCGGCGCCGAAGCTGATCACCCAGGGCAAGCTGACCCCGGCGAGCTTCGCTGGTGTCGACGCGTGGATGCGCTGGACACCGCCGGGCCTGGCCGCGCACGCGATCCAGGACGCGTCGAGCGGCCACCCCACCGCGGCGTTGCTGCGCCTGGCGCTGCTTGGCTCGGTCATCGCTGTGCTCGGCGGGCTGTGGATGAGGTCCCTCAGCCGCGCCCTGGTGACGGTGGACACCACTACGCAGTCCTCGGCGGTGCACGGTGCGGCGCTGCCGTTGGCGCGTTACGGCCTGATAGGCACGGTGGCCGCCCGGTTCTGGATCTACCAGCGCCGCGAGCCCTTGTCGCTCATCTACTGGGGCATGACCGCAGTCATCATGGTCGTCACAGCCGTCAACACGATCCTGACACCGCAGTATCTGGTCGCCTTGTTGCTCAGCGCAGGCGTCGGGTCCGCGGTCATCGCCGCGTTCCATGCCAACTCGATCGCGATGACCGGGCCAAGCTTCTTCCTCGAGGCGATGGCGCTCACCGGCCGCCGTGCGCTGCGCGCCTACTTCTCCGGCCAGAACCTCGCTCTCGGCGTAATCGCGGTGCCGCTGCTCACTGCTATCTCCTTCGTACTCGCGGCCGTTGCCAAGCATCCCGTGGACGGATTCGTGGCCATGGCGGTGGATCTCGCCGGGATTGGCGCGGGCCTGGCCATGAGCAACATCTTCACCGCCACCGTGGCCTACCCGCTGGAGAAACGCGCCGGCAGTCCCACGCCCAGGGCCGCCGCCGGATATGGCGGATATTCGCTCGCCAACTCTCTCGGCAGCCTTTTCGGCACGCTGGTGGCGATCAGCCCCGTGGTGCTTGGCGCAGCCTTGACCCGCTCGGCTCCCGCGGCACTCCGGATGCCGGTGCTCGTGCTCTGCGCCGCCGGGTACGGCATCGCACTGGCCTGGATCGGCGTGCGGATCGCCGCCCGCACGGCCGGCAAAAGGCTGCCGGAGCTGTGCCAGATCGCAAACCTCAGCAGGCTCTAGA